>NZ_CP067977.1:1812500-2112500 GCF_016656965.1 Brevundimonas vitisensis
CAAGATCGAACTCTACACCCGGCCCAATGCCGCAGCTGTTGCCGACCTGGACGTGCTGTTCCGCATGACCGATGCCGAGGGACGTTCCGGCGGACCGGTCGAGGGTCTGGCGCAGAATGGGCGTCTGACAGCCCAGGTCGAAGGCGTCGTCGAGGATGCGCGAGCCCTGCGCGGCACTGACGCCGCCGGACTGTTCGCCGCCTGGACCCGGGCAGGGGGGCGTTTCTCCGGCGTTCGCGGCAGCCTGGAAGCGGGTGAGAGCCGAGCCCTGCTGTCCAGCGATCAGTTGAACGCAGGGCCCGACGGTCGACTTCAGGGCCAGATCGCCTTGAAGGCGGAGCGACCAATGTCCGCCATCGCGGGCTTGGCGCAGTCGGGCTCGGGCTCGGTCGATCGTGCCGGCGCGGCGGGGGCCGCCGCCGTATCCGCCGCGAGCGGGGATCAGGATGTGGACCTGACCATCGTCTTCCGCGATGGCCGCACCTGGCTGGGTCCCTTCGCTCTGGCCCCCGCCCCCAAGCTGTTCTGATGCTGCAGGAGCCGCCGCACGACCCAGAGCGGGCGCGTCTGGATCAGGCCGTCCGTCAGGCGGTGACGGCCCGCCTTCGCGCCGGGACCGATCCGGCCCCGGACGCCGCAGCCCTGGCCCTGCGTTCCCTCCTGACCGGATCGGATTCGGCGACGCGGGCCGTGATCCGCGCCGTCTGGGGCCGGATCGAGGCAGGACAGACGGGGGCACCGCTCGTGTGCGGCGGCCTGTCCCGCCTGCTGGCCGCCGACCGTTATGGCCTGGGCGGCCAGGTCGTGGCCGAGCCCGAAGCCGCCCTGAGCGCCATCAGCAAGGGCGGTCAGGCCCTGATCGACTTGTCGGGCGTCCGGCCCTGGTGGGGGCGCCTTCTGGCCCTGCCGCATCTGCGGATCATCGCGGGCCTGCCTGACGACCGTGCAGGCCTGCCTCAGGCGCTCATGGTCGCCGCGCGGCCAACCGGCCCGACCGGGGACGACCGCACCTTCTGGGTCACCGATGCCAACCAGAGCGACCTTCGGATCGTCGAGGCGCTGGGCCTGGCAGGACTGGCCGCGACACCCCTTGCGTCGGCAGGCGGGTTGAAGCTGTTCATGCTGGCGGGCTATGTGCAGGCCGAGGACGCGCGGCTGACCGCCGCCCCCGGCCTGTTGAGCGGCGTGATCGGCGCAGCCCCCCAATTCTGATCCGCCCGCGCCATTTGAGAGGACGACCATGACCGACGCCCCCCTTTCGGCACCTGACGCCGCGGCGCCTGTCGCCAAGCCCGGCATCATGGCCATCGCCCCCTATGTCGGCGGCAAGTCCAAGATCGACGGCGTGGCCGAGCCCATGAAGCTGTCGTCCAACGAAAACATGCTGGGTGCTGGCGAAAAGGCCCGCGCCGCCTATGAGGCCGCGATCCGCAACATCCACATCTATCCCGATGGCCGCGCCAGCAAGCTGCGCGCCGCCGTGGCCGAGCATCATGGGCTGGAGCCCGAGCGCCTGATCTTCGGCAATGGCTCGGACGAGGTGTTCGCCCTTCTCAACCAGGCCTATCTGACGCCCGGCGACAATATCGTCAGCGGCCAGTATGGCTTCCTGGCCTATCGGATCAGCGCCCTGGCCAATCAGGCCGAGGTCAAGTCGGCGCCGGAGCCGGACTTCAAGGCGACGCCGGAGGCCCTGCTGGCCCAGGTCGATGACCGGACGCGCATCGTCTATGTCTCCAGCCCGTCCAACCCGACCGGCAGCTATAATACGCCCGAGGAAATCCGGCAGCTGCACGAGGGCCTGCCGCCCCACGTCTTGCTGGTCGTCGACGAGGCCTATGCCGAATATGTGACCGAGCCCGACTGGGAGACCAGTTTCGGCCTGGCCCGCGACAGCGCCAACATCGTGGTCACCCGCACCTTCTCAAAAATTCATGGCCTGGGCGGCCTGCGGATCGGTTTCGGCTATGCGCCCCTGGCGGTGGCCGAGGCGATCGACCGCATCCGCCTGCCCTTCAACGTCTCGGTGCCGGGCATCGAGGCGGCGGTGGCGGCCCTCGGCGATGCGGCCCATCAAAAGGCCTCGCGGGACCTGATCCACACCTGGCGTCCCCGAATGACCCAGGCCATTCGCGGCTTTGGCTTCGATGTCCTGCCGAGCGCCGGCAATTTCGTTCTGGTCCGCTTCGCCGATGCTGGCCGGGCCGCAGCGGCCAACGACTATCTGAACAGCCGGGGGATCATTGTGCGGCCCGTCGGCGGATACGGCCTGCCTGACTGCCTGCGCATCACCATCGGCACCGAGGACCAGAACCGCGCCGTGATCGACGCCCTGTCCGAGTTCGCTGCGACTTAAGAAGCGCTTCCCGTCGTTCCGGGCCGCTCGAAGAGCGGACCCGGAGCCCACGGCTTCGATCAGGCCTTGGCGTCGACGTTGCCGCCGGGCGTCTCGGTCTGGGCATAGGGGTTGGCGGCCGCAGAGGCTCCCGAACCCTTGGCCGCAACCACGACCATCGCCGGGCGCACCGTACGGCCGAACAGCGCGTATCCGGCCTGAAGCGTCTGGATGACGCAGCCGCCCGAGACCGCCGTCGAAGGCTGTTCCATCATGGCTTGGTGCAGATGCGGATCGAAGGCCTCCCCCGGCTCCGGGGCGACGCGCTTCAGCCCATTGGTCTCAAAGGCCGTCAGCAGCGCCTTCTGCGTCATCTCCAGCCCGGTCACCAGGCCGGCCTCACCGCCCTCGGCATTCTTGGGCGCAGCCTGGAGTGCCCGCTCCAGATTGTCCGCCACGCCCAGCAGGTCGCGCGCGAACCGCTGAATCGCATAGGCGCGGGCGTCGTTCATCTGGGTTTCAGAGCGTCGCTTGACGTTCTCGGCCTCGGCAGCGGCGCGCAGGGCCCGGTCCCGCCACTGGTCCCGCTCGGCGATGACGGCATCGAGCGGGGCCAGGTCGTCCGTGGCCGCTGGGGCTTCGCCCGATGGGGCGTCGGCCGGGGCGGCGGTGTCGAATTCGGTGTCGTTGATGTCGCTCAAGTCTCTTGTCCGTCCAGCATTCGGCCCAGCACCCGGGCGGTATAGTCCACCAACGGTATGATCCGGGCATAGTTCAGTCGCGCAGGTCCGATGACGCCGACGGCGCCCAGCACCCGCTGGCGACCGTTCATATAGGGCGCCGCGATCACGGCGGAACCCGAAAGCGAAAACAGTCGCGTTTCTGCACCGATAAAGATCCGCACCCCCTGGCCGGCGTTGACGCCATCCAGAAGGCCGATCAGCTGCTCCTTCTGTTCCAGGTCGTCGAACAGGACGCGGACCCGCTCCAGATCCTCGATCGTTTCGCGGTCCTGCAACAGATTGGCGCGGCCCCGCACGATCAATGACCGGTCGCGGTCCGCCCCACCGGACCAGGCGGCCATCCCGTCCTCCACCAGCCGGGCCGCGGCGGCGTTTAGCTGGGCCCGGGCGGCCTCCAGCTCGGCCCGCATCTCGGTCCGGGCCTCGGCCAGGGAACGGCCTTTCAGGCGCGCATTCAGGAAGTTCGACGCCTCCTGAAGCGTCGAGGGCGTCACCCCGGCCGTCAGGGTCATGATGCGGTTTTCGACCGAGCCGTCGTCCCCGACCAGCACAGCCAGGGCCTGATCCTGGCCCAGGGCGACAAACTCCACATGTTTGACGCCGGCATCCCGTACCGGACTGGCCACGATGCCCGCCCCGCCCGCCAGGCCGGACAGCAGGCTGGAGGCCGCATCCAGGGCCTCGTCGAAGCCCCGACCCGTTCCGGCTAGCCGCGCGTCAATCTCGCGGCGCTCCTCGGCCCCGATGTCGCCGATCTCCAGAAAGCCGTCGACAAACAGCCGCAGACCCGCATGCGTCGGAATCCGTCCCGCCGAGGTGTGCGGCGCCGCCAGCAGACCGGCCAGAGTCAGGTCCTGCATGGTGTTGCGGATCGAGGCGGGCGACAGATGCACCCCGCCGCGCGAGACCGTACGCGATCCCACCGGCTCGCCGGTCTCCAGATAGGTCTCCACCACATGGCGAAAGATGTCGCGGGCCCTCTGATCCAGACTGGACAGAGACGGCGACGGACTGGTCATGAAAGTCATTGAGCGCCCGCCTGTCTCGGCGATCCAGATCGCCAGTGCTCACGCTCCAGCCGCATGACGAGACAGTCGTCATCGCCGAAGGCCCGGCGTCCGACGACCCGGAACCCCAGCCTCGCATAGAACCGTTGCGCGTCGACATTAGTGTTCAGTGGATCGATGACAATCGCACTGACGCCCGGCTCGGCGAAGCAGCGATCGATCATCTGGGCCATCATCTGGGTCCCCACGCCCCGGTTCAGCCACTCGGGCGGCCCGATCCAGATATCGATCGCCCGCAGGCCCGGCTCGATCTCGCCCCAGTAGTGGCTGGGTTCGGTATGGGGGTCGCAGACCGCCATGGCTCCGACTGGCCGGCCGTCGACCTCGGCCATGACATAGGTCAGTTCATTGGCCGAGTTGGTGATCTCCTCGACCCAGTCGCTGCCGAAGGCCGCCTCGGCGTCCGGGTCATCGCTGGAACAGGCGATGACGTGCGGTTCCCGGTCCCAGGCAGCCAGGGTGTCGGCATCGTCCACCGTGGCCGGGCGCAGACGGACGGCGACCGACGGCGCGGGGGATGACCCGGAGGATGACCCTGGGGGATACAGCGGCATGATTTCAGGATAATCACCACCGCCCCAGCTTCCAAGGATCATCGCTCATGACCGCTTCCCGTCCGTCCGGCCGCCTGGCCGACCAGCTTCGCTCCGTGACCCTGGAGACGGGCGTCAACCGCTATGCCGAGGGGTCGTGCCTGGTCTCGTTCGGCCATACCAAGGTGCTGGTCACCGCCTCGGTCGAGGAAAAGGTCCCCGGCTGGATGCGCAACACCGGCCAGGGCTGGGTCACGGCCGAATACGGCATGCTGCCCCGGGCCACCCACAGCCGAGGCCGCCGCGAAGCCGCCGCCGGCAAACAATCGGGCCGCACCCAGGAGATCCAGCGCCTGATCGGCCGCTCCCTGCGCGCCGTGGTCGATCTGAAGGCCCTGGGCGAGCGCCAGGTGGTGCTGGACTGCGACGTGATCCAGGCTGACGGCGGCACACGCACGGCAGCCATCACCGGGGCCTGGGTCGCCATGGCCAGCGCCTTCGACTATTTGCGGGCCGAGGGTGTCCTGCAGACCGACCCGATCCTGGATCAGGTGGCGGCCATCTCGTGCGGGGTCTGTGCCGACCAGCCCGTGCTGGACCTGGACTATGAAGAGGATTCCTCGGCCGAGGCCGATTCCAACTTCGTCCTGACCGGCTCGGGCACCATCGTCGAGATCCAGGCCACGGGCGAGAAGCGGGGCTTCTCCCGCGCCGAGTTCGACCGCCTGTTCGCCCTGGCCGACGGCGGCTGCCGCCAACTGTTTGCCATGCAAAAGTCGGCTTTGGGGCGGTAGTCTGTATGTCGGATCGGAACCGGGCCATCGTCGGCTCGGTTCCCTATCCGGAGTGCCCCCATGCGTCTGATCCCGCTGATCGCCGCCGCCGTTATGATGACTGTGCCCCTGGTGTCCGCCTGTGGGCCACAGGGTGCCGGTAACACGACCGAGCCCGTTGCCGCTGTTCCGGTCGATGAGCCGGTGATGCCCCCGGACGCGCCACCCCAGGAGGAGGTCGCGTCCCCAGACACTCCCCCGCCGACCGGTAGCGGGGCGCCAGACCCCACCGCGCCGGCCGCCATGCCCGTCGTCCCGATCGGCACCGGCTGTGCCGCCGAGATCGGCGATGCCGCCGCAGCCGCCCTAGTCAAACGCTGCATCGCTGTCAGTCCTGCGACGCGCCCGCCCTGCAACGTGGCCAACGAATGCGCCCTGATCCAGGGCGAGATCGACCGGTCCTGCGCCCAGTACGGCCCGAAAGAGACCCGCCCCTCACAGTGTGTCGGCTGAGGCCGGCTGCATCATCTGCCAGAAGGAGTCCTGCCCATGCGTATCCTGATCTCCACCGCCGCCGTCCTGACCCTGGGCCTGACGGCCTCTGCCTGCGCCACCGGCCCGATGGAAGGCGGCTACAACTCCGACCTGAAGGCGCTGGCCGCTGACTGCCAAGCCCGTCAGGGCATACTGGTGCCGACCGGCGCCCAGACCGGCCGGGCCGCGGCCGACAATGCCTGCCAGCTGCGCGGCGTGAACTCTCCGCGCCTGGAAGACTGACCGACCCTTACAGGTCGAACAGCGACGGCGCCGATCCCGCCCCCGGTCGCGGCGCGGCGGTGGCCACCAGGGTCCCGGCGGGCGGCGGCAACAGCAGCTGCTCGCCCGGCACCCGATCAAACAGCCAGTCGGCCCAGGCCGACGGCGGCAAGGGGACGACCCCGCGCGTGTGATACGGCGCGATGTCCGGCCCCGGCTCGGCCGTCAGCAGGGCAAACCCCTCGCCCGGGCCCTGCGCCCGCCAGGCGCAGGCCAGCATCAGCACCGATCCGTCCGCTGCCGACAGCCGCCAGCGCGTCTTCGGATAGGTGTCGCCGGTGAACTCGTAAAAGCCCGAGACCGGCAGCAGGGCCCGCCCGCCCCCGGCCCCATTGGCCACCGTCCGCCCCTCGGACCGCAGATTGATCACCGGCGGGCGCTTCGGCTGGCCGGGCACCAGGCCGAACCGGGCGGGGGCATAGACCACCGACCCATCCTCCGCCATCCGCACCACCCGATCGGCATCCGTGGGCCGAACCTCCTCGCGCGGTTCCAGATTGGGCAGACCGCCCCCATCCATGCCAATGGCGATCCCCGCATGGCCAAAGGCCTCGACCAGCTGGCGCACGGTGAACCGGGATTCATAGGAGGCACACATCGGATCAGCCTAGCCGAAAGCCGGTGCCGCAGGAAAACCGGAGGCGAAAAACGCAGTCCACTCGGTCCACTCAGTCCACCTTGGCCAGGCCGAGCGCGGTCGATGTCAAAGACCCGCCTTGCCGAGACAGGACAAACTTCCTATTTGACAAGGGGCGCATTGTCGTCTGCCGCTTGACCACGACAGGTCAGGTGGCGGGGAGGCGGTAAGCCGATGACGCGGAGACGCGGCCGCAGAATGCCGGTTGCTTTCCGGCACGATTGTACACATAAATACCGGAAACCGGTAATTATGGAGGCAGTGATGAGTGCGAAGCAGATGAAGGATTTGCGCGAGCGGGCCAAGCTGACGCAGACCGAAATGGCGGCGATCATGGGATTGGGGAAGACCGCCTATGCTGATCTCGAGGCCGATGATCCCGACTGGAAGAAGTTCAAGCCTCGCCATCTCCTTGCGTTGGAAAGGGCGTCGATGAAGCTGGCGCTTGAGCGCAATGACATCAACCTCGCCCTGCCCGCCGTTCGGCGGGATGCGCTCGACCTTGCCCGGCTGATCTCCGCGGGACCCGACTAGGGCAGGCGGTGCACGCCATGACCCACAAGACCAAGCCGCACCGGGCGGCGGTGGAGGCGGTCGGGGTGTTGCTAATTCAGATGTGGTGGTTGGCCGGACGCGACAGGATGGGGGCATGAGTGATGCGCGCACGGCCGTTCTGGCCTTCATCGACGACGTTTGGGGTCCAACGCCCGCCCTTTCGGATGACGACGACCTGTTCGACGTGCTGGGGATCACGGGCGATGACGCCGGGGATTTCATGCAGGCCTTCGTCGACCGGTTCGAGGTCGATGCGACGACCTGGCGCTGGTACTTCCACCATGGCGAGGAGGGGTGGAGTATCGGAGGTCTGTTCTACACGCCGATCCACCGGCGCTTCGGTCGCATTCCGATCACGCCCGCGGTGCTGGCGGAGGCGGTGCGCAGCCGCCGCTGGCCCATTGTATACCCCGACCACACTCTGCCTGCCCGGAGGTGGGATATTGTGATCAACCAGACGCTCGCTGCAACGAGCCTGATCGGACTGGCGGCCTGGGCGTGGTGGCGGTTCGCGGCGTAGGTGCCGGATCATTGGCCCTCTCCCGTTGGAAGAGGGCTTGAGCGCACGGCGGCGATAGCCGTCGTCCTTGCGCGAAAGGGTGAGGGCCGGATGTCTGGTGTGAGGAACGCCCGTGCGACGGCTTGCGCCGATGGACAGACCCGACCCTCATCCGCCCCTTCGGGGCACCTTCTCCCAATGGGAGAAGGAAAAGGCGGAGAAATCGACCCAGCTTCCTGATCACCCACACGATCAAGCGGGAAGACGGCCCGGACGCCTACAAGATGTTCCAGGAAAAGACCGACGGCTGCATCAAGGTGGTCATCAACCCCTAGGTCGCGGACGCGCGATGGCGAGGAGACCGGAGGCTCCGGCGGTGACTTCGGGGCCTCTGGTTGCTTGGGTCAGCGGCGCTTAAGCGCATCTCTCTATAGTTGTGAAACGGCCACCCTGCCGCTAGCGTCGCTGACCGGGGGGCTCTCATGAAACTGCTACAGCTTGGAATTTCAAACTACCGAGGATTCTGTCGGCTTGGTGAGGACGACCACCCCGCAAATCCTGAGTTGGGCTTTCACTGGCTCGACATGTCTAACGACATCATCGTTGTCGTCGGCGAGAACAACGGCGGAAAGACCAGCCTCCTTCAAGCATACCGTGACTTCCGGGCTGCAGGCTTCTCTCCTTCACGGGAAGATTTCTTTCGCTGTGAAGTAGAGCGCCCGATTGTAATGGAGCTCCGATTTCAGGCGGCGGAAGGAGACGATCTCGCCAACGACAAAACCGGCAAATGGTACTCCGACGGACGTGTAGCGAAGGTTCGCAAGGCGTGGGGAGCCGCAGGCCAAAAAGCCACCAAGTTCTCCTACGATTGGGACACGGAAGCGTGGGTCGAAGGTGGTTTTGGCGGGTTCGATTCAATCCTTCAGAACCGGCTGCCCGAGCCTATTCACCTTGCTCCGCTCATGGCGGCGGATGAACTTAGAAGCCAGTTTGAGAAGCTCTTTAAAGAAGTAATTCAGCGACATATCGCTGGGTCCAAGAATGTCCAGATAATCGAAGAAGCGCTGAAGGCGCTCTCAGAGGAGATTGAGCAGGATCAATACATTAATGAGATTGCGGGAAAGGTTTCAGGGGTAGCCTCGAATGTCTTCCCGGGACTTGCGGTCCAAATACGCAATCCTCCGTCGGACAAGGGGATTGGCTCGTTGCTGGAAAAGCAGGCCGAAATTGAGCTAACATTGTCAGATAGTCCATCCTTGGGCGTGGGCCGGCACGGACAAGGCTCCCAGCGTGCCTTCCTGCTTAGTGCGCTGAACATTCTTGTGCCGGAGTTGGCGGCCGCTACACGCCGTGCAAAAGCGCGAGGTGCCCCAGAGGAAGCCGTTGGAAACACGCTTCTTCAGATCGAAGAGCCGGAGCTATTCCTAAGCCCGACCGCAGTAAGGCGAATGCGTGCGCTTCTCTATGAGCTGGCTACTCAGGGTGGAGTTCAGGTTATGGCTTGTAGCCATTCCCCAGTCATGGTCGATTTCTCGAGACCAAAACAAACAATCGCACTTGTCGAGCGCACCAAGAATGGCAGCGTGATCCATCAGTCTGAAACGAACAACGTCCCAAAGGAGCGTCGCGACGCGTTGAAGCTGATATATCAACTGAACCCCTTGGTCAGCGAATGCTTGTTCGCCGACAAAGTGGTCTTGGTCGAGGGGGAGACGGAGTTTGCCGCACTGACGCACGTTCTTGCGGCGAAAGGCGTCAGCAAACACGACCTTGATGTACACATCGTCGATTGCGGCGGGAAGGCCAGCCTGCCTGCCGTTCAGCGGGTCCTAAGAGATTTTGGCAAGCGATACATCGCTGTCCATGATCTTGATGTTAGGTTCAGCGAGCGAGCCACAGATCAAGTCGGGTGGGATCGAAACGACGCTATCTGGGCCGAGATCACTGCAGCGAAAGCCGAGGGCATCGACGCTCTCGGCTTTGCCTTCGCGAAGGACTTCGAACACGCGCATGGCTACGAAGCGCGAGGGAAGATGAAAACCGTAAGCGCGATGAACATGATTGCCGAGCACGAGGCTAAAGGTTCGTTTTCTGGAACGCCTCTGGCCTCGCTGATTGATGCGATTGCGCACTGGAAATCGCCATTCTCTTCGATTGATGATGTAAGCAAGCTTTAGAAAGTAGCGGCGTCAGTGCACCCGCGCCTTCCCGATCTCCAGCCCGTCGGCGCCCGCTGACACGGCGATCACCGAGCCGTCCTCCAGTTCTCCGGCCAGCAGCTTCTTGGCCATGGGGTCGACCAGGTCTTTCTGGATCACGCGCTTCAGCGGCCGGGCCCCATAGACGGGGTCGTAGCCCTTGTCGGCCAGCCAGGCCAAGGCACCGTCGTCGATGGACAGGGTCAGGCGGCGGTCGGCCATCAGCTTTTCCAGGCGCGACAGCTGGATGCGGACGATGCCTGCCATCTGGTCGCGGCCGAGGCGCCGGAACAGGATGATCTCGTCGATGCGGTTCAGGAACTCGGGCCGGAAATGGGCGCGGACGGCCTCCATCACATAGGGGCGGACGGCCTCGACATCCTCGCCCTCGCCCTGGTTGGCCAGGGCGTCGGAGCCCAGGTTGCTGGTCATGATGATCAGGGTGTTGCGGAAATCGACCACCCGTCCCTGCCCGTCCGTCAGACGGCCGTCGTCGAGCACCTGCAACAGCACGTTGAAGACGTCGGGGTGGGCCTTTTCCACCTCGTCGAACAGCACGACCTGATAGGGGCGGCGGCGCACCGCCTCGGTCAGGGCCCCGCCCTCGTCATAGCCGACATAGCCGGGAGGGGCCCCGATCAGGCGGCTGACCGAGTGTTTCTCCATATATTCCGACATATCCATGCGGGTGATGGCCGCCTCGTCGTCGAACAGGAAGGCGGCGAGCGCCTTGGTCAGCTCGGTCTTGCCCACGCCCGTGGGGCCCAGGAACAGGAAAGAGCCAAGCGGGCGGTTGGGGTCGTTCAGCCCGGCACGGGCCCGGCGCACGGCATCGGCCACGGCCTGAAGCGCAGGGTCCTGACCCACGACGCGGGCGCGCAGGGCGTTCTCCATCGACAGCAGTTTCTCGCGCTCGCCCTCCAGCATCTTGTCGACCGGCACCCCGGTCCAGCGGCTGACGACGGCGGCGATCTGTTCGGCGTCGACGACCTCGGGCGTCAGGGGGCCGGTGCCACTCGTTTCGGCGGCCTCGGCCTCGGCCAGCTGTTTCTCGATGCCGGGGATCTGGCCATAGGCGATCTCCGACGCGCGGCCCAGGTCGCCGGCGCGCTGGGCCGCGGCCAGTTCGGCGCGCAGACGGTCCAGGGTCTCGCGCAGCTGGGCCCCCTGGCCGACCTTGTCCTTTTCGGCCTTCCAGCGGGCGGTCAGGTCGTCGGACTGTCCCTCCAGATCGGCGATCTCGTCTTCCAGACGCTCCAGCCGCTGGCGCGAGGCGGCGTCGGTTTCCTTTTTCAGGGCCTCGCGCTCGATCTTCAGCTGGACCAGGCGGCGGTCGATCTCGTCCAGGCTCTCGGGCTTGGAATCGACGGCCATGCGGACGCGGCTGCCCGCCTCGTCGATCAGGTCGATGGCCTTGTCCGGCAGGAAGCGGTCGGTAATGTAGCGGTTGGACAGGGTGGCGGCGGCGACGATGGCGCTGTCGCTGATGCGGACCCCGTGGTGGACCTCATACTTCTCCTTCAGCCCGCGCAGGATGGAGACGGTGTCCTCCACCGAGGGCTCGTCCACGAAGACCGACTGGAAACGGCGGGCCAGGGCCGGGTCCTTTTCGACGTGCTTCCTGTATTCATCCAGGGTGGTGGCGCCGACGCAGTGCAGCTCGCCCCGCGCCAGGGCGGGCTTCAGCAGGTTGGAGGCATCCATGGCCCCGTCGCCCTTTCCGGCGCCGACCAGGGTGTGCATCTCGTCGATGAACAGGATGATGCCGCCCTCGGCCGCCGTGACCTCGGCCAGCACGGCCTTCAGACGCTCCTCGAACTCGCCGCGATATTTGGCACCGGCGATCAGACTGCCCATGTCGAGGGCCATCACCACCTTGTCCTTCAGGCTTTCGGGCACGTCGCCATCGACGATCCGCTTGGCCAGGCCTTCGACGATGGCGGTCTTGCCGACGCCGGGCTCGCCGATCAGGACGGGGTTGTTCTTGGTGCGGCGGGCCAGGACCTGGATGGTGCGGCGGATCTCCTCGTCGCGGCCGATGACCGGATCGATCTTGCCGTCGCGCGCGGCCAGGGTCAGGTCGCGGGCATAGCGTTTCAGCGCGTCATAGGCGTCTTCGGCCCCGGCGCTGTCGGCGGTCTTGCCCTTGCGGATGTCGGCGACGGCGGCGTCCAGCTTTTCGGGCGTGGCCCCGACGGACTTCAGGATTTCAGCCGCAACGCCACCCTCGCGCGCGATGGCGCTGAGCAGCCGCTCGGTGGTGACGAAGGCATCGCCCGCCGCCTTGGACGCCTGCTCGGCCGCAGCGAAGACGCGGGCGGTGTCGCCGTCCAGATAAAGCTGGCCATTGCCGCCGCTGACCTGGGCGCGTTTCTTCAGGGCCGTCTCGGTCGCGGTCTCGGCGCGGGCGGGGTCGCCCCCGGCGGCGGTGATCAGATTGCGCGCCAGGCCGTCGCGCTCCTCCAGCAGCACCTTCAGCAGATGCTCGGGCGCGAACTGCTGGTGGCGCCGGGCCAGGGCCAGCGACTGGGCGGACTGAACGGCCTGTTTGGCGCGGTCGGAATAGAGGTCGATGTTCATGCGGCTATCCCCTGATGGGCGATGGTGGCGCGGCGTCCTCCCAAGAGCAACGCCGCTGGAGCCTCAGTTGGGTGTGGCGAAGCGGCCACACAAGGGGTGCCTGCCTTGGGTGCAGAAAGACAGGTTCGCACGCTCGTGTGCGGCGGGGCGGCGGTCTGCGCGGCAGATGGGCGTTTGCGAAGGATGACGAATGCAGAGTGACGGGCTAGCGTCGGCCAGGTCTTGCCTGGAGTGCCCCATGTCCGTTCGCCTGTCCCGCCGGTCTGCCCTGTTCGCCTCTGCCGGAGCGGTCGCCCTGCCGTCCACGGCCTGGGCCCTGGCCCCCGCGGGCATGGCCGCGAACGACGACGCGACCCTGGCCCAGGCGGTCGACGCCTATGTGACCTCGGCCATGGCGGCCTGGCCCGATCAGCCAGCCCTGGGCATCGTCGTGGTCAAAGACGGCCAGCCGGTGCTGACGCGCGGCTATGGCGTGAAGCGGCAAGGCGCGGCGGCGCGCGCGGACGAGCACACCCTGTTCGCCATCGCCTCCAACACCAAGAACGTCACGGCCGCGGCCCTGGCCATACTGGTCGATGAGGGCAAGGTGAAATGGGACGAGCCGGTCGCCACCTATATCCCCGGCTTCACCCTGTCGGACCCGGTGATCGGGGCCCGGATCACGGTTCGCGATACCCTCAGCCACCGGGCGGGGTTCGGCCTGGGCGCCGGTGACCTCCTGTTCTGGCCGAACTCGGATCGGACGCGGGCCGAGATCATGGCGGCGGTGCCCCATGTGCCGATCGAGGACGGCTTTCGGGCCAACTACCACTATTGCAACCTGATGTTCGTGGTGGCGGGAGAGGTGATCGCGAACGTCTCGGGCCTGTCGTGGGAGGATTTCGTCCAGACCCGCATCCTGGACCGCGTCGGCATGACCGAGACCGTGCCCCTCACCTCCATGGCCGATCCGGCCAAGTCGGCCCTGCCACACGGACGGGTGGGGCCTCCCCTGCGCTATCAGGGGGAGATGACCCTGCTCAGCGACAGTATCGCAGGCATCTGGAACTGGGACGCAGCCGGGGCGGCGGGCGGCTTCTGCACCACCGCCACCGACTGGGCCAAATGGATCGCGGTGCGCCTGGCCATGGGGGCCCTGCCCGACGGCTCGCGCCTGTTCTCGGAGGCGACGGCGCGCGAGATGTGGCGGCCCAACATCATCACCGCCTCCTCGCCCGGCCCGACGGCGGAACTGCCCGGCCGGGCGATCGCCTCGACCTATGCCATGGGGTTCCAGGTCCAGGATTATCGCGGCGAACGCCTGATCAGCCACGGCGGCGGCTCACCCGGCGGCATTTCGGCGACGGTGCTGATCCCCGGCCGCAACGTCGGCTTCGCGATCTTTTCCAATGCCGAGGAAAGCTATCTGCTGCGGGCCCTGCGCAGCGGTATTGCCGACATCGTGATGGGCAAGACCGGCTTCGACTGGATCGCCGACTCCCGCCGGATCGAGGCAGAGGGCAAGACCGCTTCGCTGGCGGCGGCGGCCGAGATCGATGCGAAACAGGCGGCCGGATCGCCGCCTTCCCAGCCTCTGTCGGCCTATGTCGGCACCTGGCGTGACCCCTGGTATGGCGACATCACCGTCACGCCGCGCGACGGCGGACTGTGGCTGGCCTTTTCCCGGACGCCCGCTCTGCAAGGCCCGCTGGAAGCCTATGACGGCGAGACGATGCGCACCCGCTTTCCCGACAAGCGGGAGGAGGACGCCTTCATCACTTTCGACCTGGCGTCAGGCACGGCCACGCTGAAGGGCGTCAGCCCGGACATCGATTTCAGCTACGACTATCAGGACCTGCGGCTGACGCGGGTCTGACGCGCGGGTCCAGCATCAGGCCCGATACCGTCGCGGCCAGCAGGCGCGGGGCCAGGGGCAGGCGCGCCACCTTGCCCAGGATGTGGTCCCGCACCCAGGGCCGGACCCGGCCGTCGGCCTGATAGAAGGGGGTGAACCCCATCGACAGCGCCTGATAGAGCCGCACGTGCCAGCGGCGCGAGGCGGCATAGGCCGGCAGGGCCTCAGTCAGGTCCGGATGCCGCTCCAGCGCCTGGGTCAGGGCAAGGGCATCCAGCAGGCCCATGTTCACCCCCTGGCCCAGCTGCGGGCTGGTCGAATGGGCCGCATCGCCGATCACCGCCAGCCGCTTCGCCCAGGGCCTGGCCAGGGTGTGGTGGCCATAGCGGGCCAAGGTCAGGTCCTCGTGCGTGCGCAGGCTTGTCAGGGCCGGGGCCACCTCGGGCCAGTGGCGGCGCACCTCATCCTTCCAGGCATAGAGACTGTCGGCCCGCCAGCGCGGATAGTCCGCCGACTTCAGGCTCCAGAAGAAGGTCGCCAGCCGATCCGCCGATCCGGGCCGCGTCCCGGCCGGCAGGATGCCGATCATGGTCGAGGCCCCCCGGTAAACCTGCTGCAGAGCCGCCTCGTCGAACGGCGCACCGGGCCAGGGGACGGTGGCCCACAGGGCCCCATAGGCCAGCGCCCTTGGTCTGGCCCCCAGGCTGCGGGCGATGACCGACCGTGCGCCCGAGGCGTCGATGATCAGGTCGAAGATGGCGCTGGTCCGGCCCCGAGTGTCGGTCAGCCGTCCACCCTCAGTTCCCACCACGTCCCAGCCGGTCTCGATATCGATCCCTTCGGCCAGACAGGCGTCGTAGAGCACCTGAAACAGGGCGGCGCGATGCACCCCCAGGGCCTGTCGGGGCTGCTTCAGGTCGCTGTAGCGGACATCCAGCACCACGCGGCCGCCCCGCGCCTCGCGGCCGAAGATGTGGTCGATCGGCTGGGCCAGGGCCTCGACCGCCGGGGTCAGGCCGAGGCTGTCCAGCACCGCCAGCCCCGTCGGTTGCAGCATGAAGCCGGCCCCGACCGGCCCGGCGGCCTGAAACCGCTCGAACACGGACACCCGGTGGCCCTGCCGCGCCAGCATCAGGGCGACGGCCAGGCCGGACGGCCCGGCACCGACCACGGCAAAGGTGGACATCAGCTGGCCGGGACCAGCTCGATCAGGTCCAGGTTCGATTCATATTGGGGCCAGGGGATCACCAGTCGCCAGCGACGGTCGCCGATTCGTTCCAGCACCGCCACCAGATCGCGCTCGGGCCGCTGACCATAGGAATTGGCCGGCGGCTCTTCGGCCAGGGCCAGCGATCCCAGAAGGATCATCTGTCGGTCGTTCTCGGGGAACAGCAGGCCGGACTGGCGCTGGGATCCGGTCAGCTTGGAGAATTTCAGCCCGTTGGCCGTCATTTCGATGCGGCAGTCGAACCAGCCATAGACGACATAGCCCAGGCCGGTCTCGCCACCCTGGGACCCCAGTTTGACCGTGCGGCAGCGATAGTCGCCGACCGGCGGGGTGACACCGCCACGACCCGCGCGCGGGTCGATCAGTGCGCCCAGGCTGCCGAGGTCGCCCGATCCCGCCTGACGCCGGGCCTGCTGCAGGGCCAGGGTCCAGGCCGCGTCGACACGCTGATAGCGATCGCGGTCATAGGGGGTGATGATGCCGCGCCAGTCGCGCAGAACCCCGCCCGATCCCGGTCCGGTCGGCAGGGGCGGCGTCGGCGGGGTCGAGGCGCAGGCGGCCAGGATCAGGGCAGCCGCCATCAGGGTCAGCGGGGTGGAAGACAGCAGACGACGCATGGACATTCCTCGGGCTGCGAGACCCTCGGGTTAAGGCCGCCGATGCCGTCGCCGTCAAGCTGTGCCGACGACCGGCCGTCAGTCTTCGGCGGCCGGGGTCTCGACCTTGCGGCGCGGGGCCCGGCGTTTCGGCGCGGGTGCCTCTTCGTCCGTACCGGCGGGGGCGTCCTCCGCCGGCGACGCAGCGGCCGGAGCCGGGCTTGTGGCACTGGACCGCGTCAGAAAGCCGGGCAGAGCCGTCGGGCCGTCATCCTCGACCTCGCGCGGCGCGCGCGGAGCCCGTTCGGCGCGCGGGGCGCGGGGGGCACGGGCGGGACGTTCCCGGGCCTCCGGCGCGGCTTCGGCCACTTCGGCTTCGGGGGCGTCGGTCACGGCAGGGGCAGCTTCGCCGTCGCCAGCCTCGACATAGACCTCGGTCGAGGGATTGTCGGGGAAACGGCGGTTGCGCTCTTCGCGGCGGCGCTCCCAGCGTTCGCGGCGCGTCTCGCGGCGGCCGCCCTCGCGGGGCTGTTCGCCATCGGCACCAGCGTCGGAGCGCGGTTCGCGCGGTTCGTTGCGGGTGTCCTGGCGATCGCCGCGCGGCTCGCGCTCTTCGCGATCACGCCATTCGCGGGGCTCACGCGGCTCGCGGCCCTCACGGGCCTCGCGCGGCTCATGACCGTCGTTGTTGTGACCGCCGTTCTGGTTCTGCTGACGCTGAAGTTCAGCCTGATGGGCCGCCATCAGGGCGGCGGCCTGGGCCCCGGACTCATCCTCGAAATCGATGTCGAAGCCCTGATTGGACAGTTCGCGCGCCGCGATCTCGGACACCGGCCGCATCGGCTGCAGCGCCCTCAGCACGCGGAAATAGTGTTCCGCGTGTTGCAGATAGTTCTCGGCCAGAACCCGATCGCCCCCGGACGCGGCATCGCGGGCCAGCTGCTGATAGCGCTCATAGACGGTCTGGGCATTGCCCCGGACCTTGATGTTCTCGGGGCCCTGCGAATCCCAGGACCGGTTCGGATTGGTGTTGTTGGCGTTGTTGGGACTGCCGCCGGGCTTTCTGTTGCGTCCGCGTTGACGCTTCATGCCCTTGAAATCTCTCATCAGACGCTACCGTTCTGGGATGGCGGGTCCTGGCCACCAGCGGCCGGACCTCGTCGGGGTTCGTCGATCCGTTCGTCCGGGGCCGATCGCCCTGTTTCAGGGGTCAGGGCATCGATATCATCGGAAAGCCGTCGTCTGCCCGGTCGTGGTCCGCCCAGGGCCGAAACCCGGAGCCTTCACGCGCCCCAGTCGCAAGGTGGCCGAACCGGATCGGTTCAAAACGCTGCGCTTGGGTGAGAGACGACGCAAGACTTAGCGCGGCCCGGCCCGCATTCCAAGGGGTTTGTTCAGGCCCCAATCGGCCCCCGGCTCGAACGGCGGATTACAGGCTGACAGGGGCCTGGCGCGGATCGGGCCCGTTGGTGACGACGCGGTTCCGGTCGCCCAGGTCGCGCACGACCTTGACGTCGGTCAGGCCCGCCGCCTCGAACAGGGCCTTGACCGCCGGGCCCTGGTCCCAGCCGATCTCGACCGCGAAGATGCCGCCGGGGCGCAGGATCCGCGCGATCTCGGGGGCCAGCAGGCGATAGGCCTCCAGCCCGTCCTCGCCGCCATCCAGGGCCAGGTGCGGGTCGTGATCGCGCACCTCCGGGTCCAGTCCGGGAATGTCGCCCGTAGGGATATAGGGCGGATTGGACACGACCAGATCGAAACTGTCGTCGCCGAAACCGGCCGCCCATTCGGTCCGCAGGAAGGTCGCGCGTCCATCTAGGCCCAGGCTGGCGGCATTGTCCTTGGCCACGGCCAGGGCCTCGAACGAGATGTCGGTGCCGACCCCCGTGGCCCCGGCCCGCTCGGCCAGCACCGCCAGCAGGATCGCCCCCGAGCCCGTGCCCAGGTCGATCATCTGGAACGCCTGATGGGGCGCAAAGGCCGGCAGGATCACATCCAGCAGGGATTCGGTATCGGGACGGGGGCTGAGCACATCGGGGGTGACGTTCAGCATGATCTTCCAGAAGCCCTTGCGACCCAGGATGCGCGACACCGGCTCGCGGCGCAGCCGCCGCTCGATCATGGCCGCGAAGGTGGCGTCCTGTTCGGGGGTCAGGGGACGATAGGGATCGGTCAGGATGTCGGCCCGGCTGGCCCCGGTCGCCACCTCCAGCAACAGCCGTGCGTCGATCGAGGGACTGTCGATGCGGCCGTCCTTCAGCCGCGCGTGGGCTGTCTTCCAGGCCGTCAGCAGGGTTGGGGTCTGGGTCATGGCATCATCTCCACGGCATCGCCGACGGCGATCGGGCCGCCGGTCCGGATCGCGGCATACAGGCCGCAGTCGCGGTGGCCGTAATGGGTGAACAGGGCGCTGACCAGATCGAAATCGCGCTCGCCCGTATCCGGATCGACATGGGTGGCAGCACAGCGGACGATCGGTTTCAGCCCCTCCAAGCCTGCGGCACCCAGCCGGACCTCCCGGCCGGCCCCCTCCATCTCGATCCAGGCGGGCCAGCCCTCGACCCAGACATTGGCCCGAAACCGGCGGGGATCCAGCGAACGCCCGACCCGCGCCTCCAGATCGCGGACACTGGCCAGATTCAGGAGGGAGACGTGGCCCCGGCGGCTGTCCATGAACCGGTGGCCGGGCGCCGACAGGATCCTCAGAGGCCCTGCCGCATCCTCGCCCAGGAAATCGGTCAGCCAGTCGGCAAAGGCCCGGCGGCCCTCGGCCTGATCCAGGGCCGCCGTCAGGGTCGGCCGCCCTTGCGCCTCGACCGTCAGCGTCCGCGAAGGGGCGTCATAGCGGGTGCGCACCCGGGCCAGGGCGGCATCGCGCGCCAGGACCGCGAACTTCATCTTGGACAGATGGACCGGCGCCTCGGGATCGAAACCCGACGGCCCATGCTCGACGGCATACAGCCGGTCGTCGGGGAACCAGCCATCCGCCTCCAGCCGGGCATCCGTCAGGGCCTCGGGGGTGAATCCCTTGACGGGATGGCGATAAAGGGCGGCAATGGTCGCGGTCACCGCACCTTCCTGCCCCGCGCCGTCGGCCATCACAAGGCACAAGCCGCGGCCCGCAGGAACGGGCGCGAGGCCGGGTCGTTGTGCGACCTGTCGTTCGTTTCCTGTCTGCCGGAGTCCCATGCCCCAGTCCTCGCCGCGTCACCCTTCCCGACTCTGGCGACTGGCCACGGCCCTGATCGGCGGTCTGGCGGCCGGAGCTGGCGGGGCGCATCTGCTGCATCGCCAGGGGTATCGCATCGGGCTGGACCTGCGGCGCTACAGGCCGGCTGAGCCCCCGGCACCGCCGCCCACCCCCATGGACCACGAGTTCCGAGAGCCCGGACGCGGGCGACTGGCCGAACGCCCGCACCATATTCCGCTCAAGGGCTGGATCGACATCCTGTGGCGGCTGGGGGGTGCCTATTTCGGGGACCGGGTCGGCTTCGTGGCGGGAGGTGTGACCTTCTTTGCCATCCTGTCCCTGTTTCCGACCCTGGGGGCGCTGGTGACCATCTATGGCCTGTTTGCCGACCCGGCGGACGCGGCCGAGCGGCTCTATTTCCTCTATTCGGTCCTGCCTTCAAACGTCGCCCAGTTCATCGGCGGAGAGATGCAGCGTCTGGCCGAGAATTCGGGCGGTGAGCTGACCTTCACCCTGGTCTGGACGCTTCTGCTGTCGCTGTGGGTCGCCAATGGCGCGATCAAGACCCTCTTCTATGGGCTGAACGTCGCCTATCACGAGGTCGAGAAGCGCAACATCGTCCGTTACAACCTGATCTGCATGGCCTTTACGCTGACGGGCCTGCTGGCGGTCCTGCTGAGTGCGGCCCTGGTCGTCGGGGTGCCGATCGCCCTGTCCCTGCTCGGGCTGGAGGACGAATGGGCCCATTTGGCCCCGCTGCGCTGGCCGGTGCTGCTGGTGCTCTATGCCGGGGCACTGGCCCTGATCTATCGCTATGGCCCATGCCGTCAGAGGGCGCGCTGGCGCTGGCTGACGCCCGGAGCGATCTTTGCGGCCCTGGTCAGCCTGGTCGTGTCGCTGCTGTTCAGCTGGTACCTGACCAACTTCGTCCGGACCGATTCCTACGGTCCGCTGGCGGCGATGATGGGTTTCCTGCTTTGGACCTGGATCTCGGCCCAGGTGATCCTGATGGGGGCCGAGCTGAACGCCGAGATCGAGCACCAGACCGCCATCGACACCACCACGGGCCAGCCCATGCCGATCGGCGAACGGGGCGCGGTCGTGGCCGATACGGTCGGTGCCCGGCGCGGCAATCCCGCCGCCCTGGCCTTCACCCTGAAACACGCCGAGGCCCTGTCGGACCGTCTGATGCGCCGACGCATCCGGAAATAGCCCGGTCTCAGCCGAACTCCGCCTCCAGGTCCGCCAGGCGGGCGGCCTGGTCCTCGGCGATCAGAGCGTTCAGCAGGGGGTCGATGTCCCCCTCCAGGATCTGGGGCAGGCTGTGCAGGGACAGGCCGATGCGGTGGTCGGTCACGCGGCCTTGCGGGAAATTATAGGTGCGGATGCGTTCGGACCGGTCGCCCGAGCCGACCTGGGACTTGCGCGCGTCCGAACGGGCATTGTCCTTCATCTGGCGCTGCATGTCGTAGAGCCGCACGCGCAGGTTCTTCATCGCCTTGTCGCGGTTGACGTGCTGGGACTTCTCCGACGACGTCACCACGATGCCGGACGGGAAATGGGTGATCCGCACGGCCGAGTCGGTCTTGTTGACGTGCTGCCCGCCCGAGCCGGAGGCCCGGAAGGTGTCGATGCGGATGTCCTTGTCCTGGATGTCGATCTCGACGTCCTCGACCTCGGGCAGGACCGCGACCGTGGCGGCCGAGGTGTGGATGCGCCCTTGCGCCTCCGTCGTCGGCACACGCTGGACCCGGTGCACGCCGCTTTCGAACTTCAGCCGGCCGAACACGCCGTCGCCGGTGACGGTGGCGATGATTTCCTTGTAGCCCCCGGCCTCGCCCTCGGTGGCGCTGTCGACCTCGACCCGCCAGCCGCGCGTGGAGGCATAGCGCGAGTACATCCGGAACAGGTCGCCGGCGAACAGGGCCGCTTCGTCCCCGCCGGTCCCGGCCCGGACTTCCAGCACGGCGCTGGCATTTTCATCGGCATCGCGCGGGGCCAGCAGCAGGGCCACCTCGCGCTCCATCTCCGGCAGACGATCGCCCAGGGCCCGCAGTTCCTCCGACGCCATCTCGGCCATTTCGGGATCGGTCGACATGACCTCCAGATCGGCCATCTCGGCTCGCGCTCGCGCCAGGGCCATGACCGCGTCGGCCACCGGCTTCATCTCCGAATGCTCTTTCGACAGGCGCACGATCTCCTGCCCGTCCGTGGCCGCGCCCATGCGCGCCTCCACCTGGTGGAAGCGGTCGAGAACCTGATCGAGCCGGGCCTGGGGCAGTCGCAAGGGCAGAATATCCGTGATGATCGAAGGGCCGGACCCTTAAAGGGAAATCGGCGCGGAGGCGAGGTCTGAGGGCGGTGCCGGGATCGTGATCGGGCGGCAGACCCCGATAACAACCGCGTCAGCCGCCTGATACCTCCGGCGCAGCATGGCTATCTTGTGCGGCGGACCTAGGGAGGGCCGACCATGTTTGATGCCGACCGTATGCCACCTGCCGGGCCGACCGATCCGGCCATGGACCCCCAATCCAGCGTCGCCAGACTGTGCGCGATCTATGATCCCCTGCTGACCGACCCTGAGTTCGCCCTGTCGCCCCGCGCGGAGCAGGAGCTGAAGGGCCTGGCCGCCATATTCGACCTGGATTCCGCGCGGCGGGCCTGCGAGGTCTGGACCGATCTCCGGCCTGTGCTGACCCGCCATTCGCCCGCTCGGCGCGAACAACCGACCGCAGAACATGACGGGTCTCTCTCGCTGACGCTGATGGTGGTCGAGGACGATCCGGAAATGGCGGCCGACCTGACCGATGTCCTGACCGAGGCCGGGCACCGCATCATCGGCCCCTTCCACAGCGCCGAGGCCGCCGAGGTGTCCGCCGCCCTGCATCCGGTCGATCTGGCCCTGCTGGACGTCAATCTGTCGGGCCGCCAGAGCGGTGTCGCCCTGGCCCGCACGCTGAAAGACCGCTGGGGGGTGGCCAGCCTGTTCCTGTCGGGCGACGTCACCGCGACGGCCCGCGCCGCCGACCAGGCCGAGGCCATACTGATCAAGCCCTTCAGCGGGCGCGAAGTGCTGGACGCCGTCGCCCGGGTCTGGCGGGGGATCGAGGTCCGTCGCTGAGCGTTCCATCGCCGCCGCGATCGACAGCCATGCTATTGGCGGCTGACAGTTAAATTCGGCTGCGGCGGGCTGCGTCTGTGAGCTAAGGGTCGATTTTCGGGGGCTCGATGGACACCTTCTTCCTGTTTCTGCTGGTCGGCCTTTTGGCCCAGGCCGTGGATGGTGCCTTGGGCATGGCTTACGGCGTGATTTCGTCCTCGGTCCTGCTGGCCCTGGGCGTGCCCCCGGCCATGGCCTCGGCCAGCACCCACGGGGCCGAGGTCTTCACCACCGCCGCCTCGGCCGGCAGCCACGTCTGGCACAAGAACATCGACTGGCGGCTGTTCGTGCCCCTGGCCATCGCCGGGGTGATCGGCGGCTGCCTGGGGGCCTATGTCCTGACCGGCATCGAGGGCAACGTCATCAAGCCCTTCGTCATCGCCTATCTGGCCCTGATCGGCGTCTATATCCTGTGGCGGGCGAGCCATGACATCCGCCCCCGGCGCATTCCGACCTGGTTCGTCGGGCCCCTGGGCGTGATCGGCGGCTTTTTCGACGCCATCGGCGGGGGCGGCTGGGGCCCCACCGTGACCTCGACCCTGGTCGGCGCCGGTCAGGACCCACGCCGCGCGATCGGCACGGTCAATACGGCGGAGTTCTTTCTGACCGTCGCCATCTCGGCCACCTTCGTCTGGGCCATCCTTACCGGCCACTGGAGCGAGGCCGGGGCGCTGGAGAACCACGCCGCCGCCATTGCGGGCCTGGTCGCCGGCGGCCTGATCGCCGCCCCCTTCGCCGGCCTCATCACCAAGCGGGTGCCGCGCCGGGCCCTGACCTATGCAGTCGGTGGCCTCCTGATCTTTCTGTCCCTGTTCCAGGGGGCCCAGCTGGCGGGGCTGATCGGCTGATCGATCAGGCCGGCCGGGTGTCGATGAAGCTGGCCCGAGCCTCCAGCGTCTGGCTGAGGGCCACCAGGCCCGGCCGGCCCGTGCGCCAGTCGTAGTCGGGATGACGGAAACCGATCCAGGCCACGGCCACCCCGGCGGTGATTCCGCCCAGGTCCAGCGAATCGGCCGCGATATCTCCCGACTGAACCGCCGCCTCCATGGCATCCAGGGCCCGGCCCATGTTCAGGGTCCAGCGATCGATCCAGGAGGGCGAACGCTCCTGCTCGGGACGGCGCTTCTCCAGCACCAGCTTGACCCCCATTTCCAGCGCCGCCGAACCCAGGGTCTCCATCCGCCGCACCCGCAGCCGATCGGCTCGATCCTGTGGCAACAGGCCAGGCCCCTCGCCCAGCCCGTCCAGATAGTCGCAGATCAGCGGGCTGTCGGTGATCGGCAGGCCGTCTTCGGCGATCAGGGTGGGCACCTGAACCACCGGATTGGTGGCCAGCAGCTCGGGCGCATTGGCATAGGGATCGACCGCGATCTCCTCGACCCGCGCGGCCAGCCCCTTTTCGCGGATCACGATCCGGCATTTGCGAGCGAAGGGGGACGGGGTGGTGATGTAGAGTTTCATGGGACCGATCAGGGATGAGGTTGGAGGGCGTCCAAGACGCGCGGTCGCCCCCGCGGACTATGCTGCCGAATACAATGGGTCGTCACGGCCAAATCGTATCGGGCGTGACGGCTACCTGCCATCGCCAGACAGGATCGTACGTCACTCACCCCCGGGATGGTTCAGGTCTCGACGATGCGGCACCGCTTGGGGCCGGTGGTGCCCTATTCCGCCGCCGCCAGGCCCACCGCCTCGGCCGCTCGCGCGGCATTCAGTTCGGCCGCCTTTTCTTCGACGCGGGCGACGATCTCGTCGATCATGCCGTCATTGGCCTGTTTGTGAGCGATCTTGCCGTTCAGATAGATCATGCCCGCCCCCTTGCCGCCGCCGGTGAAGCCGACGTCGGTATAGAGGGCCTCGCCCGGTCCGTTCACGACACAGCCGATGATCGACAGGCTGAGCGGCGTCGAGATATGGGCCAGCTTTTCTTCCAGCACGGCGACCGTCTCGATCACATTGAACCCCTGCCGGGCACAGGACGGGCAGGCGATGATGTTGACGCCCCGGTGACGCAGACCCAGCGACTTCAGGATGTCGAACCCGACCTTGATCTCCTCGACCGGGTCGGCGGCCAGGCTGACCCGGATGGTATCGCCGATCCCGGCCCACAGCATATTGCCCAGGCCGATGGCCGACTTGATGGTGCCGGACCGCAGCGGCCCTGCCTCGGTCACGCCCAGGTGCAGCGGGCAGTCGATCGCCTCGGCCAGCTGCTGATAGGCGGCCACCGTCAGGAAGGGGTCGGACGCCTTCACCGAGATCTTGAACTCGTGGAAGTCGTGATCCTGCAGGATCCGGGCGTGGTTCAGGGCGCTCTCGACCATGGCCTCGGGGCAGGGCTCGCCGTATTTTTCCAGCAGTTCGCGTTCCAGCGACCCGGCATTCACCCCGATCCGCATCGAACAGCCATGGTCCTTGGCGGCCTGGACCACGTCGCGCACGCGCGCGGCATTGCCGATATTGCCGGGATTGATCCGCAGACAGGCGGCGCCCGCCTCGGCCGCCTCGATGCCGCGCCGGTAGTGAAAGTGGATGTCGGCGACCAGGGGCACGCGCGCCTCGCGGGCGATGGTGCGGAAGGCGGCGGTGGAGTCCTCGTCCGGGCAGGAGACGCGCACGATGTCGGCCCCCGCCTCTTCCAGCTGGCGGATCTGATCGATCGTCGCCGCCGCATCCGTGGTCGGGGTGTTGGTCATGGACTGGACGCTGATCGGCGCCCCGCCGCCCACCTCCACGCTGCCGACGCGGATCTTGCGGCTGATGCGGCGTTCGATGTGCCGCCAGGGTCGGATATGGGAATGATCGCTCATGTCAGCCGACAAGATAGGCGCTGATCGACGACAAGACCACGACCAAGGGCGACACCATCGTCCCGGTCGGCAAAAAGCCTCAGCCCCCGGTGGTCTCGGCCATGGCCTGACGGGTGTCCACCAGAACCTCTGCTGCGGCCTGGCGGGCGGCCTCGGTCCGCAGGGCCACCTCGGCGGCGGCCTGACGGGCCAGGTCCTGGGCCCGGTTGTTCAGCTGGGCCAGCGGGGTCAGCGCCTGTTCCAGCATGCCGCCGTGCTCGCCGTTCAGATAGACGTCGAAGGCCGTGGGATCGGACACATCCACCACCGCCTGGACCCCGATCGGAGCGCGCCAGGCCTCGCCGGCCGCCAGCTGGCGGGCGAACAGGACACGGCCGTCGGACATGCGGACCACGATGCCGGCGGCCTTGCGCGCCTGGATCACCACCTGCGAGGCCGTGGCCGCCGCGCCATAGACGGCACCGCGCGGGTTGAAGGCCTTCTGCACCGGCGGCGCATTGGCGGCCAGGGCGGCAGCCGCGACGGCGGCGGGATCATTGGGGTCGACACCGGTCAGCTGGGCCTCCAGCCCCGGGGTGACATAGAGGGCGGGGGTGGTCTGGTCCGGCGGGGCGGGCTGGGGGCCACTGAGGCGCACCAGGCCTTCCTGGCCGGGAACGGCGCCCAGGGTCCAGCTTTCGGGCGTCGAGACGATGTCCGAGGGCTGCACCGTGCGGATCAGGCTGACCCGCTGGAACACGTTCCAGCCGATGATGGCCACGGCCAGCAGGGCGATCACCCCGATGACGCGCGGCGAATAGCGTTTGACCTCTTCGAAGGCGACGCCGACCGGTGCCTGCAGCGGCACGGACGGGTCGGGGCTTTCGCGCTTGAAC
This sequence comes from Brevundimonas vitisensis, assembly GCF_016656965.1. Lineage (NCBI taxonomy): Bacteria > Pseudomonadati > Pseudomonadota > Alphaproteobacteria > Caulobacterales > Caulobacteraceae > Brevundimonas > Brevundimonas vitis. The sequence continues at coordinate 1,838,930 of NZ_CP067977.1, forward strand.
CGCTCGACGGCCAATTGCTCGTCCAGGCCCAGGGCGGCCGCATAGGAGCGGACATAGCCGATCGAAAAGACCCGCGAAGGCAGGATCGACCAGTCGTTCTGTTCCAGAGCGGTCAGATAGCGGACATGGACCCGCGTCAGGGTCGACAGCTCGGCCAGGGACCGGTCGGAGCGTTCGCGCGCGCTGCGCAGGGCATCTCCCAGAGTCGCGGCGTCCGTGACGGGAGGCACAGGGTCCTTCCAGTCGGGATGTGCCCGAAACTCGTCGGGGATGTTCCCCGTATCCAGCGCCATGACGCCTGACCCTATACTCGGCACGGCCTGCGAAGCGGGTGCCGTACTCAACCGAGGACCGTTTACCAAACTTGGGTGACGGTTCTCGCCTCCCCCCGGAGGAATACCGAACGCGTCTTGTGGATAACTCATAAGGGTCGCCCGTTCAACGGTTTGTTAAGCCTGAATCCCGCTGCGGGACGGCTCAGACGGCGACGTTCAACTTCCGGGCCAGAGATTCCAGTTCATTGCGGATCGATCCGGCGGACGATCCCAGCAGGGCCGCCATGCCGCGCCGGGCCGCAGGCAGGTCGGTGGACAGGATCATGCGCTTGACCGGCCCCACACCCCCCGCCGGGGCCGACAGGCGCGTAAAGCCCAGGGTCAACAGCGCAAAGGCCTCGAGCGGACGCCCGGCCAGCTCGCCACAGACCGACACGGGGGTGCCCGTCTCCAGGCATTTCTTCTGGATCTCGGCCAGGGCGCGCAGGGCAGGCGGCGACATCGGGTCGTACCGGTCCGAGACCAGCGGATTGGTCCGGTCGGCGGCGAACATGTATTGCAGCAGGTCGTTGGTCCCGATCGAGACGAAGTCGGTCAGCGGCAGCAGGGCATCCAGATGCCACAGCAGGGACGGACATTCGATCATGGCCCCGACCCGCAGCAGGGCCGGCAGGGCCCGCCCCCGGCGCCGCGCCCATTCGCATTCGATGTCCACCAGCTCCCGCCCGGCGCGGAACTCGTCCACCGTGGCGATCATCGGGAACATGACCCGCAGCTCCCGCCCCGCGCCCGCCGCCAGCAGGGCCCGCAACTGCATCCGCAGCAGGGCCGGACGGTCCAGGCCCAGGCGGATCGCCCGCCGCCCCAGGGCCGGGTTCTCCTCCCGCTCCGATTCCAGATAGGGCAGGACCTTGTCCCCCCCGATGTCCAGGGTGCGGAAGGTGACGGGCCGGTCGCCCGCCGCATCCAGCACCAGTTTGTACAGCGCCGTCTGGGTGTTCAGACGCGGCAGTTCCTCCGACACCATGAACTGGAATTCGGTGCGGAACAGGCCGATCCCCTCGGCGCCCGTCTCGTCCAGGTTCTCCAGATCGACGGCCAGTCCCGCATTGGTCAGCAGGGTGATCCGGGTGCCGTCGGCGGTGACGGCGGGCACATCGCGCAGCTTGGCGAACTCGGCCTGGCGCTGGTCGCGCACGGCCATCCGCGACTGGGCCGAATCCAGCATATCGGGCCGGGGCCGCAGATGGGCCTCGCCCGTCTCGCCGTCGACGATGACCAGATCACCTTCGCTGAGCCGGTCGCGCACCCCCATCAGACGCCCGACGCACGGGATTTGCAGCGCCCGGGCCACGATGGCGGCATGGCTGGCGGCCGAGCCCTCCTCCAGCAGCAGGCCTCTCAGCTTGTCGCGGGGATATTCCAGCAGGTCCGCCGGCCCCAGGTTCCGCGCCACCAGAATGGCGTCGTCCGGCAGGTCCCGCTCGCCCGGACGGTCGCCCGCCATGACCCGCAGCAGCCGGTTGGCCAGGTCCTCGAAGTCGTGCAGCCGTTCCTTGATGTAGGGGTCGCGCGCCTTGGCGAAGCGGGCGCGGTGTTCGTTCCGGACCCGGTCCACCGCCGCCTCGGCCGTCAGGCCCGAGCGCACCGCCTCCTCCAGCGACCGGTTCCAGCCCCGGTCATCGGCGAACATCCGATAGGTTTCCAGCACCTCGAACGACTGGCCCGCCAGCTTGCCCTGGCCGCCGTCCAGCATGGCGTCGATGCTAGCTTTCAGCGCGGCCAGCGAGTCCTTCAGCCGGACCTCCTCGGCCACCGGATCGTCCGACAGCAGCCGCTCGGGCGGCAGGGGCGCCTCGTGCAGCACCACATGGCCAAACGCCAGACCTTCGGCGAACCGCTGGCCCTTCAGCCGTTCGGGACGGTGCGGGGCCACCTCAACATCGCGCAGCTCGTCCTGGGCCAGCAGCTCGCCCGAGGCGACCGTCTCGGCCAGGACCATGGCGATGGTCTGGATGTCCTCGACCTCGTCCTCGTCATAGCGGCGCTCGGCCCGGTTCTGCACGACCAGGACGCCGATGGCCCGCCCGCCGCGCAGCAGGGGCGCCCCCAGAAAGGCGTGATAGGGGTCTTCGCCCGTCTCCGGCCGATACGAGAAGCTGGGATGGCTGGGCGCGTCCGACAGGCTGATCGGCTGGGCCATCCGGGCCACCTCGCCGACCAGACCCTCGCCGGGACGCAGGCGGGTGGCGTGGACAGCCTGGGGGTTCAGCCCCTGGGTGGCGAACAGCTCCAGCTCGCCCGAGCCGCGCCGCAGATAGATGGAGCAGACCTCGGCCACCATCGACTGGGCGATGGTCCGCACGACCGTATCCAGCCGCTCCTGGGCCGGACCGCCCCCGGCCATGGCCTCGCGGATCTGGCGCAGGAGGTTTCTGGGCCCCCTCGTCGTCAATCCGCCGCCTTTCAGCATGGCCTCTCCCGTTCGCGACCCATCCATCGGGTGCCGATGTCGATCATCCTATCCCTATAGGACCGCCAGCCCATAGGCCGAATGCGTGAACTTAAACCCCATCCAGCCCATAGGCCGCGTGCAGAGCGCGGACGGCCAGTTCGGCATAGGCGGCGTCGATCAGGACGCTGATCTTGATCTCGGAGGTCGAGATGGCCTGGAACTTGACGCCCTTGTCGGCCAGAGCGCGGAACATGGTCTGGGCGACGCCGGCATGGCTGCGCATGCCCACGCCCACCACCGAGACCTTGGCCACGTCTTCATCGACGCGGATTTCCTCGAAGCCGATGGCGGTCTGGTGCGTGCGCATCAGTTCAGCGGCGCGGCTGGCGTCGCGGCGACCGGTGGTGAAGGTCAGGTTCACCGTGCCCTCGGTACGGGCCTGGCTCTGCACGATCATGTCGACATTGACGCTGGCCTCGGCCAGGCGCGTGAAGACGTCGGCAGGGGCGTCGGTGCGGTCCGACAGGCCCAGGAGGGTGATCCGGGCCTCGTCGCGGCTCATGGTGACCCCCGACACGATACGTTTTTCCACGATTTCCTCCTCGTCGCAGATCAGGGTGCCGGCACCGGCGGGCAGGTATCCGTCCTCGTCGGGTTCGACGAAGCTGGACAGGACGCGCACCGGCACCCGCTTGGCCATGGCCAGTTCGACCGACCGGGTCTGCAGCACCTTGGCCCCCAGAGAGGCCATTTCCAGCATCTCTTCGTATGAGACGCGGTTCAGCTTGCGGGCCCGGGATTCGATGCGCGGGTCGGTCGTATAGACCCCGTCCACATCGGTATAGATGTCGCACGGACAGTTCAGCGCAGCCGCCACGGCCACGGCCGAGGTGTCCGAGCCGCCGCGGCCCAGGGTGGTGATCCGGCCTCCGCGGGTGACGCCCTGGAACCCCGGCACCACCGCGATCTCTCCGGCGTCCATCGCGGCGCCCAGCACCTCGCCCGGCACGTCCTCGATCCGCGCCCGGCCATGGGCGTCGTCGGTCAGGATGGGGATCTGCCAGCCCATCCAGCTGCGGGCATTCAGCCCCATGTTGCGCAGGGTCAGGGCCAGCAGGCCCGCCGTCACCTGTTCGCCCGAGGCGACCACCACATCGTATTCGTCGTCGGACAGGGGCAGTCCGGCCGCTGCGGGTCCCGCCCCGTCGGTCCAGGCCACCAGTTCATTGGTCTTTCCCGCCATGGCCGAGACGACGACCGCGACCTGTTTTCCGGCCCGCGCCTCTGCCGCCACGATCCGGGCCGCCCGGCGAATCCGCTCCAGGTCGCCCATCGACGTCCCGCCGAACTTCAGCACCAGTCGATCTGATGGCATCCGCGTCATCGTGGCGAGCCGCTCCGTCTTGCATGAAGGGGCCCGCCGGTTCATCCCTCGGCCCATGGCCGCTTCTAACGACCCCCTTTCGCAGCGCAAACCCCAAAGCGACACCGCAGGAACACCTGTGGGACCGCACGGGGCGTCGATCGACCCGGCCGATGTCGCCCGGTTCGCGGCCCAGGCGGCGGAATGGTGGGACCCGAAGGGCCCGTTCGCCCCTCTTCATCGCTTCAATCCGGCCCGTCTGACCTTCGTCCGCGACCAGGCCGCTGCCCATTTCGGACGCGACCCCAGGGCGCGCGCCGCCTTCCAGGGCCTGAGCCTGCTGGACATTGGCTGTGGCGGGGGCCTGATCGCCGAGCCGATGCGCCGAATGGGATTTGCAGTCACCGCCGTGGATGCCGCGCCCGAGAACATCGGCACGGCCCGGGCCCATGCCGAACAGTCGGGCCTGGACATCACCTATCGCGCCGCCACCGTCGAACAGCTGGAGGCCGAGGGGGCCGGGCCCTTCGACGTTGTACTGACGCTGGAGGTGATCGAGCACGTCGCCGATCCGGCCGCCTTCATCCGGGCCTGTTCGCGCCTGGTCGCGCCGGGCGGCATACTGATCGTCGCCACCCTCAACCGCACGCTGAAGGCGCTGGCCCTGGGCAAGGTCGCGGCGGAATACATCCTGCGCTGGGTCCCGGCGGGGACCCACGACTGGCGTCAGTTCATCAAGCCGGACGAGCTGCGCGCCATGCTGGCGAGCGAACCCCTGACCGTCACCGGCCCGTTCGGCCTGGCCTATGATCCGCTGGCGGACCGTTGGAGTCAGGGGGACGATGCCGACATCAACTATATGATGGTCGCAACCCGCGACTGAGGCGGTTCATTTCGGGTTCATCGACCTGACATCGAAGTAACGGGACAGCCAAGCTGTGCCGTGGAATTAAGAGGCTTCTCTCAAACGGAGCTGTTCCATGAAACGTCTCATCACCCTGACCGCCCTTTCCGCAACCCTGGCCGCCGCCCTGATGACCAGCGGCTGCATCACCGTGATCGACGCCGGCGACAGCGACGGCGTGAACTGGAACGGCCAGAACGCCCAGCCCTTCGAGGCCTCCAAGGAAGCCTGCGAAGCCGTCCACGGCGACAACAGCAACAGCACCGGCTTCATCACCTGCATGGCCGAAAAAGGCTGGACGCGCGACTGATCAGTCCAGTCGGCGAACCATGTAGCGGGCGCTCGCACCATATCCGGCCAGGCGCGCCCGCAGCGCCTCACTGTCATGGACGACGAACCCGTGGCCCTGCCAGAAGGCCACGGCATCGTTCACGGCAACCAGCGTCAGGGCGGGCCATCCGTCCGATCGCGCGTGCTGCGCCAGCCGCTCGACGACGGGCCGCGAGAACCCTCCGCCCCTGGCCGATGACGCAATCGCCAGATCATGCAGATAGAGGACGTCGGCATCCTCCGGCAGGGCCTCGATCAGGGTGTTGAGGGCGGGTATTTGCTCGCGCCGCCATGGGTAGGCGATCAGATAACCGCCGACGGTGTCCCGGTCGTCGGTCAGGACGAAACAGCCTGCCGGATTCAGTGTCAGCCGGTTCTGGAAACAGTCGCGACCTTCGAAATGATCGGGAAATCCGACCCTGGCGATCTCGGCCACGGCGTCCAGATCGGCAGGCGTCATCGCGCGCCAGGCATGGGACGCCATCAGTTCAGGCTCTCGGGATCGGGCGGAGCGGGAGGCAGGGCCGCACAGGGAATGCCGTCTTCCTTCAGAGAGCGCACCTCGGCCGGGGTCGCCTGACCATAGATGTCGCGCTTTTCGCTGCGGCCCTCATGGATGGCTCGCGCCTCGCGGGCAAAGGCGTCGCCGACATTGTCGAAATTGGCCTCGACGTGGGCACGGACCTCACGCGCCGCCGACATCATCATCGCCTGCATCCGGGCCAGGGCCTGCGGGTCATCGGCGCGCCGGGTGCCCGTCACAGCGGGGGCCATGATCTGCTTGCCGACTCGATTGGTCCCACAAAAGGGACATTCGACCAGCCCTCGTGACGACTGATCGTCATAGTCGGACGACGACCCGAACCACGCCTCGAATTCGTGCTCGGCCTCGCATTGAAGAGCGTATCGGATCATGCCGGACCCGCAAATTCCCGATCATGAGACAACTGCGGCACCGAGCGGCGTGCGGTCTCGACCGCCGACAGATCCAGCTGCAGCGACAGAACGCCCGGCGCGTCGTGGTCCAGCACGCCCAGCACCTCGCCCCACGGGCTGACCGCCAGGGTCCTACCCCAGGTGCTGCGGCCATCCTCGTGCAGACCGCCTTGGGCCGGGGCCAGGACGAAGGCCCCCGTCTCGATGGCGCGGGCCCGCAGCAGGGTCTCCCAGTGTGCCCGCCCGGTCGGCACCGTAAAGGCGGCGGGAACGGCAATCACCTCGGCCCCTGCCTTGGCCAGACGGCGGAACAGCTGCGGAAAGCGCACGTCGTAGCAGACGCTGAGGCCCAGACGGCCCCACGGCATTTGGGCCACGGCGGCGGCATCCCCGGGCCGGATGCCTGCGCTCTCGCGATAGCTCTCGCCATTGGGCAGATCGACATCGAACACGTGCAGCTTGTCATAGCGGGCGACGATCCGGCCGCCGGGGTCGATCAGCAGCGACCGGTTGGCCGCCCGGTCGTCCCCGGCATGGCCGGACCGCACGATGGCCGAGCCGATCAGCAGCCATACCCCCAGTTCCGCCGCCAGACCTTGCAGGCCCAGGACGCAGACGTCCTGGTCCTCATCGCTCAGGACCAGGGCACGGCGATCGCGGCGCTGCTCGAGGAAATTCGTGCCCTCCGGCGTCAGGATGAGCTGGGCCCCATCAGCCGCGGCCTGACGGATCAGAGGTGAAACATGATCCAGCCCCCCCTGCGCCGTTGCGGGGGTACGCGTCTGGATCAGGGCGATGTCCAGCATGTGCGACATCAGGCCGCCAGAAGAGGATCCAGACCGCCGCGGGCATCCAGCGCATGGATGTCGTCAGAGCCGCCGATGTGTTTTCCGTCGATGAAGATCTGGGGGAAGGTGGTGCGCCCGCCCGACTTCTGGATCATCTCGGCCTTCTTTTCCGGATCATTGGAGGCGACGATATCGGTGAAATCGACACCCTTCTTCCGCAACAGCGACTTGGCGGCCGTGCAATAGGGACAACCGGGCTTGGTGTAGAGGACGACGTCGGCCAATTTCAAAACTCCTGGTTCGGACTGATACCTTCTATCTAGGCAGTTCGCGCGCGTTTCGCACCCGGGCAATGACGGCCAGATCCACGGCGCGGGCTCCGGCGGCCAGAAGGGTGCGGGCACAGGCTTCGGCCGTGGCCCCTGTGGTCAGCACATCATCGACCAGCAGCAGATGCCGACCCTTGATCCGGCGACGCCCCGCCTCGGTCACGGCAAAGGCGGTGCGGACATTCATTCGCCGTCCCCGCGCGCTCTTGCCGCCCTGGCTGTCCGTGGGACGGGCGCGGACCAAGGCATCGGGCAGATAGTCCAGCCCGGCCGACCGGGCCAGCGGGCGGGCCACCTCTGCCGCCTGGTTGAACCGCCGCGACAGGAGCCGCATCCGATGCAGCGGCACGGGCACCACCGCATCGGCATCGGCCAGAAGATCGGCGGCCGACCGACTGATCCAGCGCGCGAAAAGGGGGGCGAACCGCTGCTGGTCTCCATGTTTGAACTTCAGGATCAGCCCCCGCGACGCCTCGTCATAGACACAGGCCGCCCGGCCCCGGCCAAAGGCATAGGGGGCCGCCAGACAGGCCGGACAGCGATCGGCCGCAAACGCCCCGCCATCGTGATCAAAGGCCGCGCCGCAGCCGTCGCAGACCGGTGCCTCCAGAAAGGTCACCCGGCTCCAGGCCCCCGGCGTCAGCCCCGCCGAGGCCGTCGCCTCGGGGCTGTCATGGGCCAGTGGCGGCAGGATCAGATCGGCCACCCCTCGCCCCAGGGACCGTGCGGCCAGGCTCAGGCGACCACTGGCCGCTTTCCATCCGTCGCTCCAGCCCCCATCGTAGGACGGCATGACCTCGAACCCCTCCCCTTCCGCCGGCCCGCCGGTCATCTTCGACGCCCGCCGCCGCGCCGCGCGTCTGGCCCGGTCGCAGACCACGATCGGCACCGCCGATTTCCTGCATCGCCGTGCCGCCGACAATGCGGTGCACAGCCTGGAGGCGATCCTGCGCGATTTCGACGGGGCCGTCGACCTGTCAGCCCATCCGTCCGTCTTTGCAGACGTCCTGTCGGACAGCGTCGCGGCACCCCGTGTGGGCACCGTCCGACAGGCGGGAGATCCTTCGGCCCCCGGCGCGGCACCCCTGGCGCTGGCGGACGGCGCGGCCGATCTGGTGGTCTCGCTGATGACCCTGCACTGGGCCAATGACCTGCCCGGCGCCCTCAGCCAAATCCGCCGGGCCCTGCGGCCGGACGGCCTGTTCCTGGGCACCCTTCTGGGCGCCGGGACGCTGAAGGAGTTGCGCGGCGTTCTGACCGAGGCGGAACTGGCCGAGCGCGGCGGGGCCCAGGCCCGCGTCTCGCCCTTTGCCGACGGCTTCGACGGGGCCGCCCTGTTGCAGAGGGCCGGATTTGCTCTGCCGGTGTCGGATGTGGACCGGGTGACCGTGCGCTACCCTAATCTGTTCGCCCTGATCCGCGACCTGCGCGCCATGGGCGAGACCAATGTCCTGGCAGGGCCCACGCGCCCCCTGACGCGATCGATCGTGGCCCGCGCCGCCGCCCTCTATGCCGAACGCCATGCCGAGGCGGACGGACGCATTCCCGCGACGTTCGAGATCGTCCACCTGGCCGGCTGGGCCCCGCACGACAGCCAGCAGAAGCCCCTGCCGCGCGGCTCGGCCAAGATGCGCCTGGCCGATGCCCTGGGGGTCGAGGAGGTCGGCCGCCAGAAACCGTGACGCACAGGGCGTCAGCCGCCCATACCCTCGCGGATCGCGTCCATGGCCCGATTGAAGATGCCGCTGCCCGTGCCGCCGAAGGCGCTGAGCGCGCCCAGCATGACCAGGAACATCAGCGCCATGATGATCCCGTATTCCAGGGCCGTGGCCCCGGAGCGGTCCTGAAGGAAACGGGCGATGAGACGTCGCATCGGCCCTCCGGGCGTCACAGAAGGTCGCGCAGCCAGGCGACCAGGGGTTCGTCGGCGGGCGGCATCGGATAGTCCGACAGCCGGTTCGGCCTGACCCAGGCCAGGGCCGCATGCTCGCGCCTCTGGACGATCCCGGACCAGCGCCGACACAGGTACAGTGGCATCAAAAGGTGAAACGATTCATAAGCGTGGCTCGCGAACACGAACGGAGCTAGGCAGGCGGCATTGACGTCGATGCCCAGCTCTTCGTGCAGTTCACGGATCAGGGCGTCTTCCGGCCGCTCGCCCGGCTCGACCTTGCCGCCCGGAAACTCCCACAGCCCGGCCAGTTGCTTGCCCTGTGGCCTCTGGGCGATCAGCACCCGCCCGTCGGCGTCGATCAGGGCCACGGCAACGACCAGGACGGTAGGCAGGCTCTGGCTCACGAGCGATAGTCGCCGTTGATCTCGATGTAGCCCTTGGTCAGGTCGCAGGTCCAGACGGTGGCCGAGGCGCGGCCTGCGCCGACATCGACGGTGATGTCGATCTCGGACTGCTTCATATAGGCGGTCATCTTGGCCTCGTCGTAGGTCGGCGCAACGGCCCCGTCGATCGCCGCCTGGTGCGGGCCGAAGCGGATGGCCAGATGGTCGCGGTCGACCGGTTCGTCGGTCTTGCCCACCGCCATGACGATCCGGCCCCAGTTGGCGTCCTGGCCGGCGATGGCCGTCTTGACCAGGGGGCTGTCGGCGATGGATTTGGCCAGTTTCCGCGCCGAGGCGGGGCTGGCGGCACCGTCCACGGTCACCTTGACGAATTTGGTCGCACCCTCGCCGTCGCGGACCAGCTGGTGCGCGAGATCCAGCATCACCTTGTCCAGGGCTGCCGAAAAGGACTTCAGCCGCCGGTCGCCGACCCGCCCGATGCGCGGCGCGCCCGAGGCCCCGGTCGCGAACAGAAGGCAGGTGTCGTTGGTCGAGGTGTCGCCGTCCACCGTCACGCTGTTGAAGGTGGTGCGGACGTGCAGGCCCAGCAGGGCCCGCAGCACCGGCGGGGCGATGGCCGCGTCCGTGACGATGAAGGCCAGCATGGTCGCCATGTCGGGGGCGATCATGCCCGACCCCTTGGCGATGCCGGCGATCCGGACCTTGTAGCCCTCGATCTCGGCCTCGGCATAGGACCCCTTGGGGAAGGTGTCGGTGGTCATGATGCCCCGACCGGCGGCCGCCCACTGCTCGGTCGGATGGACGTCGGCATCCAGCCGCGCCTCGATATCACCCAGCCGGGTGGCGATCTTGCGATCGTCCAGCAGGACCCCGATCACCCCGGTGGAGGCCAGCATCACATCGCGCTGACGACAGCCGAACCGTTTGGCCACTTCCGAGGCCGTCCGACGTGCCGCATCGGCCCCCGGCTTTCCGGTGAAGGCATTGGCGCACCCGGCATTGACGACCAGGGCGCGCACATCCTTGCCCCCGTCCTCGGCGTCCAGATGGCGGCGGCACCAGTCGACGGGGGCCGAGCCGACCTTGTGCCGGGTGAAGACGCCCGCGCAGGTGGTCCCGCGCGCGAACCGGAATACCACCAGGTCGTCGCGTTCATGCTTGTAGAAGCCGGCGCGGGCCGTCGCCATCTCGACCCCGCCGATCGGGGGGATGATCGGAAACGGCACGGCCAGCGGCGAAACGGCCAGGCCCGGCTTGCCCGGTGCGGCCGGCGGCGTCGCCACAGCGGGGGCCGGGCGGGTCGTGGCCCGTTTCAGTGCCGTGGCCAGGGGATCCAGTGCCTTTTCCAGCGCGGCCTCGATGGACTGCCCTGCCTTGCTGGCGCCCGTCTTGTTCGGCGTGGTCTTGTTCGTCGCGGTTTTCGCGGTGCCGGACTTGTCTGGATTTCGGCTCATGAAGCGGCCTTGGGCGCGGGGGTTTCGACCGGGGCGGGGGCGGGGGCCGCAGCGGGCGCGGGCACGCGCGGTGCCGACGCCGGTTCCTGCAGCTCGGGGGCCACATCGCCGGACAGGAGGATTTCCACCTCGGCCCCGCCACGCAGCTCCTCCAGCAGCTGGCGCACCCCCTCATAGGTCAGATAGCGCACGATCTGGGGCCGGGCCTGGTCCAGGGTCGGCGGGCTTTCGCGGCGGCGATCCTCGACCCGCAGCACGGCCCAGCCGCCCTCGGTCTGGAACGGGCCTACGGTCGATCCGGCCGGCTTGTCGCGAAGAGCGCTGGCATAGGCCTGGGGCATGACGTCCAGCGTCGAATAACCTAGGTCACCGCCCGAAAACTGCGTCGCCTGATCGATCGAGCGCTGCATGGCCAGGGCCTCGAAGGCCGCCCCCTGGCCCAGCATGCCGATGACTGCATCCGCCTCGGCCCGCGTGCGCGACAGGATCAGCCGCACGCGAATCTCTTCCGAACTGCGCGCCAGCCGCAGCTGCTCCTGATACAGGGTCTCGACCGCCTGATCCGAAATGGCCCCGTCGATGGTGGTCTCGATCAGGACGTCGCCCAGGATACGGTCGCGCGTCGCCTGCAGCCGCCGCTGCACCAGCGGGCTGTTGTCCAGACCCCGACGCTCGGCCTCCGCGGCCAGCAGGCGTTGGTCGACCACCTCGTCCAGCACGCGGCGGAACAGGACCGAGGTCACATCGAACGGCTCGCCTTCTCCGATCAGGCCCTGGGCCACGGCTTCGCGGCGCACGTCGGAGGCCCAGATGGTCTCGCCCTGGACGCGGGCCACCGCCCGGTCGCCCGGCTCGGGCGCGCGATCGTCGCCGCCCCCGCCGCCGCAGGCCGCCAAACTCAGGCTCACCACCGCCAGAATGGACAGGATCGGGGTCTTGGAAAACCGGTTCAAAAGGGCCATGGCGCGCTCCTGTCCCCTGATCCTGCGGGCGAATTGCGTCGAACGCAAAAAGCCCCTCGCGTTGACAGGGATAAGGCCGGTGCTTAAGTCCCGCCTGCGCCCAAGTCGAGGGGTTTTCGATCGTCTGCGCGGCCCCATGACGCGCGCCTCGTTTTGAAGGCGTCCGGGGCCTGTGGACGGCTCGCCGACCCCCGCATTCCATTCCCGGCCCGTTCGGGCCCCCGTTCAGAGCTTTCGCACCGCTCGACCGCTTACCGGATACCCCATGCTCGGCTTCGCCAAGAAACTGTTCGGCTCCTCCAATGACCGCAAGGTCAAGGGCTTCATGGCCCAGGTGCAGAAGATTAACGCCCTGGAACCCAAATTCGCCGCCCTGTCGGACGGCGAGCTGCGGATGATGACCGACGCCTTCAAGGACCGGCTGGAGAAGGGCGAAACTACCGACCAGATCCTGAACGAGGCCTTCGCCGTGGCGCGCGAGGCGTCCAAGCGGGTGCTGGGCCAGCGTCAGTACGACGTACAGCTGGCCGGCGGCATGATCCTGGACGAAGGCGGCATCGCCGAGATGCGGACCGGCGAGGGCAAGACCCTGGTCGCTATCGCCCCGGCCTATCTGAATGCCCTGACCGGCAAGGGCGTCCACGTCATCACCGTCAACGACTATCTGGCCCGCCGCGACGCCGAATGGATGGGCCGGGTCTATCGCTTCCTGGGACTGGAAGTCGGGGTCATCGTCAACGGCCTGTCGCAGGGCCAGCGTCAGGCCGCCTATGCCGCCGACATCACCTATGGCACCAACAACGAGTTCGGCTTCGACTATCTGCGCGACAACCTGGTCTATGACCGGCGCGAGATGGTGCAGCGCCCGCACCATTTCGCCATCGTCGACGAGGTCGACTCCATCCTGATCGACGAGGCCCGCACGCCCCTGATCATCTCGGGCCCGACCGAGGATCGGTCGGACCTGTATTTGATCGTCGACGGCATCATCAAGGAACTGATCCAGGACAAGTCGACCTACGACCTGGACGAGAAGCAGCGCCAGGCCCTGCTGACCGAGGAAGGCTCCGAGAAGATCGAGGAGATCCTCGAGGCGCGCGGCCTGTTCGCCGCCGACACCACCGGCCTTTACGATGCGGCCAACATCACCCTGGTGCACCACATCAACCAGGCCCTGCGCGCCAACACCCTCTACACCCGTGACAAGGACTATATCATCCGCTCCGGCGAGGTGATGCTGATCGACGAGTTCACCGGCCGCATGATGCAGGGCCGCCGCCTGTCCGAAGGGCTGCACCAGGCGATCGAGGCCAAGGAAGGCGTCAAGATCCAGCCCGAGAACCAGACCCTGGCCTCGGTCACGATCCAGAACTATTTCCGCCTCTACGAAAAGCTGTCCGGCATGACCGGCACGGCCGCCACCGAGGCTCAGGAATTCCTCGACATCTACAAGATGGACGTCCTGGAGGTCCCGACGCACCGCCCGGTCATCCGCATCGACCACGACGACGAGGTCTATCGGACCTTTGACGAAAAGAACCGGGCCATCGCCCACCAGATCGCCCAGTGCCATGTGAAGGGCCAGCCGATCCTGGTCGGCACCGTCTCGATCGAAAAGTCCGAGACCCTGTCCGAACTGCTCCAGACCTATGAGTACAAGGTCGAGACGGGCCGCACGCTCAAGCCGGCCTATGTCGGGCGTGAGAAGGAAGCCCAGAAGCTGGGCGACGAGGCCTATGACATCACCTATGCCACCGGCCGGGGCATTCCGCACAATGTGCTGAACGCCCGTCAGCACGAACAGGAAGCCTTCATCGTTGCCGATGCGGGCCTGCCCGGCGCGGTCACGATCGCCACCAACATGGCCGGACGCGGCACCGACATCCAGCTGGGCGGCAACCTGGAAATGCGCATGCAGCGCTGGCGCCAGGATCAGCGCAACATGGCCATCGAGATCACGCCCGAGGCCGAGGCCGCCGTCGAGGCTCAGTACCGCGCCGAGATCGAGGAGCGCCGTCAGGTCTCCCTGGCCGCCGGGGGCCTGTTCGTCCTGGGCACGGAGCGTCACGAAAGCCGCCGCATCGACAACCAGCTGCGCGGCCGGACGGGCCGTCAGGGCGACCCCGGCACGTCGAAATTCTTCCTCTGCTGCGAGGACGACCTGCTGCGCATCTTTGCCGGCGACCGGCTGGATTCGATCATGCGGTCCTTCGGTGTGGCCGAGGGTGAGGCCATCACCCACCCCTGGCTGAACCGCGCCATCGAGACCGCCCAGAAGCGCGTCGAGACCCGCAACTACGACATCCGCAAGAACCTGCTGAAATACGACGACGTCGTGAACGACCAGCGCAAGGCCGTGTTCGAGCAGCGCCAGGAGTTCATGGACGCCGAGGATTCGTCCGAGCTGATCACCGAGTTCCGCAACGACGCCATCCACGATCTGGTCGAGCGGTTCATGCCGCCCAAGGCCTATGCCGAACAGTGGGACATCGACGGCCTGAACGAAAAGGTGAAGTCGACCCTGGGTCTGGATGTGCCGCTGCACGACTGGGCCGCCGAGGAAGGCGTGTCCAATGAAGAGGTCGAGGAACGCCTGCTGGCCGCCGCCGACGCCCGTGTGGCCGAACGCCTGGGCCAGATCGGCGATGCCCAGATGCGCGGCCTGGAAAAACAGTTCCTGCTGCAGATGATCGACATGCAGTGGCGCGAGCACCTGGTCCACCTGGACCATCTGCGCGGCGTGATCGGCCTGCGCGGCTATGGCCAGCGCGATCCGCTGAACGAGTACAAGACTGAGGCCTTCAGCCTGTTTGAAAGCCTTCTGTACGACCTGCGCCACAATGTGACCCGCTGGCTGATGACGGTGGAGTTCCGCTTCCAGCCGCCGCCCGAACTGCCCGAGTTCCAGGAGATCCACCTGAATCCCGGCACCGGCGAGAACGAGATGGCCAATCCCGCCGCCCAGGCGCCGGAAGGCGTGCTGCAAGGCGACGACCGCGCCCGCCTGCCGGTCGAGGCCCTGCCCCCCGGCTGGCAGCGCACGTCCCGCAACGCCGACTGCCCCTGTGGCTCGGGCCGCAAGTTCAAACACTGCCACGGGGCGCTGGTCTAAGACCCTCCCCGTCTCCTCCCTGTCGCGGCGCGATAGGGAGGAGACAGCGCACCGACCGTGCTAGAGGTGTGCCATGACCTACAAGCCCCTCTTCTCCCGCGCCCTGTCCCTGGCTCCCGAGCGGCTGCATTTCGCCGCGCACAGCCATCACCTGTGGCCCGACGCCTCGTTCGACGGGCAGATGCGGGCGTGGATGGAAGCCAACCAGCACGCCGATCGCAAATGGGACCTGATCTTCGGAGAGGCCATTCCCCAGGCCCAGGCCCATGTGGCGCGCGAGCTGAACCTGTCTGACCCCGAGACGGTGGTGTTCTCGCCCAACACCCACGACTTCCTGCTGCGCATCTTTTCGGGCTTCGAGCGCCGCCCGGTGCGGATCCTGTCCACGGACGGCGAATTCCATTCCTTCCGCCGCCAGGCGGAGCGCTGGGAAGAAGCGGGATTGGCCTCGGTGCACCGCGTGCCGCTGGAACCCTTCGACACCTTTGCCCAGCGTTTCGTCAGCGAGGCGGAAGCGGCCCAGTTCGACTGGATCGTCGTCAGTCAGGTCTTCTTCAAGACGGGTCAGGCCTTTGACGGGCTGGAGGCCCTGGCCGCCCTGGCCCGGCCCGAGGGGCCCTGGGTCCTGGTCGACGGCTATCACGGCTTCATGGCCACCCCGACCGACCTGTCGGCGGTCCAGGACAAGGTCTTCTATGTCACCGGCGGCTACAAATACGCCATGACCGGCGAGGGGGCCGGCATCCTGCACGCCCCGCCGGGCTTCTGCGAACGGCCGGTCGAGACAGGCTGGTTCGCCGAGTTCGGCAATCTGATGGGCCCACCGGACGGGGTGCAGTACCGGGCCGACGCCGGCCGCTTCTGGGGCGCGACCTTCGATTCCACGCCGCTTTACCGGTTCAATGCCGTCCGCACGATGCTGGACGACCAGGGCCTGACCACCGCCGCCATCTCCGAACACGCGCTTGGCCTGCAGCGCCAGTTCCAGGAGGCGGTCCGGGCCGGATCGGCGGGACGGCTGTCACAGGCGCGGATCGTCAATCCGGTCGAGGGCGATGGACCGCGCGCTCGCTTCCTGGCCCTGCGCCATCCGGAGGCCCAGACCTGGCGCGCCGCCCTTCTGGCCGCCGATGTCGTCACCGATGTGCGCGACGACACGATCCGCTTCGGCTTTGGTCTCTATCAGGACGCGGACGACGTCGAGCGCCTGATCAGCGTCTGCGCCCGCGTCCTGGTCTGAGCATTTAACCGAGCCACCCCCAACTGCCCGTCATTCCGGGGCGCTCGAAGAGCGAACCCGGAACCCAGGGGAACAGCTTAAATGGCAGACGCAACCTTGAGACCTGTGACAGCCTCCTGGGTTCCGGGTTCTTGGCTTCGCCAATCCCCGGAATGACGAAACAGTGTCAGCCCTCGTCGTCGCTGGCCAGGCCCATCATGTGGAAGCCGGCGTCGACGTGGATGACCTCGCCCGTGGTCGAGAGGCCCAGGTCCGAGCACAGCCACAGGGCGGCCCCGGCGACGCCCTCCATCGAGGTGTCCTCCTTCATCGCCGACATGGCACGGCCTTGGGCGATCATGCCCCGTCCGCCCGAAATCCCGGCCAGCGACAGGGTCCGCATGGCTCCGGCCGAGATGGCGTTGACGCGGATGCCGCGGGGCCCCAGGTCGCGTGCGATATAGCGGGTCGCCGCCTCCAGCGCCGCCTTGGCCACGCCCATGGTGTTGTAGTTCGGGATGGCCCGCTCCGACCCCAGATAGGTCATGGTGATCATCGATCCGCCGTTCGGCATGATCTTGGACGCGCGCCGGGCCACGTCGACGAAGCTGAAACAGCTGATGTTCATGGCCAAGAGGAAGCTGTCGCGGCTGGTGTTGTCGATAAACGACCCCTTCAGCTCGTCCTTGTTGGCGAAAGCCACCGAATGGACGACGAAGTCGATCGTGCCGAATTCCTTTTCCAGCTGCTCGAAGGCGGCATCCATCGAGGCATCGTCGGTGACGTCGGCCTGGATCAGCAGCTTGGCCCCGACGCTTTCGGCCAGCGGCCGCACCCGGCGCTCCAGGCTTTCGCCCAGATAGGTAAAGGCCAGCTCGGCCCCCTGCGCCGCCAGCTGAGAGGCGATGCCCCAGGCGATGGAGTTGGCGTTTGCCACCCCCATGACCAGGCCCTTCTTGCCCTTCATCAGTTCGCCGGTGGGAAAGGTCCAGCCGCTGTCGCTCGCCATGATTGCGTCTCCGTGTTCTGAACGCGGAGGGTTAGCAGGGGCGATGCCCGGACGGAAGGCTCAGCCTGCCCTGGCGGTCCGCCACCTGGCCAGCCGCTCCAGCAGCGGCGTCGCCGTGACGCCATGAATGACGATGGAAGCCAGGACGATAAAGCCCACCAGGGCCCAGAGCCGCTCGCTGTTGCCGAAATCCCCGTGATTCAGGCCATAGGCGACATAGTAGATCGAACCGACACCCCGAATGCCCAGAAAGGCCAGCAGCAGCTTCTCCCTGAAGGGCTGGGGAGCCCCGATCAGCGCCAGCAGCCCTGCAACTGGGCGCACGATCAGCAGGATGCCCAGGGCGACCGCGATATCGATCCATGTCAGGCTGGCCAGAAGGCCGTTGGCCAGCGCACCGCCAAAAAGAACCAGCAGCAGCATCATCAGCAGCCGTTCGACCTGATCCGACAGGTCGTGCATTTCTTCGTGAAACGCGTGGTCGCGCTCCCAATTGCGGATCGTCACCGCCGCCACGAACACCGCCAGAAATCCGTAGCCGTGCACCAGTTCAGTGGCGGCATAGGCCAGGAAGGTGGCCGCCAGGGCAATCAGCCCGTCGCCCAGGTGGGACAGCCTGCGGCTGGAATCCCGGAACAGCAGCCAACCAAAGGCCGCGCCGACCAGCCAGCCCATGCCCAGACCGGCGGCGATCTTCCATCCCACCTTGACCAGGCCCCAGTCGAGCAGTCCCTCGCTGGTCGCCAGTCCGCCCAGCGATGCCAATATGGCCAGATGCACGAAGGGAAAGGCCAGGGCGTCGTTCAGGCCCGCCTCGGACGTCAGGCCGAACCGCACTTCGTCCTCCTCGCCGGAGCCGGGCGGGCCCACCTGGACGTCAGAGGCCAGCACCGGATCGGTCGGGGCCATGGCTGCGCCCAGCAGCAGCGCCATCGGCAGGGCCAGCCCCAGACCCCAGACCCCCAGCACCAGGACCGCGCCGATCGTCAGCGGCATGGCGATGGCCAGCAATCGCCAGGTCACCGCCCAGCGTTTCCAACCCAGCTTTCGGTCCAGTTTGAGCCCGCAACCCATCAGGCTGATGATGACCACCAGCTCGGTCAGCTTCTCCGTCACCGTGTCCCAGGTACGCGGATCGGGGTTGAAGGCCATCAGCCCCGTGGAGAAGACGCCGACGCCCACCCCCACGCACAGGATCGCCAGCGTCAGCGGCAGCCGCTTCAGCCCCACGGGCGCCCAGCTGACCAGCAGGACCACCAGGCCGAGCCCCAGCAGGAACAGGATATAGGGATCGGGGGTCAGGGCGGGCTCCGGGATCAAGCGCTAGACAAGGCGTAACGCCGTGTTCGGTTCCCGACAAGCCGGCGAGCTGCGGGAAGGAAGCGATCGTGACAAATGCTCCGAACGCCGCGTTAGTTTGCTGTTTTCATTGAAAAAGTTTCACACTGGGCCAACCGGTCGTTAAGCGCCGACAGCTAAGCCATACGCCCGTGGCCTGTGAGACGGCCGGGAGGGCGCATGGCGCGGATCGGCGACTATATCGAGGCGGCAACACCCGTGTTCCCGACCACCCGGGGAGCCGAAGTGTATGAGCGGTTCCTGGCCGAGCCGAACACCCTGGTCATCGCGGTCGTCGACGAGGATCACCGTCCGCTGGGTCTGATCGAGCGCAACGCCTTCACCCTGAAGATGGCCGGCGCCTTCGGCCGCGAACTCTATGCCAAGCGGCCAGTGTCGGCCCTGATGAACGATCGGCCCTCCATCGCGCGCGCGGAGGACGGCGCCGAGGCCTTCTTCGCCACCATAGATTCCAGCGAGGCCGCGTCGCTGCTGGGCGGCTTCATCGCCGTGGACCGCCAGGGGCGCTACGTCGGCGTCGGCGCCATTCTGCAGGTGCTCCAGGCGGGCAGCGCGCTCTACAAGCGGCGCGCCGAGGAGATGGGCGAATTGGCCCGCGGTCTGGCCGCCGCCGAGGCCCGCGCCCGCGCCTCCAGCCGCGCCAAGTCCGAATTTCTGGCGGTGATGAGCCACGAAATCCGCACGCCCCTGAACGGTGTGCTGGGCGTCGCGGCCCTGATGCAGCGTCTGCTGACCCAGGAGGCGCTGCGCCCCCATGTCGACACCATCGTGGAGTCCGGCCAGGGCCTGCTGCGCCTGCTGACCGACGCTCTGGACATGTCGCGGGCCGAGGCGGGCCTGCTGGCGCTGGAGCCGGCCCCGCTCAGCCTGTCGGAGCTGGCCGCCGACCTTGATCGGCTATGGCGGCCGCGGGCCGAGGAGAAGAGCCTGTCCCTGAGCGTCGAGGCCAGTCTGAGCGCCGCCGACGGCATCGTCGCTGACGGGGTCCGGCTGAAGCAGCTGTTCAACAATCTGATCGGCAACGCCATCAAGTTCACCGAGACCGGCGGCATCCAGGTGCTTCTGACGACCGAGGCCACGGCCGAAGGAGTGCAGGTGACCGGGTCCGTCGACGACAGTGGTCCCGGCGTGCCGGAAACCGCCGCCGCGACCATCTTCGAGCCTTTCAACACCGGCGATGCGGGCCGCTCAAGCGCCGGGGCCGGGCTGGGTCTGGCCATCTGCCGCCAGATCGTGGAGCGAGTGGGGGGCACCATCTCCCTCTCCACGGCCCCGACAGGCGGGGCGCGGTTCAGCTTCTCCTTTGCGGCACCCGCCGTCGAGATAGAAAGCGCCGGGGTCCCGGACATGGCAGAGCCCACCCCACATGAGACGCTTCACGTCCTGGTCGTCGACGACAATGCCACGAACCGCTTCCTCGCGGGCAAGCTTCTGGAGCTGTTCGGATGCACCGCCGATATGGTCGAGGATGGACGCGCGGCGGTCGAGGCCGCGCGGACCGGTACCTATGACCTGATCCTGATGGACATCAAGATGCCGGTCATGGACGGCGTCGAGGCCACCCGCGCGATCCGCGCCCTGCCAGGACCGGTGGCCGGCCTGCCGATCCTGGCCCTGACCGCCAATGCGGACGATCGCGATGCCGAAGCCTATCTGGCGGCCGGAATGGACGGCGTGGTTCAAAAACCGATCCAGCCCGAGGTCCTGCTCGATGCCATCCGCCGCGCCCTGACCCCCGCCTTGACCGCGGACCGCGCGGCGGCCTGAGCCGTCAGACCTTCGACAGGATCAGCGTTCCGTTCGTGCCGCCGAAGCCGAAGCTGTTGGACATGACGTGCTTCAGCTCGCCATCGTGGCGCTGACGCAGGATGGGCATGCCCTCGAACTCGGGATCGAGGTTTTCGATGTGGGCGCTTTCGGCAGCAAAGCCGTGCTTCATCATCAGCAGGCAGTAGATCGCCTCCTGGGCCCCGGCGGCGCCCAGCGAATGGCCGGTCAGCGACTTGGTCGAGGAGATCATGGGCAGGTCGTCGCCGAAGACATTGCGGACCGCGCCCATCTCCTTGGAGTCGCCCACGGGCGTCGAGGTGCCGTGCGGGTTCAGATAGTCGATCTTCGGATTGCCGGCCATTTCCAGCGCGATCTTCATGCAGCGCTCGGCCCCCTCGCCCGAGGGAGCGACCATGTCATAGCCATCGGAATTGGCACCATAGCCGGTGACTTCGGCATAGATGGTCGCGCCGCGCGCCACGGCCCGCTCATATTCCTCCAGCACGACGATGCCGGCACCGCCCGCGATCACGAAGCCGTCGCGATCCTTGTCATAGGCGCGCGAGGCGACCGACGGCCTATCGTTGAAGTCGGAGGACATGGCCCCCATCGCGTCGAACATGTTCGACATGGACCAGTCGATGTCCTCGCATCCGCCGGCGAAGACCACGTCCTGCTTGCCCCAGGCGATCTGTTCGGCTGCAGCCCCGATGCAGTGGGCGCTGGTCGCACAGGCCGAACTGATCGAATAGTTGATGCCCTTCAGCTGGAACCACGTCGCCAGCACGGCCGAGGGGCCCGATGCCATGGCCTTGGGCACGGCGAACGGACCGATGCGCTTGGGCGAGCCCTTTTCCACCGTGGTGGCGGCCGCCTGCAGGATGACCTGGGTCGAGGGTCCGCCCTCGCCCACGATCAGGCCGATGCGTTCGGACTTGATCTCTTCGGCGCTCAGGCCCGAATCCTTCAGCGCTTCTTCAAAGGCGATGTGACCCCAGGCGGTGCCGTTGGCCAGGAATCGCGCAGCGCGGCGGTCGACATGGGGGGCCCAGTCCTCGGCCGTGACGCCCAGCGACGGCGGGGCCCAGACCTGCGACCGGAATCCATGCTGGGCATGGTCCGGGGCAGCGACTACCCCCGAACGGGCTTCGCGCAGGGAGGCGGTGACCTCATCCTGTCCGGTGCCGATGGAAGAGACGATGCCCAGGCCGGTGACGACGACACGCCGCATGGTGTTTCCTTCTCAGTCTTAGAGTCGCCGCGTGACGCGCGGTCTTTTGATGGTCGATCAGCCGCCGACGGCTTCGGACGTCCCGCCGAACAGGCCGACGCGCATGTCCTGACAGCTATAGATAGGCACGCCGTCGGCTTCCAGCACGCCATCGGCAATGCCCATGACCAGACGGCGGTTGATGACCCGCTTCAGATCGATCTTATAGACGACCTTCTTGATGTCCGGCTGGACCTGGCCGGTGAATTTCACCTCGCCGACGCCCAGAGCCCGCCCGCGGCCAGGACCACCGATCCAGCCCAGATAGAAGCCCACCAGCTGCCACATGGCATCCAGGCCCAGGCAGCCGGGCATGACGGGATCGCCGATGAAGTGACACTGGAAGAACCAGAGGTCCGGATGGATATCCAGCTCGGCCTCGACATAGCCCTTGCCGTGGGCCCCGCCGTCCGCGCTGATCTGGGTGATCCGATCGAACATCAGCATCGGCGGAGCAGGCAGCTGGGCATTGCCCGGACCGAACAGTTCGCCGCGACCGGACGCCAGCAGGGCTTCCTTGTCGAAGGACGACGGATATTGGGTCTGGGTCAATTCGGCACGCTCCGCAGGCTTCTGCTCAGGAGGCGGGGTTACACGAGGCAGGTGCGGGGCTCAACTCCATTAGCTGCGGTGACGCTTCGGACACCGGATCAAGCGTGGCCGTGCAACCCCATGCCACATGGCGCATTTAGGGCGGACCAAGGCTTTGGATGGAAGGACTACTCAATGAACATCATCTTCTGGATTATCGTCGGTATCATCGCCGGCTGGCTGGCCGAAAAGATCATGGGCCGCAATCACGGCCTGCTGACCAACCTGATCGTCGGCATCGTCGGCGCGGTCATCGGTGGCTTCATCGCCAATGCGCTGGGCTTCGCCTGGGGCGGTTGGATTGGCTCGACCATCGTCGCCACCCTGGGTGCGATCATCCTGCTCTTCCTGCTGGGTCTGGTGAAGCGCCGCTAAGCGCAGCACCGTCCTACAGGACGAAAAAGGGCGGCTCCCTTGCGGGGGCCGCCCTTTCCTTTTGGGTTGTCACCCGGTCGCTTCGCTGATGGCGAGCATCAGTCGGGGCGGACGCGCTTCTTGCGGAAGCTGGGGTTCAGGATCTGCTTGCGCAAGCGGATCGACTTGGGCGTCACCTCGACCAGTTCGTCCTCGTCGATGTAGGCGATGGCCTGCTCCAGCGACATCTGGCGCGGCGGCGTCAGACGCACGGCCTCGTCCTTGCCAGCCGCCCGGACGTTGGTCAGCTGCTTGCCCTTGATGGGGTTGACGTCCAGGTCATCCCAGCGGCTGTTCTCGCCGATGATCATGCCCTGATAGGTCTTTTCGCCCGCGCCCACGAACATCACGCCGCGGTCTTCCAGGTTCCACAGGGCAAAGGCCGCCGTCTCGCCATCGGAGTTCGAGATCAGCACACCCTTCAGACGGCCGGCGATCTCACCCTTATACGGCTCATAATGCGAGAAGACCCGGTTCAGCACGCCCGAGCCGCGCGTGTCGGTCAGGAACTCGCCCTGATAGCCGATCAGCGAACGCGACGGGCATTTCAGCTGAATCCGCGTCTTGCCGGCACCCGACGGGCCCATGTCGGTCATCTCGGCCTTACGCGCCGCCAGCTTCTCGATGACGATGCCCGAGAATTCGTCGTCGACGTCGATCATGACGTCCTCGATCGGCTCCAGCTTCTCGCCGTTCTCGCCTTGTTGATAGACGACGCGCGGACGCGAGATCGAAACCTCGAAGCCTTCGCGGCGCATGTTTTCGATCAGCACGCCCAGCTGAAGTTCGCCGCGGCCGGCCACCTCATAGGCGTCGCCGCCTTCGGTGGTGGTGACGCGGATCGCGACATTGGCCTCGGCCTCTTTCAGCAGACGGTCGCGGATGACGCGCGACTGGACCTTGTCGCCTTCGCGCCCGGCCAGCGGGCTGTCGTTGACGCCCACCGTCATGGAGATGGTCGGCGGGTCGATCGGCTGGGCGTCCAGCGCCTCGGTGACTTCCATGGCGCACAGGGTGTCGGCCACCGTGGCCTTGGACATGCCGGCAATGGCGACGATATCGCCGGCCTCGGATCCTTCGTCCAGCGGCTGACGCTTCAGGCCGCGGAAGGCCAGCACCTTGGTGATGCGGCCGCGCTCGATTTCCTTGCCTTCGCGATCCAGGGCGTGGATCGCCATCCCGGGAACCGCCTTGCCCGACTGAATACGGCCCGTCAGGATCCGGCCGAGGAACGGATCGCTTTCGATCAGCACGTTCAGCATCTGGAACGGCTTGTCCTTGTTTTCCTGCACCTTGGGCGGCGGCACATGGTCGACGATCAGGTCGAACAGCGGGGCCAGGTTGTCGTTGGGCTGGTTCAGATCCAGCGTCGCCCAGCCGTTGCGGCCCGAAGCATAGATGTGCGGGAAGTCCAGCTGCTCGTCCGTTGCGCCGATGGCCGCGAACAGGTCGAAGGTCTCGTTATGCACCCGGTCGGGGTCGGCGTGGGCGCGGTCGACCTTGTTGATGCACAGGATCGGGCGCAGGCCCATCTTCAGGGCCTTGGTCAGCACGAACTTGGTCTGGGGCATGACGCCCTCTTCGGCATCCACCAGGATGACGCAGCCGTCCACCATGCCCAGGATACGCTCGACCTCGCCGCCGAAGTCGGCGTGGCCCGGAGTGTCGATGATGTTGATCCGGGTCTCGCCCGCCTTGCCGTTCCACAGCACGGACGTGCATTTGGCCAGGATGGTGATGCCGCGCTCTTTTTCCTGATCGTTGGAATCCATCGCCCGTTCGGTCGTCGCCTCATTGGCTCGGAAGACACCGGATTGGGCGAGCAGCTGGTCCACCAGGGTGGTCTTGCCATGGTCGACGTGGGCGATGATGGCGACGTTGCGAAGGTTCATGTCGGTCGTTCAATGCGAAAACGCGGCCGGGCAGAAGCGGGGCCGCTTAAGGAAAAGCGTCATGCGGGGAGCGCGCGCCTCATACAGGGGTGTGGCGCGAAAGGCCAGAGGGCGTCGTTAGGCGACTCAGGCGGCCTGGCGCCGCCGCAGCCGGGCGATCCGGCGCAAACGCCGCCAGAACCGGCCCCGCTCCGGCTCGGGATAGGGCTCCAAGTTCTCGACGAACTGTTCGGCCGAGGCCCGCCAGCTGAATTTTTCGGCATAGGCCCGCACCTGGGCCCGGTCGCACTCCAGCGCGGCCATGCAGGCGGTCTTCAGGTCCGGATCGATGGCCCCGGCATTCGATCCGGGAATGATGTCGATCGGACCATGCGCCGGATAGGCGGCCACCGGCGTGCCCGCCGCCATGGATTCCAGGATCACCAGACCAAAGGTGTCGGTCCAGCTGGGGAAGACGAACACATCGGCGTCGCGGAAGCATCGGCCCAGTTCCTGACCGAACTTGGCCCCGAGGAATTTGGCCTGCGGATATTTGGCCTCAAGCTCCGCCCGCGCCGGGCCGTCGCCGACCACGATCTTGGTGCCCGGCAGGTCGGTTTCCAGGAAGGCCTCGATATTCTTCTCGACCGCCACCCGGCCGACGTTCAGCCAGAAGGGCCGCGGCCAGTCGGCCCCGCCCAGTTCGGCATAGATCGGCTCCAGGTCGGGGTTGAACTGTTCGGTATCCACCCCCCGCGACCAAGGCGAGACATTGCGGAAACCCCGTTCCAGAAGTTCGTCGCGAAGCGTCGGCGTGGCCACCATCAGCCGTCCCGACGGCTTGTGGAACCACTTCATATAGGCATAGCCGACCTGCACCGGGACCGGGAAACGGGCCGAGATGTATTCGGGGAATTTCGTGTGATAGCTGGTCGTGAAGGGCAGCTTCCATTCCACGCAGATCCGCCGCGTGGCGATGCCGATCGGCCCTTCGGTGGCGATGTGGACGGCCTCGGGCTCGAAGGCGCGCAGCCGCTCGCGGATCTCTTCCTCTGCCCCCAGGGCCAGGCGGATCTCGGGATAGGTGGGAGCCGGGATGGTCTTGAACTGGCTGGGTTCGATGACCTCGACCTCATGGCCCATGGCCAGGCATTCGGACACGGTGCGGGTCAGGGTGCGGACGACGCCGTTTACCTGGGGTTCCCAGGCGTCTGTGGCCAGGACGATGCGCATTGCGGGCGGCGACTTTCACCGTGAGCGAGACCGCAACCCATAGCCCTTCCCCCCGCACGGGAGAAGGGCGTATGTGGGGATCATGAGCGCACACGTTTCGTCCCCGATCGCCCTAACCCAGGACTGGGATACGCTGGATCACGGCAAGTATGCGGACGAAGCGGCCTCTGTGCGGGCTCTGCTGAGCCATAATCCCCTCGACGGGGCCGCCCGTGCCGCCGTGGTCGCCGAGGCGGTAACCCTGGTCCAGCGCGCCCGCGCCAGCGTCAAGAAACAGGGCGTCGTCGAGAGCTTCCTGCAGGAGTTTTCGCTGGGCACCCGAGAGGGCCTGGCCCTGATGTGCCTGGCCGAGGCCCTGTTGCGCACCCCGGACGAGGACACCCGCGACCGGCTGATCGCCGAAAAAATCGGCTCGGCCGATTGGGCCAGCCACCTGGGTCAGTCCGACAGCCTGTTCGTCAATGCCTCGACCTGGGGCCTGGTGCTGACGGGCAAGCTGGTCGATGTCGACGATCAGGCCCGCAGCGACCTGCCCGGCTTCTTGAAGCGCGTCGTCGGCCGCCTGGGCGAGCCGGTGATCCGCGAGGCCGTGGCCGCCGCCGTCCGCATCATGGGCGAACAGTTCGTGGTCGGCCGCACCATCGAGGCGGCGCTGAAACGATCGAACCGCGAGGGCTGGCTGTGCAGTTTCGACATGCTGGGCGAGGGGGCGCGCACCGCCGCCGACGCCGAACGCTACGAACGCATCTACGCCGAGGCCATCGCCGCCGTCGGCAAGACGGCCAAGGGTCAGGGGCCGGAGGCCGGGCACGGCGTCTCGGTCAAGCTGTCGGCCCTGTCGCCCCGCTATGAGGCCACGCATGAGGGCCGCGTCTGGGACGAGCTCTATCCCCGCATCCTGCGGCTGGCCCGGATCGCGGCGTCCCACGACATCAACTTCACCATGGATGCGGAGGAGGCCGACCGTCTGGCCCTGTCGCTGAAACTCCTGGACCGTCTGGCGCACGAGCCGGAGCTGGGCGAGTGGAAGGGTCTGGGTCTGGCTGTTCAGGCCTATCAGAAGCGCGGACCCGAGGTCATCGCCCGCGTGGCCGAGCTGGCCCGCACATCGGGCCGTCGCCTGATGGTCCGGCTGGTCAAGGGTGCCTATTGGGACACCGAGATCAAACGTGCCCAGGTCCTGGGCCGGACCGACTATCCGGTCTTCACCACCAAGGCGGCGACCGACCTGAACTATCTGGTCTGCGCCCGGGCCATGATCGATGCGGCCCCGCATCTCTATGCCCAGTTCGCCACCCACAACGCCCATTCCCTGGCCGCCGTGCATCGGATGGCCCGGGATTCCGGCGTGAAGATCGAGTTCCAGCGCCTGCACGGCATGGGCGAGGCGCTGTACGACGCCGCCATCGACACCTTTGGCCCCATCACCGTCCGCGCCTATGCCCCCGTGGGCGGGCATGAGGACCTTCTGCCCTATCTGGTGCGCCGTCTGCTGGAAAACGGGGCCAACTCCTCCTTCGTCCATGCCCTGCTGGACGAGCGGGTGCCTGCCTCCGCCGTCGCCGCCGACCCCATCACCTCGGTCGAGGCCCACCCCGACCGCCACGCCAAGATCCCCACGCCCAAGGACATCTATATGGACCGCCAGAACTCGCTGGGCCGCGACTATTCCCAGAAGGCCGACCGCGAGCGCCATGCGGCGGCCCTGGCCCGCACCGATGCGGAAACCTGGACCTCCGGCCCCATCGTCGGCGGGCGCCTGCTGGCCGGGACCGATCCGCGCACCGTGACCAACCCCTATGACCGCCATCAGGTCCTGGGCCATGTGTCCGAGGCCACGCCCGCCGACCTGGATGCCGCCGTCGACGCTGCGTCGCGCGCCCAGGTGGCCT
Organism: Brevundimonas vitisensis; assembly: GCF_016656965.1. NCBI lineage: Bacteria > Pseudomonadati > Pseudomonadota > Alphaproteobacteria > Caulobacterales > Caulobacteraceae > Brevundimonas > Brevundimonas vitis. Next base: position 1,866,764 of record NZ_CP067977.1, read on the forward strand.
GGGACCGCTCCGGTGGATCGAAACGCGCGCCCGTTCTGCGTGCCATGGCCAATGCGCTGGAAGCGGACCTGGACCGGCTGGTCGCCCTGCTCAGCCGCGAGGCGGGCAAGACCTTGAACGACGGCGTGGCCGAGGTGCGCGAGGCGGCCGACTTCTGCCGCTACTACGCCATGCTGGCCGAGCGCGACTTCGGCGGGCCCCAGCCCCTGACCGGCCCGGTGGGCGAGACCAACCGCCTGGTCCTGCACGGCCGGGGCGTCTTCGCCTGCATCAGCCCCTGGAACTTCCCCCTGGCCATCTTCACCGGCCAGGTTGCCGCCGCCCTGGCCGCGGGCAATGCCGTCCTGGCCAAGCCTGCCGAACAGACCCCTCTGATCGCCGCCGAGGCCGTACGCCTGTTCCACAAGGCCGGTCTGAACCCCGACCTTCTGGCCCTGGTCCCCGGCCGGGGCGAGACCGTGGGCGCGGCCCTGGTCAGCCATCCCGGGATCGATGGCGTGGCCTTCACCGGCGGCACCGACACCGCCGCCGCCATCAACCGGTCCCTGGCGGCCCGGCCCGGTCCCATCCTGCCCTTCATCGCCGAGACGGGCGGGCTGAACGCCATGTTCGTGGACACCACCGCCCTGCGCGAACAGGTCATCGACGACGTCATCGTCTCGGCCTTCGGCTCGGCGGGCCAGCGCTGCTCGGCCCTGCGCATCCTCTATGCCCCCAAGGACTCGGCCGACAGCCTGATCGAGGGCTTGAAGGGGGCCCTGGCGGCCCAGGTCCTGGGCGATCCGACCGACCCGGCCACCGACATCGGCCCGGTCATCGACGCCGAAAGCCGTCAGGCGCTGGAGGCCCATGTCGAGCGTCTGTCAAAGGAGGCCAAGGTCATCGCCCGCGCCGCCATGCCGGAGGGCGCGACCCGCGGCGACCTGTTCGCCCCCACCATCGCCGAAATCCCCACGCCCGACTTCCTGGAGCGTGAGGTCTTTGGCCCCATCCTGCACATCTATCGCTACGACCCGGCCGATCTGGCGAACGTGGCCCGCAGGCTGGCGGCGCGCGGCTATGGCCTGACCCTGGGCGTTCACAGCCGGATCGAGGCCTTTGCCGAGGAAGTCATCGCCCGGGTCCCGGCCGGCAATGTCTATATCAACCGCTCGATCACCGGTGCCGTCGTCGGCGTCCAGCCCTTCGGCGGCGAGGGCCTGTCCGGCACCGGCCCCAAGGCCGGGGGCCCCAACAGCCTGATCCGCTATGCCGCCGAGAAGGCCATCAGCAACAACATCTCCGCCCAGGGCGGCGACCCGGCCCTGCTGAACCTGTAGGTCCATCAGAGATCGTATCGACACTTTTGGGGTCGTCATTCCGGGGCGCTCGCAGAGCGAACCCGGAACCCAGGGGGACGACGTTCGCGTCGCCGTGAGCTTGAGGTCCGTGACCAGGTCCGGGGTTCCGGGTTCTTGGCTGCGCCAAGCCCCGGAATGACGAAACAGGGGTGCTGCCCTACAGAAAGCTGTACGGATCCACATCGACCGTCAGCCGCACCGAGCCGGGCACCTTCACCCGTGCCAGCCAGGCGCGCAGGAAGCCCTGCAGGTCGACGTCGCGGTCGGCCCGGACCAGCAGCCGCTTGCGCCGCCGCCCCCGGACCAGGGCCAGGGGGGCGTCGGCGGGGCCGTAGACCTCCAGCCGTTCGGCATTGGGAATGGAGGCGGCCAGGGCCTGGGCCGTCTTCTCGACCGCCTCGCCGTTCTCGCCCGACAGGATCAGCGCCGCCAGACGCCCGAAGGGCGGCAGGGACGCCGCCTCGCGCTCTGCCATTTCGGCGGCGACAAAGGCATCGCGATCCCCGGCCGCCAGGGCGATCAACACCGGATGTTCGGGCGTCCAGGTCTGCAGCAGGGCCCGGCCCGGCCGGTCGGCCCGCCCTGCCCGCCCGGTCGCTTGGGTCAACAGTTGAAAGGTCCGCTCCGCCGCCCGGAGGTCCCCGCCCCTCAGCCCCAGGTCCGCATCCACCACCCCGACCAGGGTCAGGCGCGGGAAATTGTGCCCCTTGGCCGCCGCCTGGGTCGCCACCAGGATGTCGATCTCTCCGTCCGCCATGGCCTGGATCAGGGCGCGGGCGGCGCGGGCATCGGGGACGGTGTCGCTGCTGAAGACCGCGGTGCGGGCCTGGGGGAACAGGCTTTTGACCTCCTCCTCCACCCGCTCGACGCCGGGGCCGACCGCGACCAGGGTGTCCTCCGCCCCGCAGGCCGGGCAATGCTTGGGCCGGGGCATGGAAAAGCCCGTCAGGTGACAGACCAGCCGCCCGGTATAGCGATGCTCGACCAGCCAGCTGTCGGTATCGGGGGCCGTCATCCGGTGACCACAGGCCCGGCACAGCACCACAGGGGCATAGCCGCGCCGGTTCAGGAACAGCAGGGTCTGCTCCCCGGCCATCAGGGTCTCGGCGATCGCGGTGCGCAGCGGCTCGGACAGCCAAGTCTGGGGATCGGGCGGGGTCTGGCGCAGGTCCAGCAGGGTGATGTCGGGCAGGACCGCCGCTCCGTGCCGGGCCTCCAGCCGCAGCCAGCCGTATCGCCCGGCCTGGGCATTGGCCAGGGTCTCCAGCGACGGGGTGGCCGAGGCCAGGACCACGGTGGCCCCCTCGATCCGGGCCCGCGCCACGGCCAGGTCCCGCCCGTGATAGACGAGGCCGTCCTCCTGTTTGAACGAGCCGTCGTGCTCCTCGTCGACCACGATCAGCTTCAGGTTGGTGAACGGCAGGAACAGGGCCGAGCGTGCCCCGACCACGATGTTGCAGCGGCCCGCAACCACCGCCTCCCACACCAGCCGGCGGCGCGGCGGGGCAATGCCGGAATGCCATTCCGCCGGTGCGGCCCCGAACCGGTCGGTGAGGCGTGCGATCAGCGCCTGGGTCAGGGCGATCTCGGGCAGAAGGATCAGGATCTGCGCCCCCGGATCGGCCCGCAGCGCGCGCGCCGCCGCCTCCAGATAGGCCTCGGTCTTGCCCGAGCCGGTCACCCCGTCGAGCAGGAAGGGGTGAAAGCCGCCGGTCGTGACCGCCTCGCCCATGACCGCCGCCGCTGCCGCCTGGTCGGCGTTCAGGCGGGCCGGGGCATGGTCCGGGTCGGGCGCATCGAGACCCGCCTCGGCCGGGATCTCGATAATCTCCAGCACCCCCTCGTCGATCAGCCCCTTGACCACTCCGGAGGAGACGGCGGCGGCCCGCGCCAGGTCGGCCGCCGCCATGGCCCGCTCGCCCAGAACCGCCAGCACCGCCAGCCGCGCGGGGGTAGGCCGGGCCGGGGTGCGTTCGCCGACCCGCCGCACGCGCCGTTCCGGCCGGGGACGGGGCCCTCGCAGGCCCTTCAGCGCCATGGCCGCCATCTCGCCGGGCGGGCTCAGGGTCCAGCGCGCGGCCCATTCGACGAAGTCCAGAGTGCCGGGCGGCAGGGGCGGATCGTCCAGCCGCGCCTCAATCGCCTTCAGCCGCCGGTTCGATCCGGTCGTCTCGCGCACCTCGGTGACGATGCCGCGCAGGGTCCGGGGCCCCAGCGGCACGGCCACCTGGTCCCCCCGCGCCAGCACCACCCCCTCCGGCGCCTCATAGTCGAAGGCCTCCGGCACCGGCAGGGGAATGAGAACGGTGGCGACGATCATGGCAGCAGTTCCTCCCCCATTGGGGGAGGTGGCACGGCGCGCCTTCGCGCCGTGACGGAGGGGGCCCAATCCAGACTCGGTGTCTGCGGTTTACCCCCTCCACCGCTTCGCGGTCCCCCTCCCCCATTGGGGGAGGATTTTGGCTCTCGCCTCACTCTCGCTGTCCCGCTAAAGACCACCTCCATGAAACTCTTTCTCGATACCGCCGACGTCGCCGTCATCAAGGAGATGCTGCCCACCGGGATGGTGGACGGCGTCACCACCAATCCGTCGCTGATCGCCAAGTCGGGCCGGAACATCGCCGAGGTCATCGCCGAGATTTGCGCCCTCGTCGAGGGGCCCATTTCGGCCGAGGCCGTCGCCACCGACTATGAGACCATGGTCAAGGAGGGCGACAAGCTGGCGGCCATCGCCCCGAACGTGGTCGTCAAACTGCCTCTGACCTGGGACGGACTGCGGGCCGCGCGCAATTTCGCCGACAAGGGCATCAAGACCAACGTCACCCTGTGCTTCTCGGTGGCCCAGGCCCTGCTGGCGGCCAAGGCGGGGGCCACCTTCGTCTCGCCCTTCGTCGGGCGGCTGGACGACCATGGCGCGGACGGCAGTGTGCTGCTGGAGGAGATCCGCGCCCTCTACGACATCCACGGGTTCGAGACCGAGATCCTGGCCGCCTCCCTGCGCCATCCGGCCCATGTCAGCGCCGCCGCCCTGGCCGGTGCCGACGCCGCGACGCTTCCGGCCGACACCTTCAAGGCGTTGATAAAACATCCCTTAACCGACAAGGGGCTTGATGCCTTCCTGGCGGACTGGGGCAAGACCGGTCAGTCGATTCTGTAAACGCCCGTTTTTCCTTTGAAGGAGTTTCGGTGGGCACGTCGCTGGACCTCTTCGAAGACGCCGCAAACGGCGACGATCCTCTCTCTGACGGCCTGCACTGGCCGCGCGTGCGCGCGTGGCTGCACGCCCATCCCGGGCCCCTGACCGAGGATCGCGCCCTGCTGGAAGAGTTGGGTCTGCGCGCCACGGACCGCAATGTCGTGGACTTCGGCACCGCCGCCCTGGGCCGGGTCGAGGCCCGGCTGGAAGCGGTGGTGGAGCGCGAGACCGATGCCCGCCGCCGCATCGAAACCATTGCCCGCGCCAACTTCGCCGCCCAGACCCAGACCCACGTTGCCGCCCTTGATCTGATGGAGGCCACGGGCCATTCGGACCTGGCGCGGCGTCTGGACGGGGTGGCCCAGGCCCGGTTCGGCGTCGCCGGGGCTGCCATCGCCCTGGAAAAGCCCGGGGTCATCCCCTTCGGCTGGCGGGCGCTGGATCCAGGCAGCGTCGATCGCCTGATGAGCGAGGACGGCCTCCATTGGCTGGGCCCCCGGATCGAGGGCCTCAATCTGTTCGGCGCGGTCGAGGACACCATCCAGTCCATTGCCCTGATCCGCATGGCCCCGCGCATCGGGCCGGACGGCACGGCCCGCCACGCCCTGTGCGCCTTCGGTTCGACCGAGGCGGACGGCTTCACCCCCGCCATGGGCTGCGAGCTGGCCGCCTTCATCGCCCGCGTGGTCGAACGGATGGCCGAACGCTGGCCGGTGGCCGGTTGACCGCGCCCGAAGCCCTGGCCGCCTGGCTGGAGCATCTGGCCCATGAGCGCCGCCTGTCGCCCCGCACCCTGGAGGCCTATGGCCATATCGGCCGCCTCTACATCGCCTTTCTGGAGCGCCACCGGGGCGAGGCCCTGAGCCTGTCCGACCTGGGCACCGTCACCGCCGCCGAGGTCCGGGCCCATCTGGCCGAGCGGCGAGGGGGCGATCACCCTCTGGCGGCCCGGTCGCTGTCCCAGACCTTGTCGGCCATCCGCACTTTTCACACCTTTCTGGACCGGCGCTGCGGTACACCTGCCCCGCAACTGGCCCTGGTGCGCGGTCCCCGGGTCAAGGCCAGCCTGCCCCGCCCGGTGACCGAGGATCAGGCGCGCGGCCTGCTGAACGAGCCGGCCCTGGACCCCGACGCCGAGCCTTGGGAGGCTGCGCGCGACCGGGCCGTCCTGTCATTGCTGTATGGCTGCGGCCTGCGGATTTCCGAAGCCCTGTCCCTGACCGGCGCGGACGCCCCCTTGCCGGAAGCCCTGCGGATCACCGGCAAGGGCGGCAAGACCCGGATGGCCCCGGTCCTGCCGGCCGTCCGCGCGGCGGTGCAGGCTTACCAGGCCCTGACCCCCTGGCCCTCCGCCCCCGACCAGCCCCTGTTCCGGGCCAGACGCGGCGGGCGCTTAAGTCCCCGTCAGGTCCAGGCCACGGTCCAGCGCCTGCGCGGACGCCTCGGCCTACCCGACAGCACCACCCCCCACGCCCTGCGCCACAGTTTTGCGACCCATCTGCTGGGGGCCGGGGCCGATCTGCGCTCGATCCAGGAACTGCTGGGCCACGCCAGCCTGTCGACCACTCAGAAATACACCGGCGTCGACGCCGCCCGCCTCCTCACCGCCTACGCCGCAGCGCATCCACGGGCGTGAAGCCGCCCTCTCCCTCCCCTTCATGGGGAGCGACCGCGAGCCTAGCGAGCGCGGGTGGGGATGTTCAGAGAAAGCCAAAGGCCTTGCCGAGTGGACACGTCCCCACCCGGATCGCTTCGCGATCATCCCTCCCCATGAAGGGGAGGGAGAAGCATCACGCCTGCATCGTCCAGCCCTCGACGCCCATGGCCGCCTGTTTGACGGCTTCGGAGCGGGTCGGGTGGGCGTGGCTGGTGCGGGCGATGTCTTCCGAGGCGCCGCCGAAGGCCATGGCGATACAGGCCTCGCCGATCATCTCGCCCGCCTGGGGCCCCATGATGTGAACGCCCAGGATGCGGTCGGTCACGGCATCGGCCAGGACCTTGGCATAGCCGTCGGTCTCATGGTTGATCTTGGCGCGGCTGTTGGCGCTGAACGGGAATTTGCCGGACTTGTAGGCGACGCCGTCGGCCTTCAGCTGGTCCTCGGTCTTGCCGACCCACGCCACCTCGGGGAAGGTATAGACCACGCTGGGCACCAGGTTGTAGTCGACGTGACCGGCCTTGCCCGCGATCAGCTCGATGGCCGCGACGGCATCCTCTTCCGCCTTGTGGGCCAGCATCGGGCCGGTCGTGACGTCGCCGATCACCCACAGGCCGGGCGCGACCTTGAAGTGGTCGCCCACGATCACGCCGCGCTTGTCCGTCTGGACCCCCACGGTCTCCAGCCCCAGACCGGTCGTATAGGGACGACGTCCGATGGCCACCAGGACCACATCCCCGGTCAGGGTCTCGGCCGCGCCGCCGGCGGCCGGCTCCACGGTCAGCTCGACGCCCGCATCCGTCACCTTCGACCCGGTGACCTTGGAGCCCAGCTTGAAGCTCATGCCCTGTTTGGTCAGGGCGCGCTGGAAGGCGGTGGCCAGGTCCGAATCCATGCCCGGCGTGATGCGCGGCAGATATTCCACCACCGTCACCTCGGCCCCCAGGCGGCGCCAGACCGAGCCCAGCTCCAGGCCGATGATCCCGGCACCGACGACGATCAGCTTTTTCGGCACGGCGGGCAGGGACAGGGCCCCGGTCGAATCCACCACCTTGCCCGGCACGAAATCGACGCCCGGCAGGGGCGTGGGCTCCGAACCCGTGGCGATGACGATGTCCTTGGCGCTCAGCGTCGTCTTCGACCCGTCGGCAGCCTCGACCTCGACGGTGCCGGGGCCCGTGATCCTGCCCTTGCCCTTGATCCAGACGGCCTTGTTCTTCTTGAACAGGAACTCGATCCCCTTGGTCAGGGCGGTGACGCTCTCGTTCTTGGAGGCATGCATCTGGTCCAGATTGAGCTTGGGCGCGACCTCGATGCCGATCTTGGCGAATTCGGTGTTGGCGGCCTCGAACATCTCCGAGGCATGCAGCAGGGCCTTGGAGGGCATGCAGCCGACGTTCAGGCAGGTGCCGCCCAGGGTCTCGCGCATCTCGACACAGGCGACGCTCAGGCCCAGCTGCCCCGCCCGGATGGCGGCATTGTATCCACCCGGCCCGCCGCCGATGATGACGACGTCATAGGCGGTTGCGGCGGTCTTGGAGGCGGTGTCGGCCATGAAATCCTCGGGCATAGGTCGCGGGGGAGGCGAGCGGCCGGACCCTAGCGTTCCATCCGCCGGAATCAACCGTCCAGGTTCTGTCTGGGCCTCATATGGGGACGAAGGCTCAGGCCGCGAGTCGGCCCGGGATGCGGACGCGGCGCCTTCGACGGCTCGCGACGAAGACCAGCACCCCGATCAGGACCAGAACCCCCAGCACCAGCCAGGTCGGATCAATGCCTAGGCTGGACGACACCTCGCCCGGCAAACTCATCGGTCCGGCATCCTGCGCCTGAAAGTCGCCCGGCTTGCCAGACCTAGCCGCCACGTCCGGCGCGCCCGACCGGCCCTGGTCGATGGCCAGTCTCAGCACCGCATCGGCCACGAACCCCAGGAAATAGGCCACCGCCGCGCGCGGATTGCCCGCCCCCAGCATCAGGGCCGCGACCAGATAAAGCACCGCCGCCCCGATCCACAGGGCCGCCACCGGAATGCCGAACGGCCCCCCACTCTCAAGACCTGGGCCCTCCAGCGACAGGCCCGTCCCGTCCAGCAGCGGCGACAGCAGCGGCCAGGCCAGCCAGCCCGCATAGCCCATGACGGCCAGGATCAGCACGAAACGCAGGATCTTCATCACGCCACCTCCGATGATCGCCCCTCCTATACACGGTTAACGGCCCTGCCCACAGATCGCCGGTCGGCCGGGCTGGAGCGGCGCAGCCGGCTCGGCTAATCAGGGTCTGTCACCGGAGAGCCCCCAACCATGACCGATCCCGTCCCCGGCCTGTTCCTGGGCCAGTCCGGCCCGGAGGGTGCCGTCCAGGCCCAGCACCTGTTGCTGAAGCGAGCAAACCGGCACGGCGTCGTCGCCGGGGCCACCGGCACGGGCAAGACGGTGACGCTGCAGATCATGGCCCAGGGGTTTTCCGACGCCGGGGTCCCGGTCTTTGCCGCCGATGTGAAGGGCGACCTGTCCGGCATCGCCATGGCCGGATCGCCGAACGAAAAGCTGGCCGCCCGCGCCGCCTCCATGGGCCTGACCCTGACCCCGCGCGGCGCCCCCACCGTCTTCTGGGACCTGTATGGGCAGAAGGGCCACCCCGTCCGTGCCACAGTCAGTGAGATCGGCCCCGTCCTGATGGCGCGGATGCTGGACCTGAACGAGGTTCAGGAGGGCGTCCTGACCGTCGCCTTCCATGTGGCGGACAAGGAAGGCCTGCTGCTGCTAGACTTGGACGATCTGCGGTCCCTGCTGGTCCATGTCGGCGAGAATGCGGAGCGCATCGGGCGCGAGGCCGGCCATGTCGCCCCCGCCTCCATCGCCGCCATCCAGCGTGCCTTGCTGCAGCTGGAGCAACAGGGCGGACAGTCCCTATTCGGCGAACCGGCCCTGCGGCTGGAGGACATGCTGCGCACCGGCCTGGACGGGCGGGGCCAGGTCAATGTCCTGGCCGCCGACCGGCTGATGAACAGCCCGCGCCTGTATGCCGCCTTCCTCCTGTGGCTGCTGTCGGAGCTGTTCGAACAGCTGCCCGAGATCGGCGACCCGGAAAAACCCCGGCTGGTCTTCTTCTTCGACGAGGCCCACCTGCTGTTCAACGATGCGCCCAAGGCCCTGCTGGAAAAGGTCGAACAGGTCGTCCGCCTGATCCGGTCCAAGGGCGTCGGCGTCTATTTCGTGACCCAGAACCCGGCCGATATCCCCGACAGCGTCCTGGCCCAGCTGGGCAACCGCATCCAGCACGCCCTGCGCGCCTATACCCCGTCGGAGCAGCGCGGGCTGAAGGCCGCCGCCGACAGTTTCCGCGCCGATCCGGCCTTCGACACCGCCGAAGTGATCCAGGCCCTGGGGGTGGGGGAGGCGGTGGTCTCGGTCCTGGACGAAAAGGGCGCCCCCACCGTGGTCGCCCGCACGATGATCCGCCCGCCCGACAGCCGCCTGGGCCCCGCGACCGAGGCCGAGCGCGCCCAAATCATGGCCCAGAGCCCGGTGCGCGGCCTGTATGACACCGCCATCGACCGCGAGTCGGCCCACGAGGTCCTGACCGCCCGCCACGCCGCCGCCGATCAGGCCGAGGCTCAGGCTGCCGCCGAGGCCGCCCAGGCCAAGGCCGATGCGCTCAAAGCCCGCGAAGCCGAAAAGGCCGCCGCCGCCCGCGAAAAGGAACAGGCCCGCCTGGACCGCGAGGCCGCCCGCGCCAAACCGGCCGCGCGTCGCTCCACCCGCGAAACCCCGGTCGAGGCCCTGACCAAATCGGTCCTGCGCACCGCCGGCTCCACCCTGACCCGCGAACTCCTGCGCGGCGTCCTGGGCGGCCTGAGGCGGCGATGAACAATCCATGGCTTGAGGGGATGCTGATCGCGTTTCCGTTTCTTTGGATCGGCGGTCTGATCGCGGCTTCAGTCGCCTACCGCCTAAGTGCGGATAAACCCATTTTTCCGCGCGTCCCGAAGAACTCTCCGTTCAAGGAAAGAGCGGCTTCCGGATGGAACGACGGGAGTTTTCTTGGTCGGCTCGGCGGTGCCAATAACTGCCTGATCGTGGTCGTCACGGACCGGGCCCTGATCGTCAGCCCTTTTTTCCCGTTCAACCTGATGTTTCTGCCAGAGCTTTTGGGCCTCGAACTCTCGGTTCCGCTGTCGAATATACGGCGGGTAGAGGTTCACCGTCGGCTTTTGCGGTCATCGCTAATAGTCGAAACAAGCGACGGTAGGCGGATCGGCCTTCATCTGCGGGAGCCCGAAGCCTTTCAGGCCGCCCTAAAGAGGACAGGGTCCGCTTCCCGCTCCTAACCATATCCAGCACGTCCGGTGCCGTTCTGAGGGCGAACGTCCGCTGCCCGGCTATATCCTAATGCCTGCTCCCGACCCGTTGCGGACTTTACGGCAAGAGACCGCGATCCGAGACGTCCTCGCCGTCCAGCCATCGCTGTAGCCTCAAACGCTGACCACGACCGTATGCCTCGTCCTTCCGCCGGATGTCAGGGTCATCGAGGTAGTGGTAGGCAACTTCGTGCGGGAAAGGGGGCTCCTTCCCCTTCCTTAGTCTCCCGATTAGCTCCAAGCACAGTCGGTCGACAGAAACCCAGTCTATTGGGCTTGCCTCTTCTTTCGCGAGGATCGCGCGCAGGTGGGACCTCAGTTCCTCGAGGGTCATTGCGTCAACTTAGTGGAAGGCTGCGTCTCGGCAACGTCCGCTTTCCACCCGTTGCGGACATTCGCACCGTCCTGCTGTCAGAGGTTAGTGCCGGGCGTCCTCCGGCAGGAAACGGAGGAGCCCAGGAGCCGGGCCAGCCGCCCGCGCTCCGCACGTTTCGGCTGCGGGCCGAAGCGGGCTTTGGCCTGTCCGGTGCCTTTCAGGATGACGGTCGATGACCGCCGGTTCAGCCCCTCGGCACCAGCCGCCACATCCGCAAGGGATGGCGTACGGCACCCGCCTCCAGCCCGGCGGCCTCGCCTCGGCCCAGATAGAGGTCGGCGCGGACCGGGCCGCGGATGGCCGACCCGGTGTCCAGGGCCATGACCAGGCCGTGGTAACTGGCCCGCGCCCCGATCAGATTGCCGCCCTCGGCCTGGATCCACACCAGATCGCCATAGGTCCAGCTGGCCGGATCGACCGCGATGGCGCGGCGCGCGGGCAGGGGGATGCCCGCCGCCCCTGCGGGATGGCCCCCGTCATCGGGATCGGCCCGGAAGAAGATATAGCGGGGGTTCAGGGCGGTGACGGCGCGGGCCTCAGCCCCCCTGTGGTCGGCCAGCCAGGCGCGGATCGCCTCGCCCGAGGTGCCGTTGGGGGGCAGCAGCCCCTGCTGGGCCATTGGGGTGGCGATGCCTCGGAACGGTCGTCCGTTGTCGGCGGCATAGGCGGCCCGGACACGGCCTCCGTCCTCGAACGTCAGATAGCCCGACCCCTGAATCTGCATGAAGAACAGGTCTTCGGCCTTCATCCAGCCCAGAACGGCGGACGGCGGCGGGCCCGCTTCGATGGCGGCGCGTTCCGGATAGGGACCGGTGGTGCCGTCGGGCCGGACCTGGACCACCCCCTGGGGCGTGCGGCTCAGATCGGCAGGCGCCGCCAGGATCGGGGTGTCGAATACTGCATCGGCGACGCGTCGGGCGGCGTATTCGGGTGCGAAATAAGCGGTCAGCCGACCCGGACTGCCGTCCGCCGTGCGGGCTTCCACGACGATGAACTGGGTCTCGAGGAAGTCGCGGGCCTCGCTCGGGCTGACGGGTCCGGCGGCAGCCAGAGCCCGGCCGCGGGCACAGACAGTCCGGCCCGCCGCATCGCGCGCCGCGCCGCATCCGGCCAGATAGGCATGGAAGGCGGCGAAATGGTCTTCCTGATCCCAGCCGGGCAGGGCGGCGGGGCTGTCCCCCTGGACCGCGGGCGTTTGCGGCCTCACCGGCGGCGGGGCCTGTGTCTGCGGCGGTGCCACCGGACCGATGGGGGAGGGCGAGGAGGGCGGGACCGTCCCCGCACACCCGGCCAGGACCAGGCCGAGCGCCCCGATCAGCCACGACTGTCTGACCGCCACCTCGGGTTGCATCCCGCGGCGGCCGCCGATCATGCGGTGGCGGGCTCGACGCGGGCCAGGACCCAGTTCGGGTCGCTGGAACCCAGCGTCCGCTCGAACGTCCACTGCTCGGCCGTGCGGCGTTCCTCGATCCGCTCTTCGGTGCTGCCCTCGGCCGTGATCCGGCTGCGGATCTCGGCCAGGAAGCGGACGCGGGCCGTGGCCTTGTCGCCGGCGGCGTCGGCCATTTCCAAGTCGGCACGCGGCGGATGGACGAACTCGACCACCTCGGTCTCGCCCCGCGTCTCGCGGGCAGCCATGCCGTGCTCGAAGGAGGCCATGACGGGGCCGCTGAGCAGAGGCGTCAGGGTCGGGCGATCACCGCTGGCATAGCCGCGCACGATGGTCTCATAGGCTTGGCGCGCTCCCTCCAGAAAGCGGTGGGGGTCAAACGCCGGGTCGCGGGCCTTCAGGCCGGCGATGGCGGCCTGGGTCGCGGCGTCCAGCACCGGCAGCTTGCGCTCGGGTTCGGCGGTCGCCGGATTGGGGCCGACCAGGGGCGGCTTGGCGCGGGCATCGTCCTCGGGTTGGCGACCCACCTTCTTGCCCAGCACATTATACAGCTGGAACAGCACAAAGGCGGCGATGGCGGCGAAGATGACGAGCTGGAACTGAACCGGCACGGGCATACCTGACTGGCGCGAAGGACGCGGAGGACTTGGATTAGGGGCTGATATAGGGGGACGCAAGGCACGGCGCACCGTCCAACGCGCGTCAGGCGAACCGGAATCCGCCCGGTGCGGCGATTTGCGCGGCGTTGCCCCGTCCGGGAGCCCATGCTAGTCGCCGCGCCTCAATCGCGGTGCCGCAGGCGGTGCCCGACCCACATCACAGATCCGGCCGCGCCCTCATGACCGACACCACCACCCCCGCCGACGCCCCCTCCAACGGTGCTGTCCAGGGCACGCCGCCCACGCCGGGCTTCCGCATCCTGGTCCAGTATGTCCGCGACCTGTCGTTCGAGAACCCCAAGGCCCCTGAAAGCCTGCGCGTCGAGGGCAAGCCGGCCATCGACCTGGGTGTCGAGATGAACGCCCAGGGCCGCCCCGATGGTCTGTTCGAAGTGGACCTGAAGCTGTCGATCAAGGCCACGGCCGAGACGACCCCGGTCTTCCATGTCGAACTGGTCTATGGCGGCCTGTTCCAGCTGACCGGCGTGGCCGAGAAGGACATCGAGCCGATGCTGCTGATCGAATGTCCGCGCTATCTGTTCCCCTTCGCCCGCGAAGTGGTGGCCAAGGCGACGGCGGACGGCGGCTTCTATCCGCCCTTCATGATGGACCCGATCGATTTCGCCGGCATCTATGCGCAGCGCCAGGCCCAGATCGCCCGCGCGCCGAACGAGGTCGGCCAGGCCTGAGCCGGGGGGCGGCGCTAGAGGCCCCTCAGGTCTCTACGCCATAGGCTGCCCACAGAGACCGGTCCTTCAGCACCTTGGACAAAAGGGCGACATGGGCCAGGCGCTCCGCTTCGGTCGATCGCGGTTCAAGGGGCCGGGGACGGGGTCCATAGCCGCCCGCGGCGACGGTCTCGGCCGTGGTCGGTCCCCGCACCGCCGACAGGTCCAGGGCCCGGGCCTTGCCCCCGCGAAGCTCCAGATAGACCTCGGCCAGCAGGCGGGCATCGATCAGCGCCCCGTGCAGGGTCCGCTCGGTCAGGGAAATCTTGAACCGGCGGCACAGGGCATCCAGCGAGTTGGCCATGCCCGGAAACCGCTTCTGCGCCAGGGCCAGGGTGTCGATCCACCGGCTGGCGGGCAGAACGGCATGGCGGCAAAGTCCGCACTCATGGTCGATGAAACCCCGGTCGAAGGCCGCATTGTGGGCGATGATCGGCGCATCGCCGATAAAGGCCATCAGATCGCCCACGACCTCGCGGAATTTGGGCGCGCCCCGCACCTTGGCGTCGGTAATGCCGTGCACCCGGATCGCATCGGGATCGATCAGCCGCTCGGGGTCCACAAAGCTGTGAAAGGTCCGTCCGGTCGGGATCAGATCCTCGATCTCGATACAGCCGACCTCGATCAGCCGGTGCCCCTGTTTCGGGTCGATGCCGGTGGTTTCGGTATCCAGAACGATCTCGCGGGCCATGGTCCCTAGTGCTCTGCTTCGCGCGGAGACGTCCAGCCCGGGGCCAGAACCGTCCCCACGATTTCGCGCACCCGCGTCCGCGCAGCCTCCATCCCCTGGCCGGTATCGACGATGAAGTCGGCCCGGCGGCGTTTCTCGGCGTCCGGGACCTGTCGCGCCAGGATCGCCTCGAACCGTTCGCGGGTCATGCCGGGCCGGGCCAGGACGCGCTCGGCCTGAACCTCGGGCGGGGCCGTCACCACCACCACCGCATGGACCGATCGCTCGCCCCCCGTTTCGAACAACAGGGGAATATCCAGCACGGCCAGTTTCACGCCGGCGGCAGCGGCTGCCTGCAGCTGCTGCATCCGGCCCATGGCGACCAGAGGATGGACGATCGCCTCCAGCCGGGCAAAGGCTGCCGGATCGCTGCCGAGCGCCGCCGCCAGACGGGTGCGGTCCACCGCGCCCTCGCTGACCACGCCGGGAAAGGCCGCATCGATCGGCGCGACCGCCGCCCCGCCCGGCGCATACAGGGCATGAACCGCCTCGTCCGCATTCCAGACCACTGCCCCCATCTCGGCGAACAGGGCGGCGGTGGTCGACTTGCCCATGCCGATCGACCCGGTCAGGCCCAGCAGGATCATCCCCGGTCCTCCAGAAAGGTCAGCGCCCGCGATCGGACATCGATATCGGGCACATCCACGCCGAACAGGGCCCGGAAGGAGGGCCGGGCCTGACCAATCAGCATGGCCAGCCCATCCACACCGGTCAGACCCCGGGCCCGGCCCGCCGCCAGAAAGGCCGTCTCGAGGGGGCGATAGGTCATATCCATCAGCACGGCCCCGGCTTTCAGTCCGTCCAGAGCGATCGTCGGCGGCACGCTGAGCGCATTGACGACCAGATCGGCCTGGCCAAGGGCCGCATCGCCGATGCGGACCGGACGATCCGGCGTGGACAGGTCCTCGGCCATGGCCAGAGCCGTGGCCTCGGTGCGGTTGATGATCCAGACCTCGGCCCCGGCCTGCGACAGGGCGACCACGGCAGCGCGCGCCGCGCCACCGGCCCCCAGGACCACCGCCGTCGCGTCGTCCAGAGTCAGGGCCGGAGCCTGTTCCGCCAGGGCCAGGACCAGGCCTTCGCCATCGGTGCTGTCCGCCGTGATCCGGCCGTCCTCGAACACCAGCAGATTGGCCGATCCACAGGCCCGTGCCGTGGGCAGGACGTCATCGGCACAGGCCAGGGCCCGCGCCTTGAACGGGGCGGTGACATTGAGGCCCCGGATCAGTCCCGCCCGCCCGGCCGCGATCAGGGTATCGAACCCGGCCTCGTCCTGCGGCGCAAAGGGCACATAGGCGGCATCCAGGCCCGCCGCGGCGATCCAGGCATTGTGCAGCAGCGGGCTCAGCGACTGGGCGATCGGACGCCCGGTCACGCCGGCCACGACCGCAGCCCCGCTGATCGCGCGCCCGGTCACGAGGCGATTGCCCCGGCGCGGCGCAGGGCCGCCAGAAGCGACCACAGCGGCAGACCAAGGACCGTGAAATAATCCCCATCGACCCGGTCGAACAGCTGGGCGCCCAGACCCTCCAGCCGATAGGCCCCGACACAGGCCAGAAGCGCCTCGCCCTCGGTCGCCAGATAGGTGTCCAGGAACGGGTCGGAGATGTCGCGCATCACCATGGTCGCGGTCTCGACACCCGACCAGACCACCGCGCCGTCGCGCACCAGTGCCGCTCCCGAATGCAGGGTGTGGGATCGTCCGCGCATCTGGCTCAGTCGCTGACGGGCCTCATCGAGGGACCGGGCCTTGGAGATCAGGCCGCCGTCGAAGGCTAGGGTCTGGTCGCCGCCGATGACCCAGGCGCCCGGCATGGAGGCGGAAACCGCCAGGGCCTTGGCCTCGGCCAGGCGGCAGGCCAGTTCCGCCGGATCGGCGCCGGGCGTCTTCAGCGCGGCCTCGTCCACGTCGGAGGTCTGGACGGTGAACACCAGTCCCGCATCGGCCAGCATGGCCCGCCGGGCCGCACTACCGGAAGCCAGAACAAGCGGGCCGCTCACCAGCTCGTCCCCAGGCGGTGGGTCCGCCGCTCGCTCAACAGATTGACGATGGCCGCCGCCGTTTCCTCGACCGAGCGGCGTGTCACGTCGATCACCGGCCAGCCGCGCCGTTCGAACGCCCGCCGGGCCTTGACGGTCTCTTCACGCACCGCGTCATGATCGACATAGTTGGAGGCCCGGTTGGCGTTCAGCCCGTCCAGCCTGTTCTTCCTGATCTGCACCAGGCGATCGGGCGAGACCGTCAGTCCCACCACGAGCGGGTTGCGAAGGGCCACCAGCCGCTCGCCGTCCTCCTGTCCCGGCACCAGGGGCACATTCGCCGCGCGGATGCCCCGGTGCGCCAGATAGATACAGGTCGGAGTCTTTGACGTGCGGCTGACCCCGCACAGCACGACATCGGCACTTTCCAGCTGCTCGGCCGTCCCCTGACCGTCGTCATGGGCCATGGCATAGTCCAGGGCCGCGATGCGGTTGAAATATTCATGGTCCAGCGCGTGCTGCGCCCCGACCCGCGTCGACAGCGCCGCGCCCAGATAGCGGGACAGCGCCCCGACCAGGGGATCCAGGGCCCCAATCTGCGGCATGTCCAGCCGCCGGCAGCCTTCCTCCAGCTGTTCGCGCAGTTCGCGATCGACCAGGGTGTGCAGAACGACCCCCGGCGCCGCCGCCACCTCTTCCAGCACCCGGTCCAGCTGTTTGGACGACCGGACCAGGGCATAGATGTGCTCGATGGGAATGACCCCGTCGAAACGGGCCACTACCGCCTTGGCCATGGCGTTCAGGGTTTCCCCGGTCGAATCCGAAACCAGGTGGACGTGGAAATAGGTGGCCAGCCTGTGGGCTCCGGGCGGACGGGCAGGGCTCATATGCGGACGCTCGGGCGACGGACGTTTGTGCGGGCGGTCATGATGATCCGGGACAGTGCTGGGGGCCAAGACCCTGTTTCTGTGGACGGCGGTGTTGGGAACTGGGCCCGGCCGGTGTGCCGAATCCTATAGCGCCGGCGTCGCCCGGTCGCGAGCGGGGATCGTGAGGGAGAACTTGGGCCCTCTACCGCCACTTTGTCCCCTCTCGGGCGAGGTCGGCGGTTCTGCCTGGGGAAAAGGTTAATGAAGACTTAACGACACACCGACCTCATACGGAGGATCGGGCTCGTCATCTCCTTGATGTTAAGACCTGATTAAGATTTGTCCCCGCTCTCAACAGGGCTTATCCCAGCCCCGCTGACCGGCGCGTCGGTCCGTGGACAGAGGCGGTCAGAGACCTTTTCCGGCGGAAATTATCCCCGTCATCCCGCCTCCAGCCTGCTTCTTCGACTCTTCGATTCTAATCTTGTTCAGGGAAGGAAGAACGCCGGGCTTGAGGCCTGGGACCGGGGCTCGTAAAGCCCGATGCATGATCCAGTCCTCATCGCGCCCGGCCAATCCGTCTCGCCTTCTTCAGGTCCTGGATGGGCGGACACCGGATCGGCCTCCGGTATGGTTCATGCGTCAGGCGGGGCGGTATCTGTCCGAATACCGGGCCCTGCGCGCCGAGGCTCCCGATTTCATCGCCTTCTGCCTGAACCCGGAGATGGCGGCCGAGGCGACGATGCAGCCGATGCGCCGGTTCGGCTTTGACGCGGCCATCGTCTTTGCGGACATCCTGCTGATCCCCCGGGCCCTGGGCCAGGACGTCTGGTTCGAGACGGGCGAGGGGCCGCGTCTGGGCGAAATGCCCTCGGTCGGGCGGATGCGGGAACTGGCCGACGGAGCCGGTGATCATCTGCATCAGGTCGGCCAGACCCTCAGCCTGGTCCGTGCGGCGCTGGAGCCCGAGCCGGAGCGGGCCCTGATCGGGTTCGCCGGCGCGCCCTGGACGGTGGCCACCTATATGCTGGACGGGCACCACAACACGATCGGCAAGGGCGAGCGGGCCACCGCCCGATCCTACGCCTATGCCGAGCCGGACAAGGTCGACGGCACGCTGGAGGTGCTGGTCGAGGCCACGGCCCGCTATCTGAAGATGCAGGCCGACGCCGGGGCCCAGGTGCTGAAGATTTTCGAGAGCTGGGCCGAGGGCCTGCCCGACGATCTGTTCGACCGCCTGGTTCTGCGCCCGCATCAGGCCCTCGTGGCCAGGGTGCGGGAACTGGGCGTGACGGTTCCGCTGATCGGCTTTCCGCGGGGCTCGGCGGCCCATGCCGAACGCTATGCCGCCGAGGTCGACGTCCAGGCCGTGGCGCTGGACACCGCCTGTCCCCTGGAGGTCGGCAAACGGGTGCAGGCGATCAAACCGATCCAGGGTAATCTGGACCCGCTGCTGTTGCGCGTCGGGGGCGCGGCACTGGACCGCAGGGTGGACCAGCTTGTCGAGGCCTGGGGCCAGGGTCCATGGATCTTCAACCTCGGCCACGGCATCCTGCCCGACGTGCCGGTGGCCCATGTGGAGCAGGTGTTGAAACGGATCGGCGCGCAATGATGTCGGGGCCGGGCGAGGGGCCGACCGGTGGCCGTCGGCTGGCCGTGGTGCTGTTCAACCTCGGCGGGCCGGACGATGCGGCCTCAGTCAAACCCTTTCTTTTCAACCTGTTCCGGGATCCGGCCATCATCGGCCTGCCCCAGCCGTTCCGCACCCTGCTGGCCCGGCTGATCTCCTCTCGCCGCGAAGCGAGCGCCCAGGCCAACTATGCCCTGATGGACGCGGGCGGGGGCTCACCCCTTCTGGCCGAAACCCGAGCCCAGGCCGAGGCGCTCACGCAGTCGCTGTCCGCGCGGCTGCCGGGCGATGAGGTCAAGGTCTTCATCGCCATGCGCTACTGGCATCCCCTGACCGAAGAGACGGCGGTGGACGTGGCCGTCTGGGGGCCCGACGAGGTCGTGCTGCTGCCCCTCTATCCGCAGTTTTCGACAACGACGACCGAGTCTTCGCTTCAGGCCTGGAAGGCGGCCTATGCCGGTTCGGGTCGCAGCCGGACCATCTGCTGCTATCCCCAGGCACCGGGCTGGGTCACGGCTCAGGCCAAGGCGATCCGCTCCGCCCTGGCCCAGGCCGGCGACCGCCCCATGCGGGTGCTGTTCTCGGCCCACGGTATTCCCGAGATGCTGGTCACCAAAAAGGGCGATCCCTATCAGGAACAGGTCGAGGGCACGGTGGCCGATGTTGCCCAGGCTGCCGGCCTGACGGACTGGACCGTCTGTTACCAGAGCCGCGTCGGGCCGATGAAATGGCTGGGTCCGTCCACGCCTGATGCCATCGAACAGGCGGGCCGGGATGGCGTCGGTGCCGTGGTGGTGCCTGTGGCCTTCGTCTCCGAACACATCGAGACCCTGGTCGAACTGGATCAGGAATATGCCGAGCTGGCCCACGAGAAGGGCGTCAGCCCCTATCTGCGGACCCCGACCGTCAGCGTCGCGGCTCCGTTCATCGACACCCTGGCCGAGGCGGTGACCCAGTCGCTGGGTCGTGCGGGTACAGCCCCCTTCGGGCCGGGATGCCAAGGCCGATGGAAGGCCTGTCCCTGTCAGGCCGAGCGCGGGCAGGGCCAGGCGGGGCGGTCGGCGTGAGCGCCTATGACCTGGCGCGGGGTCTGCACATCCTGGCGGTGATCGCCTGGATGGCCGGGCTTCTGTTCCTGCCGCGTCTGTACGCCTATGACGCCGAACAGGCCGACAAGCCCGAACCCCTGCGGACTCAGATGCGGTCCCTGTTGCAGACCTGGCAACAGCGTCTGTCCGGCATCATCCTGGGGCCGGCCATGGGGGCGGCCTGGCTATTCGGGGGCTGGCTGATCTGGCTGGATGGCACGGCGCGCGGCTGGAGCTTTCTGCTGGAGCCCTGGATGATCGCCAAACTGGCCGGTGTCCTGGCCCTGACCGGTTGGCACGGGTTTCTGACGGCCGAGGGCCGCCGGGTTCGGGCGGGCACCAGCGTCCGCACCGGCCGGTTCTGGCGCATGACCAATGAAATCCCGTTCGTCATCGCCATCGTCATGGTGCTGTCTGTGACCACGGAATGGACCCTGGGCTGAGGCCCCGCTTGACCCGGACCCCCGGTCCGTGGTTTCGCTGGAGTGAGCTCCGTCCGGATCGGTCGGAGTGCCCTTCTCTTGCGACGCCCTCGCCCTTTGCGGCCTGGGACGACCGTTGCCTTCCCACCCGGCCGACAGGCCACACATCGCCAGTTTCCTCTCCGCCCGCCTGACCCTGTGTCGCGCGGCGCGCTGCTCATGATCGCATGCCCATGACCGACTCCACCGATACCCCCGAGACCGAAATGCCCACGGCGCAAGAGACCCCTGAGGTCGAGGCTCCGCGCGACATGTCCCTGCCCGACAACAGTCTGGTGGATCAGGAGGCCGAGGAGGAGGACGGCGAGCCAATCGTGCCCAATGGCCGGATCACCCTGGCTGAGCTGAACGCCAAGACGCCGGCCGATCTGGTGGCCTTCGCCGAACAGCTGGAGATCGAGAATGCCTCGACCCTGCGCAAACAGGACCTGCTGTTCGCCATCCTGAAGACCCTGGCCGATGAAGAGGTCGAGATCTCGGCCGATGGGGTGCTGGAGGTTTTGCCGGACGGCTTCGGCTTCCTGCGCAGCCCCGACGCCAACTACCTGCCCGGACCGGACGACATCTACGTTTCGCCGTCGCAGATCCGCCGTTTCGGCCTGAGGTCGGGTGACACGGTCCACGGCACCGTGCGGGGCCCGCGTGAGGGCGAGCGCTATTTCGCCCTGCTGAAGGTCGACACCATCAATTTCGAGGACCCGGAAACGGTCCGCACGAAGGTCAATTTCGACAACCTGACGCCGCTGTATCCCGAAGAGCGGCTGCATATGGAGATCGACGATCCGACCCTGAAAGACCGCTCGGGCCGGGTCATCGACATCGTTGCCCCCCTGGGCAAGGGTCAGCGCTGCCTGATCGTCGCCCCCCCGCGGGTCGGCAAGACGGTGATGCTGCAGAACATCGCCAAGTCTATCGAGCGGAACCATCCCGAGGTCTTCCTGATCGTGCTGCTGATCGACGAGCGGCCCGAAGAAGTCACCGACATGCAGCGCACGGTGAAGGGCGAGGTCATCGCCTCCACCTTCGACGAACCGGCCACCCGCCACGTCGCCGTCGCCGAAATGGTGATCGAAAAGGCCAAGCGTCTGGTCGAGCACAAGCGGGATGTCGTCATCCTGCTGGACTCCATCACGCGTCTCGGCCGTGCCTATAACGCGGTCGTTCCCTCGTCGGGCAAGGTCCTGACCGGGGGCGTCGACGCCAATGCCCTGCAGCGGCCCAAGCGCTTCTTCGGTGCCGCCCGCAACGTGGAACAGGGCGGGTCTCTGACCATCATCGCCACCGCCCTGATCGACACCGGCAGCCGGATGGACGAGGTGATCTTCGAAGAGTTCAAGGGCACCGGCAACTCCGAGATCGTTCTGGATCGCAAGGTGGCCGACAAGCGCATCTTCCCCGCCATCGATGTGCTCAAGTCCGGCACGCGCAAGGAAGACCTGATCACGCCGAAGGAGCAGCTGACCAAGACCTATGTCCTGCGCCGCATCCTCAATCCGATGGGGCCGCAGGATGCGATCGAGTTCCTGCTGGACAAGCTGCGCCAGTCCAAGAACAACGGCGACTTCTTCCAGTCGATGAACACCTGAGGCGGAGGCGGCGGTTTCGGTCCGCGTCCAGCGGCCTGAAACTGTCGTCAAGCAACCCGGCACCGCGCGTCGGACGGCAGGACCCAAACGACGTTTCACGTGAAACACGGAGGCTAGGATGAAGGTCAATATCGAGATTGAATGCGAACCGGCTGAAGCGCGCGCCTTTCTGGGTCTGCCTAATGTCGAGCCGCTGAACGATCATCTGGTCGCCGAGATGAAGAAGCGGATGGACGCCAATATGTCGGCGATGCAGCCGGAAGAACTCATGAAGACCTGGACCAGCTTCGGCCTCCAAGCTCAGGATCAGTTCCGCCGTCTGATGGAAAGCGCCGTGGCAAAGGGCTGATTGCGAGTCTCCTCCCCATCTGCCGTGTGAACGGAGAGGAGAAAGCATGATCTTTTCCACGTGATATAGATGATGGACACCATCTTCGCCCTCGCCACGCCGCCCGGTCGGGGCGCAATCGCCGTGATCCGTATGTCGGGGCCGGACACTAATCGTGCCCTTGATGCCCTGGGTGCGGGGCGACCCACGCCGCGCCTCGCGACCTTGAAGGCCTTGTCTCACCAGGGTGACCGGATCGATCAGGCGCTGGTGCTGCGGTTTGTCGGACCACAGTCCTATACGGGCGAAGACAGCGCCGAGCTGCATCTGCACGGGGGGCGGGCGATCGTCGAGGCGGCGACGGCAGCCCTGATCGCCATAGGTATTCGTCCTGCTGAACCGGGCGAGTTTACGCGCCGCGCTTTCCAGAATGGCCGGATGGATCTGGCGCAGGCCGAGGCCGTGGCGGATTTGATCGATGCCGAGACCCAGGCCCAAGCCCATCAGGCCCTGGGTCAATTGGCCGGCGCGCTGTCGGCCACCTATGCGGGTTTTCGGCGCGATCTGCTGCAGGCCCTGGCCTTGGTCGAGGCCGAGATCGACTTCCCCGACGAGGATGTGCCCGATCATCTGGCGTCCAATGCGGGCCCGATTCTGGACCGCCTTCTTGGCGATCTCGACCGCGCTCTGGCCGACGGGCAGCGGGGCGAACGGGTGCGGGATGGCTACCGGATCGTCCTGATCGGCGAGACCAACGCGGGCAAGTCGTCGCTGTTCAACGCCCTGGTCGAGCGAGAGGCCGCGATTGTGACGCCCGTCGCCGGTACCACCCGGGATGTGCTCGATGCTCAGCTGGTGATCGGCGGCTATGCTGTGACCCTGTCTGATACCGCCGGGCTCCGGCCGACGGATGATCCGGTCGAGGCCGAGGGGGTTCGCCGTGCCCAGGTCCGGGCGGCGGAGGCGGAACTGCGCCTGTGGGTGCGTGCCCCCGGTGATCCCGAAGGGGCCGCTGCCGATCACGCCCAGCCGGGAGATCTGGTCATTCTGAGCAAGGCCGATCGCGGTCTTGCCGCGTCGGTTGAAGGCTTCGAATCCCTTGCCGTGAGCCCGCTCACAGGGCAGGGGCTTTCCCAGCTGCACGATTGGATCGCGGCGAGGCTGGCCCGCGACTTGGCGGGCTCTGACTTTCCGGCCGTCACTCGCGAACGGCATCGGCGTCGCTTGAGCGAGGCGCGCGACGCAGTGGCGGCCGCGCGGTCGGCCCTGTCGGTGGGACCGGAAATGGCGGGTGACGATCTGCGACGTGCGGCCCAGGCCCTCGCGCGCGTGACGGGCGCGATCGATGTTGAGGATGTGTTGGGCGAGGTCTTTTCGACCTTCTGCATCGGCAAATAGGGCTGTTTCACGTGAAACACCCCTCATGTCTCTATGGTGAGAATGGTGCGTATGGCCTATGTGGCGCGGCATGAAGACCTTTGATGTGATCGTCATCGGCGGCGGGCACGCCGGCTGCGAAGCCGCCGCTGCCGCCGCGCGCGCCGGGGCCAAGACACTGTTGCTGACGCAGAAACTCGAAACGATCGGCGAAATGTCCTGCAACCCCGCCATCGGCGGTCTGGGAAAGGGGCACCTCGTCCGCGAGATCGATGCCATGGACGGCCTGATGGGGCGGTTGGCCGATGTGTCCGGCATCCAGTTCCGCATGCTCAATCGGTCCAAGGGCGCGGCTGTCCGGGGTCCACGCAGCCAGATCGACCGCCGCCTTTATCGCGAGGCCATGCAGGCGGAACTGGCCGAGACGCCGAACCTGACCCTGATGGCTGGCACGGCCGAGCGCCTGATCCTGGATGGCGAGCGCGTCGCGGGCGTCGTCACGGATGCGGGACAGAGCCTGTCGGCGGGCGCCGTCGTCCTCACCACGGGTACCTTCCTGAACGGCGTGATCCACAAGGGGGAAGAGCGGATTCCGGCGGGCCGCCATGGCGAGGCTCCGTCCACGGGACTGGCTGCAGATCTCTATGGCGCCGGCCTGGCCATGGGCCGGTTGAAGACCGGCACCCCGGCTCGCCTGGACGGACGCACCATTGCCTGGGACCGGCTGGAGATGCAGGCGGCGGATGCCGAGCCTGTACCGTTCAGCTTCCTGACCGACCGGATCGAAGTGCCCCAGATCTCCTGCGGCATCACCCATACGACCGAAGAGACCCACCGCATCATCGCCGAGAACCTGGGCGAAAGTGCTGTCTATGGGGGGCATCTGACGGGTCGGGGACCTCGCTACTGTCCGTCGATCGAGGACAAGGTCGTTCGGTTTGCGGACAAGACTTCGCACCAGATCTTTCTGGAGCCGGAAGGGCTGGACGACCCCACCGTCTATCCGAACGGCATTTCGACGTCGGTGTCGAACGCGACCCAGATGGCCTTCCTCCGAACCATTCCGGGCCTGGAGGACGTGGCTGTCTTTCGCTTCGGCTATGCCATCGAATACGACTATGTCGATCCGCGTGAACTGACCCCGGCGCTGGAGGTCAAGCGTCGGCGCGGCCTGTTCCTGGCCGGCCAGATCAACGGCACGACGGGCTATGAGGAGGCCGGGGCGCAGGGCCTGATGGCCGGACTGAATGCCGCACGCGCGGTCTCTGGCCGTGATCCCCTGATCCTCGGCCGGGACCAGGCCTATATCGGGGTCATGATCGACGACCTAGTGACGCGGGGCGTGACCGAGCCCTATCGGATGTTCACCAGCCGGGCCGAGTATCGGCTGACGCTGCGGGCCGACAATGCCGATCAACGTCTGACCCCCCTGGCCATGCAGGCCGGTCTCGTGGGCGCGGACCGGTCGGCCCGTTTTGGCGAGAAGCGGTCCCGGCTGGATGAGGCCTTTGCCCTGGCACGCGAGACGACCTTCCTGCCCAAGGCGGCATCGGCTCTGGGTATCAGCGTCAATGCCGACGGTCGCCAGCGTTCGATGCGAGACCTGTTGTCCTATCCCGGCGTAACGCTCGACACCTTCGTCGCGGCCTGTCCGTCCATTGCGACATGGTCGGCCGATGTCCGTGAGCAGGTCGAGATCGACGCCACCTACGCCGGCTATCTGGACCGTCAGACCGCCGACATCGCCGCGCTGAACCGCGAAGAAGCCCTGACCCTGCCAAGCGATCTCGACTATGCGTCGGTCGGGGGCCTGTCGAATGAGGTGCGCGAGAAGCTGTCGCGTATTCGGCCTGTGACCCTGGGCCAGGCTGGACGGATCGAGGGGATGACCCCGGGGGCACTCACCGCTCTGTTGTCTCACGTGAAACGTACGAAGGTGGCCGCGTGACGGGGATGGCGGTGTCATCTCCGCCGTGCGCCGCCATGGGGAGCCGATACGCAGTCCCGCCCGCTATCTTCGATGGGGAGGAGACACAGTGACGCCCGCCGAATTCCAATCCCTGACCCAGGCCTCGGACGCGGCGATGGCGGATGTCGACGCTTTTCGTCTGCGCCTGATCGAGGCGAATGCGGTCATGAACCTGGTCGGGCCTGATACCCTGCCGAACTTCTGGAACCGCCACGCCTGGGACTCGGCCCAGCTGTTGGACCATGCGGGGGAGGGCCGGACCTGGGCCGATCTCGGGGCCGGTGCCGGCTTTCCCGGAGTCATACTGGCCCTACTGCTGAAGGGTCGCGCCGGGGCGCACGTCTGGCTGGTCGACAGCCTGGGTAAGCGGTGCCGATTCCTCCAGGACGTCGTTACAGCCCTCGACCTGCCGGCCACTGTGGTCAACGGCCGGGCCGAGGATCAGAAGATCAAGGTCGATGTCGTGACGGCCCGGGCGGTCGCGCCCATGGAGCGTCTGCTGGCTTATGCACAGCCCTATGTTCTTCGTGGTGCACAAGCCCTGTTTCTCAAGGGAGAGAAGGCCGAAGACGAGTTGATCGCGGCCCGTAAGGTCTGGCATTTCCAGTCAGACCTGATGCCTTCCCGCAGCGACCCCCGCGGTCGCATCGTTACTGTCCGGAGCCTCCGCCGTGTCTGAGCCAAACAAAACACGCGTCCTGGCCGTCTCCAACCAGAAGGGCGGGGTGGGCAAGACGACGACCGCCATCAACCTGGGCACGGCCCTGGCCGCCATTGGCGAGCGCGTCCTGATCGTGGATATGGATCCCCAGGGCAATGCCTCTACGGGGCTGGGTGTTCCACGTGAAACACGCCGCATCACCATCTATGACGTCGTCGTCGATGGGCGCTCCGTTGACGAGGCGGCGGTGCCGACAACGGTGCCGGGGCTGGACATCATTCCGGCCGATGCCGATATGTCGGGCGTCGAGATCGAACTCAGCCAGGCCGACCGGCGCTCCTTCCGTCTGCGCGACGCCTTGGCGGCTCAGGGGGCCGGGGGTCATACCCGGTATGACTATGTCCTGATCGACTGCCCGCCTTCGCTGAACCTGCTGACGCTGAACGCCATGGCCGCCGCCGATGCCGTCCTGGTGCCGCTGCAGTGCGAGTTCTTCGCCCTGGAGGGCCTGACCCAGCTGATGAAGACCGTCGACATGGTCCGCCAGAGCCTGAACCCCGCGCTGGAGATCCAGGGACTGGTCCTGACCATGTATGACCGCCGCAATGCCCTGTCGGGTCAGGTTGCGGCCGACGTCCGTGCCCATTTCGGGGACAAGGTCTATGACTCGGTCATACCGCGAAACGTCCGCGTCTCGGAGGCACCGTCCTTCGGCAAGCCGGTCCTGATCTATGACCTGAAATGCAGCGGCAGCCAGGCCTATCTGAAACTGGCCCGCGAAGTCGTCGCGCGCGAGCGCCAGCGCCGCCTGATCGCGGCCTGAACCGGGCCGTCACCGGTCCACCCCATCTAGAAGAACGGAAAAAGACTTTGTCGGATCGTCAACAACGCGGATTGGGTCGCGGGCTTTCGGCCCTGCTGGGCGAACAGGCGACCGAGCCCGCCCCGGTGTCTGGCGAGGGCAATCTGCCGACCGGCGTCCGGCTGGTCCCGATCGAGCAGCTGAAACCCAACCCCGATCAGCCTCGCCGGATCTTCACCCAGCCCGAGCTGGAGGAACTGGCCAGTTCGATCCGGGACAAGGGCGTGTTGCAGCCGATCCTGGTCCGGGCCCTGCCGGATGAACCGGGCCATTGGCAGATCATCGCCGGTGAACGGCGTTGGCGTGCCTCGCAGCTGGCCCGCCTGACCGAGGTGCCGATCATCGAGCGCCAGATGGACGATCTGGAGGTGCTGGAAGTCGCCATCATCGAGAATGTTCAGCGCGCCGACCTGAACCCGATCGAAGAGGCCCAGGCCTATCATCAGCTGATGGACCGGTTCGGCCGGACCCAGGACGCCCTGGCCGGCGTCGTGGGCAAGAGCCGCAGCCATGTGGCCAACACCCTGCGTCTGCTGCAGCTGCCCCCGTCGGTCGTGGACCATGTCATGGCCGGGCGACTGTCCGCCGGTCACGGCCGGGCCCTGATCACCGCCGCCGATCCCGCCGCTCTGGCGCAGGAGGTCCTGTCCAAGGGACTGAATGTGCGTCAGACCGAGGCTCTGGCCCGCCGATCGGCCGAAGGGCCGTCCAAGGCCAAGACCGCCGCATCGAAGGCCGATGACGCGCCCTGGTCCGCCGATATCGCCGCCCTGCGCCAGGACCTGTCCGATGCCCTGGGGCTGAAGGTCGATCTGGTCGATCGCGGCCCGCGCGCCGGGGGCGAGCTGACCCTGTCGTACAAGACCCTGGAACAGCTGGATGACCTGTGCCGGCGTCTGATGCGGCTCTAGGCCAGGTCCGTGCTATAGAGCGCGCATGACCGATGCCAAGCCGACCAACGCCGCCACCGAAGCCCTGAAACGCGCCCTGGCCGCCAAGCGCGGCGCCAGCATGGCCCACGCCGGACTGGACGGTGGAAAGGCCGAGGAACGTATGGTCGCCGCCAAGAACGCTGCCCTGGCCAAGCCCGCCTTCCGCAAGGCGTCAAAGCGAGGCTAGGGCAGGGGCCTGCCGGTCGAAGACCTAACGCTCCAGGAACCGCAGCGCGCTGAAGACATGGGCGCGAACACCGACCACCAGGACCTTTTCGTTCACGTCGAACTGGGGCGAATGGTTGGGGGCCGAGGTGGCCGGATCAACCCCGTCCGGGCTGGCCCCCAGGTGATAGAAGACGCCCGGGATCTCGCGCTGAAAATAGCTGAAGTCCTCGGCCACCGTGGTCGGGGGCGTGGCGGCATTGACCTTTCCGGTGCCGGCGGCCTCTTCCAGCACAGGGGCCAGCCAGGCTGACAGGCCTTCGTCATTATAGACCAGGGCCGCGTTCTGGCGGATCGAGAAATCCGCCGTCGCGCCATAGGCCGCCGCCACATGGTCCACTGCGGCCTCGGCCCGCCGAACCAGATCGTCCCTCTGGGCGGTGTCAAAGGTCCGCAGCGTGCCGGACAGCGTCGCCTGATCCGGAATGATGTTGTAGCGGACGCCCGCATCCAGGGTCGCGATGGTGAAGACGGTCGGCGTCGTTGTCGGGTCGATCGTCCGCGCGGTCAGGGTGTTGATGGTCTGGATCACCTGTCCGGTCACGGCAATGACGTCGATCCCCTTCCAGGGCCAGGCCCCGTGGGTCTGCCGCCCGTGGATGACGATGTCGACACGGTCCGAGGCGGCCATGAAGCCCTGCGGCCGATAGAAGATCGTCCCCGGCACCCCCGGCACCACATGCAGGCCAAAGATGGCTTCCGGGGCCGGATCCTTCAGCACCCCTTCCGCGATCATCAGGGCTGCCCCGCCCAGCGGCTCTCCGGGAGGCGCGCCTTCCTCGGCCGGCTGAAAGATGAAGACCACGGTCCCCGCCAGATCCTCGCGCATTCCGGCCAGAACCGTGGCGGCCCCCAGAAGCATGGCGAGATGGGCGTCGTGGCCGCAGGCGTGGGCCACCGGGACCGTCTGGCCCTGATAGGTCCCGGTCGCGGTCGAGGCAAAGGGCAGGCCGGTCGCCTCCAGCACGGGCAGGGCGTCCATATCGGCCCTCAGCGCCACGGTCCGGCCGGGCCGCCCACCGCGCAGGATGCCCACCACCCCGGTCTTGCCGACCTCGGTCCGGACCTCCAGCCCCAGGCTCCGCAGATGCTCGGCCACGGCGGCAGCCGTGCGGGTTTCGGCAAAGCCCAGTTCCGGATGCTGGTGGAAATCACGCCGCCAGGCCACGACCTGGGGCATGACCCCCTCGACGGCGGCGGAGATCTCGCGCGTTGGGGCCTGGGCCAGTGCCGGTGTCGCCAGGCTCCCGCTCGCAAGGGCCAGCGCCAGAAGCAGCTTCGGTGCGGCGGACGACATCAGGCGACGGATGGACATGGCGATTTCCCCTCTGAAAGATCAGGGTGCGCCGACCTGTCCGTCTTGCGCAAGACGGCGAACACCACGATCTGACACCCATGGCGATCAAGACCGCGAAATCCGAATGGCGCGACGTGGTTCTGGTGTGCCGCAAATGCTCCAAGAAACTGGATGGCGGCTTTGGGCCGGACGGCGATCAGACGCTGAAAAAGGCCCTGCGCCGCTATCTCAAGGCGGGCCAGTACAAGGTGGGCAAGGGCCGCAAGGCCGAGCTGGTGGTGCGCGAGACCGACTGTTTCGACATCTGCCCCAAGAATGCGGTGGTGGCGATCAACGCCGCCAATCCCAAGGCCATGTTGATCGTGCCGGCGGGGGCCGACCTGTTGGAGGTCAAGGCCCGGCTGAACCTGGACGATGGACGGCGGCTGAAACCGGTTCTGACCATCGTGCCGGACTGATCCGGTCAGCCAGAGCGGGTCTGGTCAGGCGGTGTGCCGGGCGCTAAACCGCGCCCAACAAGAACAATCGATTATCCGGGAAACGCCAGTATGCGCGACATCAACCATTTCATCGACGGAGCCGTCTTCACCGGCACCTCGGGTCGGTTCTCCGACGTTTTCGACCCCAATACCGGCCAGGTCCAGGCCCGCGTCCAACTGGCCACCGAGGCCGAGATGGACCGCGCGGTCCAGAGCGCCCAGAACGCCTTCGACGGCTGGTCCAGCACCAATCCCCAGCGCCGCGCGCGGGTGATGTTCGAGTTCAAGCGCCTGGTCGAGGCGAACATGACCGAACTGGCCGAGTTGCTGTCGTCCGAGCACGGCAAGGTGATCGCCGACTCCAAGGGCGATATCCAGCGGGGCCTGGAGGTGATCGAGTTCGCGTGCGGCATCCCCCATGCGCTGAAGGGAGAATACACCTGGGGGGCCGGTCCGGGCATTGACGTCTATTCGATGCGCCAGCCGCTGGGCGTGGTGGCGGGGATCACCCCTTTCAACTTCCCGGCCATGATCCCGATGTGGATGTTCGGCGTGGCCATCGCCGTCGGCAACACCTTCATCCTGAAGCCGTCGGAGCGCGATCCGTCGGTGCCGGTCCGTCTGGCCGAGCTGATGATGGAGGCGGGGGCCCCCGCCGGGGTGCTGAACGTCGTCCACGGCGACAAGACGGCGGTCGACGCCATCCTGACCCATCCGCTGATCCATGCGGTCAGCTTCGTCGGCTCGTCCGACATTGCCCACTATGTCTATCAGACCGGCGCGGCCAACCATAAGCGGGTCCAGGCCATGGGCGGGGCCAAGAACCACGGCATCGTCCTGCCGGACGCGGACATGGATCAGGTCATCAAGGATCTGTCGGGGGCGGCCTATGGCTCTGCCGGCGAACGCTGCATGGCGCTGCCGGTCGTGGTGCCGGTCGGCCAGAAGACCGCCGATGAACTGCGCGAGCGGATGGTGGCCGAGATCCCCTCGATGCGGGTCGGCGTCTCGACCGATGCCGGCGCCCATTACGGCCCCGTCGTGACCGCCCAGCACAAGGCCCGGGTCGAGGGCTGGATCGAGCAGGGGGTCAAGGACGGAGCCGAACTGGTCGTCGACGGCCGCGGCTTCAGCCTGCAGGGGCACGAGCAGGGGTATTTCATCGGCCCGTCGCTGTTCGACCACGTCACGCCGGACATGGCCGCCTATAAGGAAGAGATCTTCGGCCCGGTGCTGCAGATCGTCCGCGCTGCCAGTTTCGAGGAGGCGCTGTCGCTTCCTTCGAAGCACCAATACGGCAACGGCGTCGCCATCTTCACCCAGAACGGCCGCGCGGCCCGTGACTTCGCCGCCCGGGTCAATGTCGGCATGGTCGGGATCAATGTGCCGATCCCCGTGCCGGTCGCCTATCACACCTTCGGCGGCTGGAAGCGCTCGGCCTTCGGCGACACCAACCAGCACGGCATGGAAGGGGTGAAGTTCTGGACCAAGGTCAAGACGGTGACGGCCCGCTGGCCCGACAGCGAGCTGGAGCACGCCGACAGCTCTTTCGTGATCCCGACGATGCGCTAGGGGTGCCTGTGAAGGCGGGGGTGGTCGGCTATTCCCAGCGGGTGCCGACGCCGCCGCCTTCGTCCCACTCTCCGCCCGCATCCAGGGCGTCATCGAAGCTGAGGAGGCGGTCGATCAGGATGCCGGCCACGACGCCGACGGCCGTCAAGGCCAGGGCGGTGGCCAGGCTGCCGATGCCGATCTTCTCCGACCGCGTCAGGCGACGGCGGCCCGAGACGTCGATGATCCGGGTGGGGGCGTGACGACGGGCCATCAGGCAGCCAGCCTCGCGGCCTTCTTGACCTTGGCCACGGCACGGTCGCGCTTCAGTCGCGACAGGTGATCGATGAACAGCACGCCTTCCAGGTGGTCCATCTCGTGCTGGATGCAGACGGCAAACAGGCCGTCGGCCTCCTCTTCCACAGCCTGGCCGTCATAGTCGAGGTAACGCAGGCGGATACGGGCCGGACGCTCGACGGCGTCAAACACCTCGGGCACCGACAGGCAGCCTTCCTCATAGGTGTACAGTTCGTCAGAGGCCCAGACGATCTCGGGATTGACGAGATAGCGCGGATTGCGGCGGGCTTCCTGGTCGGCAGCCTCTGCAGCCTCGCCAGCGGCCGGAGCGTCGCCTTCCACGGCACCATCGCCCAGGTCCATGACGATGACCCGGCGCGCATCGCCGATCTGGACCGCCGCCAGGCCGATACCCGGCGCGGCGTACATGGTCTCCAGCATGTCATCCATCAGGGTGCGCAGTTCCGGCGTGACCCCGCCTTCGACGGGGACCGAAATCCGCTTCAGCACCGCCAGGTCGGCAGCATTGTCGATGGTCAGGATGCGACGGATGGCCATGCCTCGCAGGTAGGGCGGATTGACCCGCACGTCAAGATTTCCGCCCTGCGACAACAGGGCTTGCGCCTCGGAATGTTATTTCATAACACAACGCACGCACTGTATTCACTGGACAGGTTCCCTCCCCATGACCGTCACCCGCTCGTTCCGCTCCGCCCTCCTCGTCGCCGCCGGCTGGGGTGCCATGGGCAGCCTCGCCCTGGCCCAGACCGCGCCTCAGGATCAGGCCACGACGGTCGAAGAGATCATCGTCACCGGTGTCCCCTTCGGTATCAGCCGCAACGCCACCACCATCGCCACCTCCGTCCTGGACGAGGAAATCCTGGCCACAGCCCCCGCCGCCTCTCTGGGCGATCTGCTGTCCACCCTGCCGGGCCTGCGCTCCAGCGGCTTTGCGCCGGGGTCCAGCCGACCGGTCATCCGCGGTCTGAGCGGCCCGCGCGTGCAGGTCCTGACCAATGGCGTCGGCCTGATCGATGCGTCCTCGGTTTCGCCGGACCACCAGGTCGCCGCCGATCCCGGAGAGTCCAACCGGATCGAGGTCGTGCGCGGTCCTGCCACCCTGGCCTACGGCGGCTCGGCGATCGGCGGGGTGGTCAACATCCTGGATGGCCGCATCCCCGAGCAGCTGCCTGAAGGCGGGCTGGAGGGCCGTGTGACCGCTCAGGGATCAACGGTTGACAACGGTCGGTCCTTCGGGGGCCGCGCGACCCTGGGTCTCGGCCGCTTCGCCCTGCACCTCGACGCCCTGAAGAAGGACGCCGACGACTATGAAATCCCGTCCTCGCCGATCTCGCAGCGGCTGGCCGATGCCGAGGGGATCGACCGCGAAGAGACCGGCGTCCTGCCCAACAGCTTCTCGGAGCTGGAAGCCTTCGGCATCGGCGGATCCTACATCGGGGACCAGGGCTTCTTTGGTCTGTCCTACAAGCAGACCGACAGCACCTATGGCATCGTGGCCGAGGAGACGGTCTTCATCGACCTGCAGCAGGAGCGGTTCGACGCGCGGGGCGAATACCGCTTCGACAGCGGGCCCTTCCGGGCCGTGCGCGCCACCTATGGCCAGGCGGACTATACCCACACCGAGTTCGAGGACGTCGGCGAACCGGGCACGGTCTTCAACTCCGATGGCTGGGAAGCGCGCGCCGATCTGATCCAGCGGCCGGTCGGCGGCTGGAACGGGGCGTTCGGCGTCCAGGCCCTGTCGCGCAATTTCGAGGCGATCGGCGACGAGGCCTTCGTCCCCACCACCGACATCGAGGAGGCGGGCCTCTATACGGTCCAGCGGCTGGATCGCGACGGCTACGGCTTCGAGGGCGGCCTGCGTTATGACCGCCGCACGCTCAGCGCCACACCCCTGTCCGGCGGCGCCGAGGTGGAGCGCGAGTTCGACAACTGGTCGGCCTCCGGTGCCGTTTTCGTGCGGCCCCAGCCCGGACTGTTCCTGGGCCTGAGCCTGTCGCGGACCGAGCGCGCCCCGTCCGAGGTCGAGCTGTTTGCCGACGGCTTCCACCTGGCCACCGCCGTCTATGAGCTGGGTGACCCCACCCTGGACACCGAGGCGGTGGTGACCCTGGAGGGCACGGTCCACTATGACCGCGGGGCCTTCCGCGGCGACCTGCACGTCTATGCGGCCAAATATGATGGCTTCATCGACCAGCGCGACACCGGGCTGGAGGAGCCGTTCGATGAGGACGGCGAGATCGAGCTGTTCCCCGTCTTCGCCTATGTCCAGACCGACGCCGACTTCCGGGGCTTCGAGGCCCAGGCGGCCTATGACGTCTGGACCTCGGGCCGCCGCGTGGTGACGCTGGAGGCGGCCGCCGACTATGTCGATGCCGACACGGACCTGGGGCCCGCCTCGCGCATCCCGCCGTGGTCGCTGACGGGCCGCGTCCGCTATGGCTCGGCCCCCTTCGATGTCAGCCTGGAAGTCCGCCGCGTCGGCGAACAGGATGAGGTGGCCGAGTTCGAGCTGCCCACCGACGGCTATACGCTGGTGAACCTGTCCGGGGCCTGGCGTCCGTTCCAGGACGACCGCATCACCCTGTTCGCCGAGGGTCGCAACCTGTTCGACGAAGAGGCCCGCGAACACGTCTCCTTCCTGAAGGACATCGCCCCGATGCCGGGCCGCAATCTGCGGGTCGGAATCAACTATCGATTCTGATGGGCCGGCCATGAAATCTGCTCGGATGCCTTAGCAGATTTCGCTGGCCTCCCGCCCTGGGGGTCGCCATGTCATGGGTCATGGCTCTCTTCGCTTCGACCCGAACCTGGTTCTTCGGCTCAAGGGTACGGCCCGCATGAGCGGCCTGCGCATCGCCATCATCGGTGCAGGTTTCAGTGGCCTGCTGACGGCGGTGCAGCTGTCGCGACAGCGGCCGGATGCCCATCTGTGGCTGATTGAGAAACGCCCGCGCTTCGCCGAAGGAGCGGCCTATGGCACACGCGAGGCGGACCACGTGTTGAACGTGCGCCTGGGGAACATGAGCGCCTTTCCCGACGACCCGGACCACCTGTCCCGCTGGCTGGCGACCCAAGCCCAGTGGACGTCGCAGGGGGCCTTCATCACGCGTGGCGACTATGGCCGCTATTTGCGTGCCATCCTGGCCGAGGCTCTGGAGGGTCCCCATTCCCGGTTGAAGCTGGTACACGACGAGGTCACCGACCTCTCGCGTAATGCGCAGGGCTGGAAACTGGGCTTCGCATCCGGGTCCGAACTGGTCGCCGACATCACGGTCCTGGCCCTGGGCAATCTGGAACCGGCCCGGCCTGCCGGACTGGACCAGGCTGTGATCGACCAGGGACGTTACATTGCCGACCCGTGGCGCGGGACCGCCGCCCTCGACGAGACGATGTGTCGGGTGCTGCTGATCGGATCCAGCTTGACCATGGTCGATGTGGCCCTGTCGCATGCCGCGCCGGGCCGCCGATTCTTTGCCCTGTCCCGCCGGGGGCTGGCCCCGCGGGCGCACAAGGCGGCCGACCTGCCGCCGATTTCCAACCTCTATGCCGGGTCGCCCCTGGCCGTGCTGCGACAGGCCCGCCGGGCGGCCTTCGTCTCGGAATGGCGCGCGGTGACCGACGACCTGCGCCGATCGGCCAGGGCCCTGTGGCGCGGATGGACACGTCGCGAGCGCAGCCAGTTCCTGCGGCATCTCCGCCCGATCTGGGACGTGCACCGCCACCGGCTGGCCCCCAGCGTTGCCCGGCGCATGCAGACCATGACTGCCGCCGGAGAGCTGTCGGTCGAGGCAGGCCGCATCACCCGGATCGAGATGGCTGACCAGAAGGTGCTGGTCACCTGGAAACCTCGGGGGGCCGCACGCACCACCACCAAGAAGGTCAATGTGGTAATCAACTGCACTGGGCCGCTCGCCGACCTGTCCGCTAGCAACATTCCTCTGATCCGCAGTCTGGTGCAGGCAGGCCTTGCCCGCGCCGATCCGGACGGCCTGGGGCTGGACGTCGACGATGGTTGTCGGTTGCGGTCAGGCTCCGGCCTTGGCCAGGCGGATCTCTATGCGGTGGGGCCCATGACCCGGGGGGCATTCTGGGAGGTGACGTCCGTCCCGGACATCCGCGTTCAGGCGGCCGAAGTGGCCCAGGAAATCGCACGCGCCTGCGCCTGATGCCGCTGGGTAATGTCAAAGGTCGGCGATGTCAGGAAGAAGAATGGCGCACCCGACACGATTCGAACGTGTGACCTTTGCCTTCGGAGGGCAACGCTCTATCCAGCTGAGCTACGGGTGCTGACAGGCCCCAAGGGCCGCAGAGCGGCTGCTTACAGGATGAAGGCGGCGGCCTCAATGCCAAACCTCGCCTTGGCCTGCTGCGCGACCCGGCATAGCCTCACATCCGAAACGATCCGGGAGGACTGCCGATGCGCGGCCTGATGCTGTCTCTTGTGCTGATGCTGGCGGCCTGTGCCCCGATGACGGCACCGCCTTCGGCAGCGGCCCCGCCCGCCGCGGACGGCCTGGATGCGATCGCCGCCGACTATGTGGCCCTGATCCTGGAGATCGGCGAGCATGAGCCGGGCTATGTCGATGCCTATTATGGTCCGCCGGAATGGGCCCAGGCGGCCAAGGACAATCTGCGGCCCGTGCCCGAGCTCATCGCCGCCTCGCGCGGTCTGACCGGGCGGCTGAACGCCATCGCCCCGGCCAGCCTGGACCCCGACCACCGCCAGCGGCGCGCCTATCTGCTGGCTCACGTCTCGGCGGCCGAAGCGCGCCTGCGGATGCTGTCGGGCGAAAAGATGGGCTTTGCCGACGAGGCCTACGCCCTGTTTGGCGTGCGGCCGGACCTGGCCCCCCTGTCCAGTTTCGACCCGGTGCTGGCCCGGATCGAGACCCTGGTCCCCGGCGAGGGGCCCCTGGCCGACCGGGTGGCGGCGTTCCGGGGCACCTTCGCCATTCCCAAGGACCGGCTGGACGCCGTCATGCGTGCGGCCATCGCCGAATGCCGCGCCCGCACGGTGCGCCGCATCCCACTGCCGGCCAATGAGCGCTTCACCCTGGAGTTCGTCACCGACAAGGCCTGGTCCGGCTATAATTATTACAAGGGCGACGCCAACAGCCTGATCCAGATCAACACCGACCTGCCCATCTTCATCGACCGGGCGGTCGATCTGGGCTGTCACGAGGGCTACCCCGGCCACCACGTCTATAATCTGCTGCTGGAGCGGACGTTCGTGCGCGAACGGGGCTGGGTCGAGATGAGCGTCTATCCGCTGTACAGCCCCATGTCCTTCATCGCCGAGGGCAGCGCCAACTATGGCATCGACCTGGCCTTTCCGGGCGCGGAGCGGGGAGCGTTCGAGCGCGAGGTCCTTTATCCCCTGGCGGGCCTGGATCCGGCCCGTGCCGCTGTTCAGGGCGAGCTTTTGGCGCTGACGCGGGCCCTGGGCCGCGCGGAATACACTATTGCCGACGACTATCTGTCGGGCCGGGTCGATCGCGAAACGACCCTGGACCGGCTGCAGACCTATGGCCTGACCTCGCGCGAACGGGCGACCCAGCGTCTGGCCTTCATCGACACCTATCGCAGCTACATCATCAACTATGGACTGGGCCGCGACACCGTCCAGTCCTGGGTCGAGCGCCAGGGACCCGATCACTGGGCCGGGATGGCGACCCTGCTGTCCAGCCAGATCCTGCCCGTCGACCTGATGTAGGGGCCTATCGCGCGGTCAGGGCCTCGACCACCACGCCTTCGCTCAGCAGCTGGGGCAGGATGCGGGGCTCGGCGCGGCCGGGCGTGAACAGCAGATACAGGGGCACGCCCGAACGGCCGCGTCGCTCCAGTTCGGCGGTGATGGCGTCGTCGCGGCGGGTCCAGTCGGCGACCAGATAGACGGCGTTCGCCTGTGCCAGAGCGTCCGCCGTGCGGGGCGAGGAGAGGGCCGAGGCCTCATTGATCTTGCAGGTCACGCACCAGTCGGCGGTGAAGTTGACCAGGACAGGCCGACCCTCTGCCAGGGCGGCCTCGACGGCCTGGGGGGACCAGGGCTGAGAGGCCAGGGCCGTCTGGCTGGCCCCTTGGCCGGTGGTCGGCGGGACGCGGGCCGCCAGCACCGCAAGGCCGCCCGCAACGATCAGGACAACCACGCCCGCGATCAGATGCAGTGTTCCCCGGTGGCCGTTCGCACGCTGGCCCTGGCCCTGACCGACCAGCCACAGTGACAGGGCCAGCATCAGGCCTGCACCCAGCAGCAGGGCCAGGGCATCGCCTCCCGATTGGCGCGACAGGACCCAGGCCAGCCACAGGGCCGCGCCATACATGGGAAAGGCCAGCAGCGCCTTCAGCCGCTCCATCCAGGGACCGGGCCGGGGCAGGCGGCGCAGAAGGCCGGGCGACAGGCTGATCGCCAGATAGGGCAGGGCCAGGCCCAGACCCAGCATCAGGAAGACGGCCAGGGCCATGGGCCAGGGCATGACCAGGGCCGCCCCCAGCGCCAGGGCCATGAAGGGGGCGGTGCAGGGGGCTGCCACCACCACCGCCAGCACACCGGTGAAGAAGGCCCCGATCCCCCCCGGCAGGCGCGCCAGTGGGCCGGACCCTGCGCCTTGCAGACCGGCCCCGACATGAAAGACGCCCGACAGGTTCAGGGCCACAGCCAGCATCAGCAGGGCCAGGGCGGCGGTGACAGCGGGCGACTGCAGCTGGAACCCCCAGCCGATCGCCTCGCCCCCCGCCCGCAGCACCAGCAGCAGTCCTGCCAGCATAAGGAATGTCACCAGCACGCCGGCCAGAAAGGCCAGGCCATCGCGCGCCGCAGCCCGGGGCTGATGCGCCGTTGCGGCCAGGGCCGCGGCCTTCATGGCCAGTATGGGGAAGACGCAGGGCATCAGGTTCAGGATCAGACCGCCCAGCAGGGCGAACAGGGCTGCCTGGGCGAAGCCGGCCAGTCCCGTCTCTGCGGTGGCGGCGGCGGTCAGCCTGCCTTGTCCCGAGGCGCCGGGCAGGGCCGGACCGGCGCTGGCCGAGATCTCAAAAGCCCCGATGTTGGTGGCCAGCACCCCTGCTACGGGGCCCGTCAGTCGACCCGCCGTGCGGCTGTCCGGTCCGGCGCTCAGGCGCAGGGTCAGCCCTTGCGGGCCCCGCTCGCCCGTTGCGTCGGCGGCATGGTCGATCACCCCCGCCTCGAACGGAAAGAAGACGACCGATGTCAGGTCCGCCCCGGCCAAAGGGCCGCCGGTGGCGGTCAGGGTCAGGATGGAACCGTCCAGCTGGGCCCGGGCCTCGATCCCTGCCGGGCGGGGAGCCTGTTCGACCACGGCCTGGATCGCCGCGCCATGCCGAGGGTCCAGCGGCGCGGCCCCGGCGCGCACCGGCATGGTCAAGCTGAGGGTCAGGGTCTCGGGCACGCACATCTGGTCGCTGCACACGAAGAACAGCGCCCGCGTGGTCAGGACCAGGGTGGAACCGGGGCGGGCCTCGGCCGGTATGCGGATCGGCACCGGCAGATAGACCTGGCCGGAATAGCCGAAATTCATCAGGTCGCCGAGCGGCTGCCGCTCGGGCAGGGGCCAGACTATGTCCTCGGCCACCACGCCCTGCGGCAAGGTCCAGGTCAGGGACGTGGGCCCGCCGGAATCGCCCGGATTGCGCCAATAGGTATGCCAGCCAGGCTCGATGTCCTGTCGCACGGCCAAGATGGAGGTCGAGCCGGGCGTGACCCACTGCGACAGGGGCACCAGTTCCGCCTCGATCCGCTCGGTACGGCGCGGTCCATCCAGCACGGGCTGGGCCCAGGCGGGAGACACGCCCAGCAGCAGGAGCAGGGACAGCAGGAGGGGACGAAGCGGCACGGCGAGACCCTTGGCCATGAACAGGCCCCGCTGTCCTAAAGCGAAAACCGCGCCGCGTCAGCGTCCGGCAACGGCCCTGCGACCTTGGGGGTCGTCAGTTCGGGGCGATGGCCTGGACCAGCACCTCGGTGCGACGGCGCATGGGCTCCTGTGTGCCGTCGGGCGTGACCGCGCCTTCGTCTCCGACCGCCGTCACATCGAAGGCCGGGGCAGGCCAGCCGGCGCTCTGCAAGGCTTCCGCCACCGCCACGGCCCGCCGCTCCGACAAGGTGAGATTGGCGCGCGACCCGCCAGATGCGTCGGCCAGACCGAGCACCTGAACCGACTGAATGGTGCAGCCCTGAAGTTGCGCCGCGGTCATGCCGATGGCCTCGCGCGCCGCCGGCGTCAGCCGCGCCTCGCCCTCGGCGAAATAGACTTCGAAACGCTGCGGCACGCAGGTGGTCGGCGTCGCGACCAGTTCATCCCTGCTGCCGAACATGTTCAGGCCCCCCGAACAGCCCGACAGGATCGCACCCACGCCGACAACCGCCGCCAGCCCCAAAACCCGCTTCATCGTATTCCCCCTCGCAGTACGCCGCGAGAATGCGCGGCTCATATGGAACGGGCGGCCCGCCTTTCGACGCACCGCCCGCATCCTCATCGGTGATCAGGTCAAGGACCTGACGCTACCGCCGATCAGCGACGACGGCCGTCTTCCCAATAGCAATCGCCTTCGGGGTAGCAGTAGTAGTAGGCACCGCGCGCGCTGTCATAGCGGCGGTTCTGGTTGGCGCGGTCCTGGCTGGAACCACGGACAGCCCCGGCGACGCCGCCGACGACGGCACCGATGGCAGCACCACGGCCGGCATTGCCGTCACCGACGTTGTTGCCGATGATCGCACCGGCCACGGCACCGACGCCGGCACCGATCACGCCCTGGCGGGTCGCTTCGTTGTTGGTGTTGTAGCCGTAGCCATCGCTGGCGCAGGCCGAAGCCAGCAGGCCGGCCGCCGCAATGGCGAGAATCGCCTTGTTCATGGGTCTGTCCTTAAAAAAACGAGGGTTCGCCCCTGGGGTGAGAACGCTGGACCAAGGCTCAGGTTCCAAGGCCATCTTGCATCCACGGCGTGTCACCACGCTCATGATAAGGGTGAGGCCATCGGCCCTGCCCAGGGGCTGTAGGGGCCCGGTACCAAGGGGGTTTTCATGCGTTTCTCTCAACCCGTTCATATGGCCGACGGTGAATCCAGCCCGGTTTGGGCTCGCTCCAAGCGCCGGTCCGGCGGTGCCTCGCCGATCGGCTTTGTCGTTACCCTCTTGGCCCTGTTTGGCGTTCTGAGCGCCGTGCTGGGGATCAAGGAACGGTCGATGGCCGAAGGCGGGGCCATCATCGACGGCTGGATCAGCAGCGCCTGGACGAGCGCGCGGAGTCTGGCGGGCCAGGCACCCGAAGCCGGGGAAGAGGCCGCGGGCAAGGTCGGCGAGACGGCGGCCAAGACCGGCGATGCCTTGCAGGCCGGTGCCGAGAAGACCGCCGACGAGCTGAAGAAGCAATAGTCAAGCTTTCTGTCGCTCGGCCCGGAACCCCGGCTGGGTGGGCGCGTTCGCCCCGCCATGACCCAGACCCTCGATGAGACCGGGGCGGCCGAGGCTGCGCTCCTGGCAGTGACCGAAGACGCGGAACGGCCGACCCTGACGCCGCATGTGGCGCTCAAGCGGATTATCATGCTGGTCAATCCGTTGTCCGGGAGCGTCGGCCCCCGAGCGGCTGGAGAGGCCGAGGCCATCCTGGCGGACTATGACGTTGACGCCAGCGTCGTCGCTCTGGAAGGCGGTCAGTTCGACACCCAGATCCAGGACGCTCTTTCAGCGCGTCCCGATGCGCTGCTGATCCTGGCCGGGGACGGCACAGCCGGGACGATTGCCTCGCGGGCCGGACCGGACGGGCCGCTGATCGCGCCCTTGCCGGGCGGCACGATGAATATGCTGCCCAAGGCCCTGTACGGCACAGCCGACTGGAAGGCTGCGCTGCGTCGCGCGCTTGAAGAAGGTGCGCCGCAAGCGGTTTCGGGCGGAAAGGTCGATGACCAGGAGTTCTATTGCGCGGCCATTCTGGGGGCACCGGCCCTGTGGGCACCCGCGCGCGAGGCCGTTCGCACCGGCAAGCTGAAGAAGGCCTGGAACCACGCCCGCGTGGCCATGCGTCGCGCCTTTTCCGGACGTATCCGGTACACGCTGGACGGCTCTGCCGTGCGCCGGGCCGAGGCCATGGTCTTCATCAGCCCGATGATCTCGCGGGCCGTGGACGATGACGCGGGGCTGGAAGCGGCGGCCATGAATACGGCAGGAGCGACCGAGGCCTTTCGCCTGGCGGCCCATGCCCTCTTCAACGACTGGCGCCATGATCCGGCCGTCACGACGAAGGCGACGCGCCGGGCCATGGTCCGGGCGCGATCGCGCATTCCGGTGGTGATCGACGGCGAGCCGAGCCTTCTGGGTCATGAGGCCCGGATCACCTTCGTGCCCGAGGCTTTCCGAGCCCTGGCCCCCCTGCCGCCTGCGGCCGGAGACAGCGTCTAGTGGGTCTGGTTCTTCAGTTTTCGGACATTCATTTCGGGGCCGAGAATGCCAAGGCGTGTTTTGCCGCCCTGGACTATGCCTTCGCGGCCGGTGCCGATCTCAATCTGGTCACGGGCGACATCACCCAGCACGGGTTGAAGCCGGAGTTCGAGGCGGCCGCAAACTGGCTGCGGCGCCTGCCCGATCCGGTCTTCGTCAGCGTGGGCAACCACGACGTTCCCTATGGCGATCTGATCGCCCGTGTCCTGTGGCCCTGGCGAGCCTTTGAGAAGGCCACAGGCCATCCGGCGCACGACCACCAGTTCGTCAGCGACAAATTGATGGTGCGGGGCGTGACCACGGCGCGCGGCTGGCAGGCGCGAGCCAACTGGTCCAAGGGCGTGATCGATCTGGATCAGACCCGGCGGGCGGCGGACGCCCTGCGCAACGCTCCGACGGGGGCTTTGCGGATTCTGGCCTGTCATCATCCGCTGATCGAAATGATCGGCACGCCCATGACCGGAGACGTCAAGCGCGGCGATGCGGCCGCGTTGATCTTTGCCGAAGCCGGGGTCGATCTGATCACCACCGGCCACGTCCATGTGCCCTTTGCCCTGCCGATCCAGCTGAGCGACCACTGTTCCTATGCGGTCGGATGCGGGACCCTGTCGCGACGCGAGCGGGGGGCGGCACCCAGCTT
Organism: Brevundimonas vitisensis; assembly: GCF_016656965.1. Lineage (NCBI taxonomy): Bacteria > Pseudomonadati > Pseudomonadota > Alphaproteobacteria > Caulobacterales > Caulobacteraceae > Brevundimonas > Brevundimonas vitis. The sequence continues at coordinate 1,909,928 of NZ_CP067977.1, forward strand.
CAACCGCATCGAGTGGGATGCGCGCGAGATCACGGTGACGGTAATGGCCTGGCGCGGTACGCAGTTCGAACCGGACCAGGTCTGGCGCCTGCCGCGCCGTCAGGACACGCGCAAGGCCGAAACCGCCCCCGAGCGGACCGTCGCCTAGACCCGCTCCAGCCGGGCGGCGAAAAATCCGTCCACGCCGCCCCGGTCTGCCCACATCGAAGGCAGGATGCGAAGCCAGCCCTCGGGTGTCAGGGCCTCGGCGGGGGCTCCGACCCTTGATGGATCGGCGGGCACGGTGCGGAAGGCCGGATTGCGACGCAGAAAGGCGATGATCTGGGTCTCGCCCTCTTCGCGCTCCAGCGAACAGACGCAATAGACGAGACGGCCGCCGGGTTTGACCCGTTCGGCGGCGACATCCAGCAGCCGGTGCTGAACATCCGCAAGCTTGGCCACCTCGGACGGCTTGGTGGCCCGCAGGACCTCGGGGTTCCGGCGATAGGTCCCGGTGGCGGTGCAGGGCGCATCCAGCAGCACGGCATCGAAGGTGCGGGGATCGTCCCAGTCCTCAGCCGGGATGGCCACGACCTCGGCGTCCAGACCGATGCGCTCGAAGTTCTGGCGCAGGCGACGCAGGCGCACCTCTGACCGGTCCAGGGCCACGACCGAAGCCCCGGCAGCGGCCAGTTGCAGGGTCTTGCCGCCGGGCGCGGCACACATGTCCAGGACGGTCTGGCCGGCCGAAACCTCCAGCAGTCTGGCCGGTACGGCAGCGGCGGCATCCTGAACCCACCAGGTCCCGGCCTGATAGTCCGGCCAACCGGCCAGCTCGCCCCGGCGCGCGGTGCGCACGGTGCCGCCCGGCAGGACGGAGCCTTCCACGCCCTCAGCCAGGGTTGCGGGTTCCGTCCCGGGCTTCAGCGACAGATCGGTCGGGGGCTCGTCCCGCCCGGCCAGAGCCAGGCCAAGCAGCGCGGCCTCGCCATAGGTGGCTCGCCAGCGGGCCGCGATCCAGTCCGGCAGATTGCCGGTCGGGGAAGTCATGCCGGGGCCGTCGCGGTCGATCCCGCGAAGAACCGCATTGACCAGATTCTTGTAGGGGCGGGTCTTGGGGTCGCGTTCGGCCAGTTTCACCGCTGTCGAGACAGCCGCAAAGGCCGGGGTTTCCAGCACCAGGGTCTGGGCCAGGGCGATCCGCAGAAGGGTGCGCACCGGGGCCGGCGGCGCTTTCTGCAGCCGGCGATCCAGGATCTGGTCAATCTCGCCCAGCCGCCGCAGGGCCGCCATGGCCACAGCGCGGGCAAAGGCCCGATCCGGTCCCGGCAGGGCCGCCACGACCGGACTGGACAGGGCTTCATCCAGGCCGCCGCGCTTTTCCAGGGCGCCATTCAGCAACAGGCCGGCCGCGATCCGCGCCTCGACCCCGATATCGGCGGCCTCGTCGGACTGGGCCGAGGCCTCGACCGGGCGTGCGGGCCGGTTTCCACGAGCCTTGTGCGCCATGCGGCGACCGCGCGCGCCCGAGTTGCCGCCCGCGTTGCTGCCGGACGTCATACGCTGACCTGCGTGCCCAGTTCTACGACCCGCCCGGGCGGGATGTGGTAGAAGTCGGTGGGGTTGGCGGCGTTGCGCGTCAGGAAGATGAACAGCTTGTCCTGCCACAGGGGCATGCCCTGGCTGGCGGCCGCCACCACCGACCGCCGACCCAGGAAGAAGCTGGTCGACATGATGTCGAACTTCAGCCCCTGCTTGCGGCAGACCCCCAGGGCCTTGGGCACATTGGGCGTTTCCATGAAGCCATAGGAGATGGTCAGCCGCTTGAAGTCGTCATTGATCGGCTCGATGGCGATGCGTTCGGTCTCGGCGATGCGGGGCCGGTCGGTGGTTCGCACCGTCAGGATGACGTTCTTCTCGTGCAGCACCTTGTTGTGCTTCAGGTTGTGCATCAGGGCGACCGGCGCGATGTCGGGCGCCGATGTCAGGAAGATCGCCGTGCCGGGGGCCCTGTGCGGCGGGCGGGCCCGCAGCATCTCGATCAGGTCGGCCAGCGGCAGGCTGTCCTTGCGGGTCTTCTCCGTCAGGATCTGCGTGCCGCGCACCCAGGTCCACATGATCAGCACCAGACCCGCGCCCAACACCAGCGGCATCCAGGCCCCGTCCGGGATCTTCAGCAGGTTCGAGGTCAGGAAGACGGTGTCGATGAAGGCGAACGGGATCAGGGTCCCGGCCACGGCCCACAGCGGCCATTTCCACTTCTGGGTGATGACCGAATAGCTCATCAGGGTGTTGACCAGCATGGTCCCGGTCACCGCCACGCCATAGGCGGCCGTCAGGTTATGCGAACTCTGGAAGGTGAACAGCAGAACCAGGACCCCGATCAGCAGCAGGGAATTGACCGCCGGAACGAAGATCTGGCCGGCCTGGGTCTCTGAGGTGTTGCGGATGTCGATGCGGGGCAGAAGGCCCAGCTGCACCGCCTGCTGGGTGACCGAGAAGGCCCCGGTGATCACCGCCTGGCTGGCGATGACCGTCGCGGCCGTGGCCAAGGCCAGCATCGGCCAGTAGGCGACGGTTGGCACCATGCTCCAGAACGGATTCTCGGCAGCCGTCGGATAGGCCAGGATCAGGGCGCCCTGGCCCAGATAGTTCAGCGTCAGACACGGCAGGACGAAATAGAGCCAGCCGATCCGGATGGGCGATTTTCCGAAATGGCCCATGTCGGCATACAGGGCCTCGGCCCCCGTCACCGCCAGGAAGACGCTGCCCAGGATGATGAAGCCCAGGAACCAGTCGTCGGCAAACAGCATGATGCCGTAATGCGGCGACAGGGCCCGCAGCACGCTGATGTCGTCGAAGATGTGATAGAGGCCCAGACCCCCCAGGGCCAGGAACCACAGGCCGGTGATGGGGCCGAAGAACCGCGCCAGCTTGGCCGTTCCGCGCGACTGCACCAGGAACAGGCCGATCAGGATGCCGGCCGCGATCGGAACGATGAAGGGGTCCAGGGCCCCGCCGATGCCGGGCGCGTCCTTGACACCCTCGACCGCCGACAGGACCGAGATGGCGGGGGTGATGATGCCGTCGCCGTAGAACAGTGCCGCCCCACAGACGCCCAGGATGAAGATCCAGGCGCTGCGCCGTCCGACGGCGTGCTGGGCCAGGGCCATCAGGGCCAGGGTCCCGCCCTCGCCCTTGTTGTCGGCGCGCATCAGGAAGAAGACGTATTTGAACGTCACCACGATCATCAGGGCCCAGAAGGCCAGGGAGACCACGCCGAGAATGGCCAGTTCGGACCCTACGCCGACGCCTTCCTGGGCATGGGCAATGGCTTCGCGCAGGGCATAGAGGGGGCTGGTCCCGATGTCGCCGAAGACGACACCGATGGCCCCGACGACCAAGCCCAGCTTGCCGGCCTTGACGTGACCGCCCTCGCCGGCGGCCGCAGGATGCGGGTGAGCCGGTGCGATGGGTGCAGAAGGATTGCGTGCGGCGTCGGACGGAGTGTCATCGCCGCGGGGATTGGCCCCGACCATTCGGTTTCTCCGGGCTCCGCGGGGAGGCGGTCCCTATCCAGAGCGGCGGGCCTTTAGACCCTTTCATCGAGGGGTTCAATCGCGGGGCAACAGGACCGTTCCTTCCTCGCCTTTAGGCCTGGTATTTGTGAAACACAAACCGAAGGCCTACCTTGAGGGATCAAGGATCAGTCATGTCAGACAGTCAACGCTTTCCCGTCGCCGCCCAAGCCCTGGCCTATCTGGCGCATAAAGGTGCCTATGGCCCAGGCCAGGCCGTGCCCAGCGCAGTGCTGGCAGCCTCCGTCCCGACCAATCCGGTCGTCGTGCGCCGGGTGACGGCCATGCTGGCCCGCAGCGGCCTAATCGCGACCCGTCCGGGGGCCAGCGGCGGGGCCTGGCTGCTGCAACAGCCGCAAGACATCCGGCTGGACAAGGTGTTGCGAGCGGTCAATGGCTGCGCCCACCTGGGTTCCCCGCCGGCCGGGGCCAAGGGGTGTCCGGTCAGCGAACACATTCCGCGCCAGGTGGCCAAGGCCCTGAGCGCCGCCGACAGCGCGGCCGCCGAGGCCCTGTCGCGCATCACCATCGCCGATCTTCTGGCGGACGATCCGGTCTCGCTGGCCGGGATCGTCGTCGTTCCCGCCCAGGCGGCGGCCAAGCCCGCCCGGCCCCCGGCCCGGACCACAGTGCCCGCATGAACCGTCGCCGGGTCCTGGTCACCGGGGCCTCGGCCGGCATCGGAGCGGCCCTGGCGCGCGTCTATGCCCAGCGAGGCTGGGACCTTATCCTGACCGCGCGCCGCACGCCGGCGCTGGTGGCTCTGGCCGATGAACTGATGGCGACGCACGGCATCGAGGCTGTCGTCATCCCCGCCGATCTGGCGGACCCGCAGGCTCCCGCTGCCCTGACGGCCGAGATTTCACGGCGCGGACTCAGCGTCGATGGCCTGGTCAATAATGCCGGCTTCAGCCGGACAGAGGGCTTTCTGAAGGCTGACCCGGCCGACCATGCTGCCATGATTGCGGTGATGCTGTCGGCCCCGGTGGCACTCAGCCGGATGCTGGCCCCGGCCATGGTCGAGCGCGGCTATGGCCGCATCCTGAATGTCGCCTCCCTGGCCGGGCAGATGCCCGCGACCGGGGGCGATACCCTGTATGGACCGATCAAGAGCTTTCTGATCAAGGCATCGCAGGGCCTGCACCTGGAGCTGGCCGGAACGGGCGTGCACGTCACCGCCCTGTGTCCCGGATACACCCTGACCGAGTTCCACGACGCCAACGGCACGCGCCAGGAGGTTTCGGCCGCCTATCCCGCCTGGATGTGGCAGACGGCGGACCATGTGGCCCGGGTCGGCTGCGATGCGGTCGAGGCGAACCGGCCCCGGGTCACGCCGGGCGTGATGAACAACGTCCTGGCCGGCCTGGCCAAACACCTGCCCGACGCGGTCGCCCTGCGCATGGTCGGCGGCCATGCGAGGCGGCTGAAGCGGATCTAGTGGCCGCTGTCCGGATAGGGGGCCGTCACCGCGCCGGAGAACATGCCGGGGATGGCCTCGCCCAGGCCGGCCAGGATGAACTGTATGGCCAGGGCGCACAGGATCAGCCCCAGGACGCGCACGACGATGGCCATGCCCACATCGCCCAGAACCCGGCTGATCGGGCCGGTCATCCAGAAACAGGCCAGGGTGGCCAGGCCAGCGGCGAAGATGGCGATCACGCCGCCCACCGTGGCTTCCGTCCCCACCGCCTGGGCCTCGCCCGCCGAGATGATGACCGCCGATATGGCTCCGGGACCAATCATCAGCGGAATGGCGAAGGGCACGACCAGCCGCTGGAACCGGCGCTTGGCATAGCCGCGCACATCGCCCGCATCGTGGGTGGGATCGATGTCGGCGAACATCTTCAGGAAGTCTTCGCGGGCCATCTCCAGCCCCAGCAGCAACAGAAGAATCCCGCCCGCGATGCGGAAGGCCGCCAGCGAAATGCCGAAAAACTCCAGCACCGCCAGGCCGGTGAAATAGAAGAACAGCAGAAAGACCACGACCAGAGCCACCAGATAGGTGGACACCAGCCGGCGCTGCATGGCGGTGGCGCCCACGGTGGCGGCGGCAAAGATCGGGATGTTGCCGATGGGATCGATCAGGGCGAACAGGGTCACGAACAGATTGACCCCCAGGTCGAGCGCGTTCATTGCCTGATCCTTAAGCCTGTATGCCCCCGCCGGCCGGGGCCGACGCATCCATCGTCGGCTCATCTGATAGCCGCTTGACCGGAGCCCGTCGATGACCTCTCGCCTTCTCAGCGACGACCGACTGATCGTCGGGCTGGATCTGCCCTCTGTGGAGGCGGCCCAGAGCCTGGTGGACCGGATCGCCGACGGGGTGACCTTCTACAAGGTCGGCCTGACCCTGCTGGCCCAGCCGGGCGGCGTCGCCTTTGCCCACGCCCTGCGCGAACGCGGCAAGCGGGTGTTTCAGGACTGGAAACTGCACGACATCGGGGCCCAGGTCGAAGGGGCGGCGCGATCGGTGGCCGAGGGCGGCTGCGATTTCCTGACCGTCCATGCCGAACCTCAGGTGATGGAGGCGGCCGTGCGCGGTCGCGGCGCATCGGACACGAAAATTCTTGCCGTGACCGTGATGACCAGCCTTTCGGACGCGGACCTGATCGAGATCGGCTATGGCATGACCGCCTCGGCCCTGGTCGAGCGGCGTGTGGGCCAGGCTCTGGCCTGCGGCGTCGATGGGGTGGTGGCCAGTCCGCTGGAAGCGGCCATGGTTCGACGCCTAGCGACCGAAGCGGGACGCCCCGACTTTCTGATCGTGACCCCTGGCGTGCGACCGGCCGGGGCCGACAAGGGCGATCAGCAGCGCGTGGCGACCCCGGTCGAGGCCCTGCAGGCCGGAGCGACCCATCTGGTCGTGGCTCGCCCGATCATTGCAGACGACAGTCCCATCATGGCCGCCGCTCGTATCGCCGCCGATATGCTGACGGTCGAGACGCCTTAGCGGTCGTACAGATAGACGTCGCCGCAACCGCAGTTCGCATCGTGACGGTGCGGGCGGCGCGGCGGATCATAGTTGCGGTATCCGCGCGCCGAGGGCGGACGGTCGTCGTCATAGCCCCAAGCGTCGTGATCGCCCTCATAGCGCACCTCGCGCCGATACTCGCGGTGCTCATAGCGCTGTTCGCCGTAGTAGTAGCGCCGGCTGTCGCTGTAGCCATAGCGACCGCCCCGGTCGTAGCGGCCCTGATACGCATAATCGTCCTGGCGCGCGCCACCGTAGCAGCAGACGGGCCGAGGCTCGTAGCGAGGGGGCTGATAGCCGCCGGGCTGGCAGCAGGGGCCGCCTGGGTGGCCGCCATACTGATAGGGCTGGCCCCAGCTGCCCACGCCATAGGCCGAAGCCGGCGGCGGCGGCGCATAGTAGGACTGGGCCGCAGCCGCGCCCGCACCGAACATCATGACCACAGCCGCAGACGCAGCCGACAGACAAATCAGGCGCATGGCCCCTTCTCCCTCATCCCAGAGCAAGAAGGTTAACGCCAAATCCGTCCGATCGTTCGCAATTCGCCTGAACCGGGACTTTTGGTCCTGCAGGGATCAGAAATCGACCGCCAGACCCTTCTTCTCCCAGTCGCCATAACGGGTCGGCTCGGGCCCTGCGGGCCCGCCGTGTTCGACGGCAGCCTCGGCCTCCATCCGAGCCGCGCGGCGGGCCTCCGCCTCGGCCAGAGCGCGGCGGGCGGCGTCGCTCAAGGGACGCGGGGCCTCGGCTTCCGGCGGCAGAGTGTCATCGGGGGTGGGCGCTTCGGTCACAGGGTTGTCCTCTTGAGGCAAAGAAGCCTGATCCGCACATAGGCGTTGATGGCTCTGGGGCCAGTCAGACGGCAAGTTTTCGACCGATGAACCACGTGAAGACCTTCATACTGCTGGCGGCGCTGACGGCCCTGTTCATGGGCGTCGGCTATCTGATCGGCGGAGCCACCGGCCTGGTGATCGCCCTTGTCGTCGCGGGCGGGATGAACCTGTTCAGCTATTGGAACGCCGACAAGATCGTCATGAAGATGTACCGGGCCCAGCCGGTGGACGAGACCCATCCCAACGGCGTGGTGCGGACCTATGTCGCCGATGTGGTGCGGATGGCGCAGGACGCGGGCCTGCCCCGGCCGGTTATCGCCATCATTCCGTCGGACCAGCCCAATGCCTTTGCCACGGGCCGCGATCCGGCCCATGCCGCCGTCTGTGCCACGACGGGCCTGCTGGACATGCTGACCCGCGACGAGATTCGCGGCGTGATGGCGCACGAACTGGCCCATGTGAAGAACCGCGACACCCTGACCATGACGGTCACGGCGACGGTGGCGGGGGCCATTTCGGCCCTGGCCAATTTCGCCCTGTTCTTCGGCGGCGACCGGGATCGGCCCGGCGGCATTCTGGGGACCCTGGCCCTGATGATCCTGGCCCCGATGGCCGCCGCCCTGGTGCAGATGGCGATCAGCCGGTCGCGGGAATATGAGGCCGACCGCGTGGGGGCCGAGATCGCTGGCGATCCGAACGCCCTGGCGTCTGCTCTGCAGAAGATCGACGCCCATGCCCGGCGCATCCACAATCCGGTCGCCGAGCGCAATCCGGCGTCAGGCCAGCTGTTCATCATCAACCCTCTGGCAGGCAAGGGGGCGGACAGCCTGTTCTCGACCCACCCGGCCACCGCCAATCGCGTCAAGGCGCTGATGGCCCTGGGCGTCAGCCTGGGCCGGGCTCAGCGGCCCGCAAAGGCCGTTTTTACCGCAGGAACGACAAGCGTGCCGACGACCGCGGCGCTGCCCAAGGGGCCGTGGGGCTGACGCTTGCCCGGCGTCTTGTCCCGACCTAGTCTCGATCCATGGTCGATGTGCCCGAGACAGCGGAAGACGCGACCGCCGGAATTCTGAATGGCGTGATGATTCTCACCATCGGGATGGCGTTTCCCGTGCTCGCGGTCTGGCAGGTCATTGCCCAGTGGGGCGTCTGGACGTTCGAGCGGGGCAGCGACATGGTCGCGGATACGGCACAGGTCGCCGGACTGTCGTATATCAGCTTCCTTCTCGTGCGTACGGGTGTCCGACTGATCCGCAAGTCTGTGACCTGGTTTCGCTTGCGTCGTCCGTCGTCCGGCTGATCGCCGCAATCGCGCCCTTGCATCGCGGGCCGTCAGGACGTTTAAGCGCGGCGCACAAGCCTCCCCGCGTGTTCCCGCCCGCGCTTTCCAAGACAGGATGCCGCCATGTCCCGCCCCGCCGACAAGCCCGTGAAGAAGGTCGTCCTCGCCTATTCCGGCGGGCTGGATACCTCCATCATCCTGAAATGGCTGCAGACCGAATATCAGGCTGAGGTGGTGACCTTCACCGCCGACCTGGGTCAGGGCGAGGAACTGGGTCCGGCGCGGGAAAAGGCGCTGAAGCTGGGCATCAAGCCGGAAAACATCTTTATCGACGACCTGCGCGAGGAGTTCGTGCGCGACTTCGTCTTCCCGATGTTCCGCGCCAATGCCCTGTATGAAGGCCAGTATCTGCTGGGCACCTCCATCGCCCGGCCGCTGATCGCCAAGCGCCAGATCGAGATCGCCCGCATGGTCGGGGCCGACGCCGTCTGTCACGGCGCGACCGGCAAGGGCAATGACCAGGTGCGGTTCGAGCTGGGCTATTACGCCCTGAACCCCGACATCCACGTCATCGCCCCCTGGCGTGAATGGGAATACCGCAGCCGCGAGGCCCTGCTGGAATTCGCCGAGAAGAACCAGATTCCGATCGCCAAGGACAAGCGCGGCGAGGCCCCGTTCAGCGTCGACGCCAACCTGTTGCACTCCTCCAGCGAGGGCAAGGTTCTGGAGGATCCGGCGGTCGAGGCCCCCGAATTCGTGCACCAGCGCACCATCAGCCCCGAGGCTGCGCCGGACCGGCCGCATATCTTCACCCTGTCGTTCGAACAGGGCGATGCCGTCGCCATCGATGGTGTGGCGATGAGCCCGGCCACGATCCTGACCAAGCTGAACGAACTGGGTCACGACAACGGCGTCGGTCGTCTGGACCTGGTCGAGAACCGCTATGTCGGGATGAAGTCGCGGGGGGTCTATGAGACGCCGGGCGGCACCATCCTGCTGGCGGCGCACCGGGGCATCGAGTCCATCACCCTGGATCGCGGTGCCATGCACCTGAAGGACGAGCTGGCGGTCAAATACGCCCAGATGATCTACAACGGCTTCTGGTTCGCACCCGAGCGCGAGATGCTGCAGGCGGCCATCGATCACAGCCAGCGCAAGGTGTCGGGTACCGTCCGGGTCAAGCTCTACAAGGGCAATGTCACCATCATCGGCCGCGAGAGCCCCAACAGCCTGTACGACCAGGACCTGGTGACCTTTGAAGAAGGCGTTCAGGCCTATGACCACAACGATGCGGCGGGCTTCATCAAGCTGAATGCCCTGCGCCTGCGGGTGCTGGCGCGGCGGGACGCGCGGACCGGCGAATGAGGTCCTGAGGACGGCGGGCTTTTTCCGGCCTCAAAGGCGAAGGAAACTGCCCGTCCAACCCTCCCGGAGTTCTATAGATGCGTATCCTCGCCCCCCTCGCCCTGGCCGCCGCCTTCGTGGCCGCTCCGGCGCTCGCCCAGACCCCGCCGCCGTCTCCTGTCCAGGCCGCGCCTGCCCCCCAGTCGCCTGAAGAGGCCGCGATCGAGGCCGAGGCCGAGGCGTTCCAGGCCCGGATGGAGACCATGCAGGCCGAGCTGGTCGCCGCCGTCGAGGCCGCCAATGGCGACCAGGCCAAGGCGACCGCCGACGTGGATGCGATTCTGGTCCGCTATCAGCCCGAGTTCGACGCCTTCGCCGCCAAGCTGGAAGCGTTCGTCCAGGGCGAGGCCGACAAGGAAACCGATCCGGCCCGCAAGGCGGAAATGCTGGCCGCCCTGCCCGAGCTGGGCAATGCGATCCGCACCATCCCGGCCCAGATCCGCGCCGGCTTCCTCAGCGAACAGCCCGCCGCGCAATAAGACGACCCGGTAAGGCGGGGACCTGCGGCTCCCCGCCTTACCGCGATTTCACTTGAGATCGGACGGCGTTCGACGGACCTTCAAGGCGACCTTGAAGGACCCCTCGCCATGATCCGCGCCCTCTCCCTTGCCGCCGCCCTCGCCCTTCTGCCGCTGTCTGCGGCCCTGGCCCAGACGCCTGCGTCGTCGGTGCCTGCCCCTGCTGATCCCGCCTCGGCCGAGGCGGCGCTGGAGGCGGCCGGGGCTGCGTTTGAAGCGCGGATGGAGGAGTTCGGCGCCCGCGCTGAAGCCATTGCCGAAGATGAGAGCCTGAGCGAAGACCAGCGCGAGGCCGCCATCATGGCGCTGTGGGCCGAATATGAGCCCGACGTACTGGCCTTCACCTCCGCCGCCAGCGCCCTGAGCCCCCAGATCGCCTCTGAAGCCCTGGCCGAGATCAACGTCGACGCCCTGGTGGCCGAGGCCCTGGCCGACCCTTCCGTCGGGGCCGCCATGGGGATGGCCCAGAACGGCGCCTGGGCGTCGCAGGACCCCGAGCACATGGCCACCTATGGGCTGATGGCCGACTATGCTCTGGGCCAGGCCTCCGATGCCATGGATGAAGCCGCCGCCGAGGCCGCTGCGGCAGAAGCCGTCGCGGCTGTCGAGGCCGCCGCCCGGGACGACTGATCGCCGGGCCTGGCGGTTGACGCGGGCCTGCGCCTGTCCGATGGGCGGGCATGGACTGGCCCGTCGACCCGCATCGCTATCTCGCCTTTCTGGGCGTCATGATCGTCATGGCCCTGACGCCGGGGCCAGCCAATCTGTTCGCCGTGGCCACCGGCCTGTCGCGAGGGCGCAGGGCTGCCCTGGCGGGGGTGGTGGGCATGAATGCCGCCACCCTGGTCTGGTTCGGCGCGGCGGCCCTGGGTCTGGGGGCGCTGGTCCTGGCCTTTCCAGAGGCGTTTCGCGTCATCGCCATCGGCGGGGCCCTCTATGTCGCCTGGCTGGGCATCAAGGCGTTCCGAGGGGCCTTTGCCACCGCGGCCGATCCCGATCCGGCGGTGCCGGCACCGCCGCCGGCCCAGCGGTCGGCCCTGGTCGATGGTTTCATGGTGCAGATCGCCAATCCCAAGGCGGTGCTGTTCTTCACCGCCGTCCTGCCGCCCTTCATCGATGTCAGCCGGCCCGTCGCCCCGCAGCTGGCCCTGTTTGCCCTGGCGACCATCGGCATGGATGTTCTGTCGATGAGCGGATACGGTCTGGGCGGTGCCGCCTTGGCCAGGCGTATGACGAGGCCTGAATTCAAACGCGGATTCGGGATCGTGGTCGGTTCGATGCTGCTGCTGGCCTCGGTTCTGATTGTCACACGATTGTAAGGGCTTATCTCGGAATGGAACTGCGCCATTCATGTCCCGTTCACCCGACGAAGCGCTTCATCAAGCTTTGGAGATTTCTCACATGACGACCGTCTTCACGAAATCCGCAATCGTTGCAGCGGCGGCGCTGACCCTTGCGGCCTGTGCGACCGCCACGCCCTATCAGCCCGCCGGGGTGAACGGACAGCGCGGCGGCTATGCCGAACAGCGCGTCGACGCCGACCGGTTCCGCGTAAGCTTCGCGGGCAATTCCGTCACTTCGCGCGAGCAGGTCGAGATGGGCCTGCTGCTGCGGGCCGCCGAACTGACCGTCGAGAACGGTTATGACTGGTTCGCCACCGTCGACCGGGCGACCGACCGGGACGTGCGCTACTCGGTGTCGCCCGATCCCTTCTACTACGACCGGTACCGCCCCTATTGGAGCCCCTACTGGAGCTTCTATCGCCGCGGAGCCTGGTCCAGCCGCAACGCCTTCTGGGGTCCGGACGTGGATGTCCGCGAGATCGACCGGTTCGAGGCCTCGTCGGAAATCCTGATGGGTCGCGGACCCAAGCCGGCGGGCGATCCCAACGCCTTCGATGCCCGCGAAGTGATCCAGAACCTGGGTCCGCGCGTGACGCGGGCGGCTTACTAAGGGCGCTACCGGCCTTCGGCCTACTTGGGCGCGAGAGCGTTGTTCGGCTTCAAGGAGCGCGACGCGCGGTAGGCCCAGACTCTGCGTCAGCCGATCCGGATGTTCTTCATCCGGCGTCGGTTGGCGTGGGTTGCGGGGGCCGTGCCCATGTCTTCGGGCAGTTCGCCCTTGAAGTAGAAGCGCTGCCACGCCTCCTTGGCCGCCTCGGGATCGCCGGAGGCAAGCCGGTTGTTGAAATCGGTCCGCTGACGGTTCCAGGCCTCGAACTGACCCTTCATGCCGGGGTTGGACTCCAGCGAACGGACCACGGGCTGGAAGGCCTCCATCTTCTTGGCCTCGACCAGGGTGATGAAGCAGAACGGCTCGCCCCGTTCAAAGGTGATGCGGCCGGGCCGGGTGAAGATCCAGTTCATGGTGAACGGGAAGGGCAGCCAGTCGGTCTCGATCAGCCCGACCAGAGGCTGAATTCCATCCTTCACATGATTGGGCGACCCCGAACACATCATCGACCAGCCCGGCGGTGTGCGGAACAGATACTGCGGATGCATGGTCAGAACGCCGCGTGAGAAATGCGACGTCACCAGATGGTGCAGGTCCGGCGTCGGACGGTCGGCCTTGATGACGATGTCTTCCTGGCGCGGGCCGCCGTTCCATTCGGCCGAAAAACCGACCGGGCACAGGATCTCCCAGCCGGTGGTGTTGGCCATGCTGAGCGGCAGGCAGCGATAGGGATGCCGGCTGGCGAAGGCGTCCATCCAGTTTCGCGACTGGCGGCCCGGCACCATGTCCGGTGGCGTCGCCGTCATAGGATAGCATTCCAGTTCCAACGCCCTGCTCCTATCGTCTATCGACAGGTCCTACCCCTAGCCCGGTCGCCCATGTCCGCTCAAGCCGCCCCTTCCCCGACGACGCCGTCCCTGACGCCTCCGTCACACGACCGCGACAGCCTGCTGGCCTGGATGGCCGAGCACGGCATCGCGCACACGACCCACGACCACCCGGCGGTATTCCGGGTCGAGGAAGGGCTGGAGCTGAAGGCGGCCCTGCCCGGCCTGCACACCAAGAACCTGTTTTTGAAGGACAAGAAGGCTCAGCTTTGGCTGATCTCGGCGGCCCAGGACACGGTGATCGATCTGAAGCGGGCCCCCGCCCTGATGGGTTCGGACCGGCTGTCGTTCGGCAATGAGGGCCTGATGCTCGAGACCCTGGGGGTGCGGCCGGGCTCTGTCACAGCACTGGGACTGATCAATGATACGGAGCGCCGGGTCCGGTTCGTACTGGATGCCCGGCTATGGGCGGCGGACATCGTCAACTTCCATCCCCTGACCAATACCGCCACCACGGCCCTGGCCCAGGCCGATTTCCGCCGGTTCCTTGGCCTGATCGACCGCGAACCGCAGGTGGTCGACTTCATGGGCGCTTGAGTCTTCGGCCTGGCGCGACCATCTGACGACTGTCGCGTTTCCTGCCCTTCCTGTCTTGATGGACCGCCCATGACCTTTGCCGATCCCAACCTTGCCCCGCCCGCCGACCTGATCAAGGACGGGTCCGACGCCGGATTCATGGCCGATGTGGTCGAGGCCTCCAAGACCCAGCCGGTCATCGTCGATTTCTGGGCCACCTGGTGCGGCCCCTGTCGTCAGCTGACCCCGGCGCTGGAGAAGGCGGTGCGGGCTGCGGGCGGCGCGGTCAAACTGGTCAAGATCGATGTCGACAAGAACCCGGCCTATGCGGGCCAGTTGCGGGTGCAGTCCATCCCCACCGTCTATGCCTTCGTCGACGGCCAGCCGGTCGACGGGTTCCAGGGCGCAGTGCCCGAAAGCCAGATCAAGGCCTTCATCGAAAAGCTGACTGGCGGCGCGGGCGTCAATTCCGACGTCGAACAACTGCTGCAACTGGGTGAGGAATCGCTGGGACTGAGCGACTTCGGCGGTGCCGCCCAAGCCTTTGCCCATATCCTGTCGATCGAACCCGACAACCAGAAGGCCATCGCCGGCATGGCGCGGGTCTATCTGGCGGGCGGCGATGCCGATCAGGCGCGCCAGACCATCGCCATGGCCCCGCCCGGCTCGACCGAGCCTTCGGTGGTCAGCGTGCGGGCCCAGCTGGCCCTGTCGGCGACGGCACCGGCCGGTCCGACGGACGAGCTGTCCGCCCGCGTCGCGGCCGACCCGTCGGACCATCAGGCCCGCTACGACCTGTCCCTGGCCCAGGCCGCCTCGGGCGATCTGAAGGGGGCTGTCGACAGCCTGCTGAAGATCGTGGCGGCAGACCGGGAGTGGAACGATCAGGCCGCGCGCAAACAGTTGCTGACCGTTTTCGAGGCGGCCGGCGGCACATCGGAAATTGCCCGTGACGGGCGCCGCCGCCTGTCCTCCATCCTGTTCGCCTGAGGATCACGCCATGGCCCAGGGATATGTGAAGGCGGCCGACCTTCCGCAGGTCATTCCGGTCTTTCCCCTGCCCGGGGCCATTATCCTGCCCCGGGGCCAGCTGCCGCTGAACATCTTCGAGCCGCGCTATCTGAACATGATCGACGATGCGATGGCGGGTGACCGCATCATCGGCATGGTCCAGTCGACCGGTGGCGACCCGACCCAGCCGACGCTGTCGCCGGTGGGATGTGCCGGGCGGATCACCAGCTTCGCCGAGACGTCCGACGGGCGGTATCTGATCACCCTGACCGGGGTTTGCCGGTTCCGGCTGGCAGCAGAGATGCCCGGACCCTCGCCCTATCGCCAGGCGCGGGCCGACTTTGCGCCCTTCGAGCTGGACCTCACGACACCGCAAGCCGATGCGCCGTTCGAGCGGGAAGGCTTCATGGAGGCGTTGAGGGTCTATCTGGAGAGCCGGGGGCTGGAGATCGACTGGGACACCGCTCGCAGCGCACCGTCCGAGGCCCTGATCAACAGCCTGTCGATGGCCCTGCCTTTCGATCCGGCAGAGAAACAGGCGCTGCTGGAAGCCCGGACCCTGACCGACCGGGCCGAGGCGCTGACCGCCCTGCTGCGCATCGACGCTGCCGAGCGCGGCGATGGCGACACGCCGCCATCGATGCAGTAGGCGGCTAACAGTGCTAGTGAGCCAGGATGTGAGCGCGGGACGGTGTCGATGCCATGTTCTGGCCCGCCCCAGGCTCGCCGACCCCGTTTACCCTTTCGCGTCTGGACACCTGACTTGAGCGACACCTTCAACACCCCCGTTTCGGTCGATCCGCGCCTGTTGGAGGTGCTGGTCTGCCCGGTCACGCGCGGCAAGCTGACGCTGGACCGCAAGACCGGTGAGCTGGTGTCCAAGGGGGCCAAGCTGGCCTACCCCATTCGCGAGGGCGTTCCGATCATGCTGCCCGAAGAGGCGCGGACGCTGGATTGAGCCCCTGTCGCCTCCTGTCCCGCAGCGCTGGGGAGGAGACGGTTATAGGGCCTCGCCTCTGAGCAACCTCGGCAGGTCGCCGCTGGCACCGCCTGCCTCCTGCATGAAGGCGCGGCGAAGGGCCGGCACGCGATTGACCACCGCCATGCCCAGATCGCGAGCCAGTCTCACAGGTGGGATATCGCTGGAGAACAGCCGGACGAAACCGTCGAAGCCCGCCGCCAGCACCGTATTGTCGAACCGGCGCCACCGGGCATAGCGATCCAGAACGATCTCCGATCCGATGTCTTCGCCCAGGCGAACGGCATCGGTCAGGACCTCTGTCAGGGCGGCGACATCCTTCAGGCCCATGTTCAGTCCCTGGCCAGCGACCGGATGGACGGCATGGGCCGCATCGCCGATCAGGGCGATGCGCGGGGCGGTCATCCGCTCTGCCAGGCTGAGTGACAGCGGATAGACGAAGCGGGGTCCTTGAACCGTGACATCCTCGAGGAAGTCGCCGAACCGCCGCATCAGATGGGCGTGAAAGGCCGCGTCCGAGGCGTCGCGCAGCGCTTCGCCCCGGCGGGTGGTCTCGGTCCAGACCAGGCTGGCACGCTGTTCGGTCAGAGGCAGGATGGCGAACGGCCCGCCCGGCAGGAAATGTTCGTGCGCCACATTGCCGTGGTCGCGACCCAGGCCGACGGTGGCGACCACGCCGCTCTGGCCATAGGACCAGCCCAGGGTTTCGATCCCGGCGGCGGCGCGCACCCGTGACCCCCGACCCTCGGCTCCCACGACCAGCGGGGCTGTCAGCTGTGTGCCATCGGACAGGGTGACCGTCGCGCGGCCGGCACCGACGGCGACATCGACCGCAGTGGCCGGTGCGCGAATCTCTATGCCGACCTCCGACAGCTTCTGAGCCAAGGCCACGCGGATACGGCGGTTCTCGACCATATAGCCCAGCGGCTCTCCGCCCGTGCGTTCGCCGATTTCATCGGCATCGAACCTCAGCCAGGCGGAATGAGGGGGCGGGGTCGCGGCACCGGGCCTGCGCCCATCGGTGACCAGGATCCGGTCCATCCGGCAGGCATGGGGCCGCAGGGCCTCGCCCAGGCCCAGGGCATCCAGCATCCGGAAGGTGGAAAAGGCGATGGCCGTCGAACGGCCGTCGAACGTCGGGGCCAGCTGGACGTCGAACGGCTGGGGGTCGATCAACACGACCCTGAGCCCGCCCTGGGCCGCCGCCAGGGCCAGGGCCCCGCCCGTCAGGCCGGCACCGACGATGATGACGTCATAGGAGGGAGAAGCGCTCGCGATCATGCCCGCTTGTCGCGCCGTCGCCGCCCGGCGTCCAGAGGCGGCGCGGTCGCAGTTCTCGCCAGCTTCAGCCGAAGGCGCGCCGGACCCCGTCCACCCCGACGATCCCGCAGGCCCCGCTGCCGATCAAGGCCTCGGCATTGTCGGCGTCGATCCCGCCCAGGGCATAGACCGGCAGGCGAGCGGCACCGACCCCATCGGCAAAGCCTTCCACCGTCAGCGGGGCCTTGTCGGCGGACAATCCACCGGCCTGAAACACAGGCGACAGGATCAGGGCATCCAGCCCTTGGGCCCCGGACAGCCCGTCCCGCCCATGCACGGCCCCGGTCAGCAGCCAGTCGGGACGGGTCACGCGCAGCAGGGCGGCCAGACCCAGATCGCGTTCCGGCAGATGGACTCCGTCGGCGGCCACCGCCTCGGCCAGGCGGGCATCCTGACCGATCAGCAGTCGCACACCGGAGGCCGTCGTCACACGCCGCAGACGCTCGGCAACCGCCTGGCGATCCCCAGCGCCGAAGTGGCGATAGACGATCCCGGCACCGGGCGGCAGGGCAGCGGCCGTGATCCAGGGCTCGGGCGTGCGCTGCGGATCGGTCAGGAACAGCAGCGGCGGCAGGCGACCGGCGGGCGGGCTGACAGCCGCAGCGGCGCGGTTTAGAGCCTGGGCGGTCCGCCAAAGGCGGTCGGCGTCGGGAGACATCGTCATGACCTCTTCATCCCCCGTCCCTGCGACCGCGTCCATGGTTGATCGGCTGGCCGCGATCGACGCTCGCATCACCGCTGCCTGTCAGGCTTGCGGCCGGGACCGCGCCAAGGTTGTGCTGACCGCCGTATCCAAGACCCAGCCCCCCGAGGCGATCAATGCGGCCCTGGCGGCCGGGCTGAGGGTGTTCGGCGAGAACCGGGTGCAGGAGGCGCAGGCGCGATGGCAGGAGCGCGACCGGAGCGGGCTGGAGCTGCGGCTGATCGGCGCGCTGCAGTCGAACAAGGCGGACCAGGCCGTGGCCCTGTTCGACGTGATCGAGACCCTGGATCGCGAAAAACTGGCCGCCGCCCTGGCCGAGGCGGGTCGGCACCAGGGTCGCATTCCGCGGGTCCTGATCCAGGTGAATACCGGGGCCGAGCCCCAGAAGGCAGGCGTTCTGCCGGACCAGGCCGATGCCCTGATCGCGTCGGCGCGTGATCGCCACGGGCTGATCGTGGAGGGGCTGATGTGCATTCCGCCGGCCGATCAGGACCCCGCGACCCATTTCCAGCTTCTGGCGTCGATCGCGGCGAGCAACGGCCTCAGCGTGCTGTCGATGGGGATGAGCGGCGATTTCGAAGCGGCTATTTGCCATGGGGCGACCCATGTGCGGCTGGGCACGGCCCTTTTCGGGGAACGAAAACCGGCCTGAAGGCGATTCTGCGGTCAGGTTCGACCCTGAAATGCCACGCTGACCCTTGGCGTGGACACAAAGCCTCGCCATTGTCTGCTCATGCCCACGCCCAAGACCATATTGATCATCGACGACGACGACGACCTGCGCGAGGCGCTGGGGGAGCAACTGGCCCTGCACGAAGAGTTTCGCCAGATTCAGGCCTCCAATGCCACCGACGGCGTGCGTCTGGGCCGCGAGAGCCGGGCTGACCTGATCCTGCTGGACGTCGACCTGCCCGACATGGACGGGCGCGAGGCCTGCCGCCTGATGCGCAAGGCCGGGGTCTCGACGCCGATCATCATGCTGACCGCTCAGGACGGGGATTCTGACACCATCCTGGGACTGGATGCGGGGGCCAACGACTATATCACCAAGCCCTTCCGCTTCGCCGTGCTGCTGGCCCGCATCCGGGCGCATCTGCGCAGCCACGAACAGTCCGAGGACGCGGTCTTCCGCATCGGTCCCTATGAGTTTCGCCCGGCCTCCAAGATGCTGATGGACGACAAGGCCAAGAAGATCCGGCTGACCGAGAAAGAGACCAACATCCTGAAATACCTCTATCGCGCCGGGGCCAAGGCCGTGTCGCGCGAGGAGCTGCTGGCAGAGGTCTGGGGCTATAACGCCGGGGTCACGACCCACACCCTGGAAACCCACATCTATCGCCTGCGCCAGAAGATCGAGCCCGAGCCCGGTGCGGCGCGGATCCTGGTCACCGACGCAGGCGGCTACAGGCTTCAGCCGTAGGCGCCGCTAGCCCGGTCGCCACTCGCTGAGGATGACCCCTGCGGCGTCCTCGAAGGCGACGCGGTCCAACTGGACCGCGGCGACACAGACCGGCCGCGTGTCGATCCCGCCCGAACGACAGTGAAAGGCCTGGCCGTCCGGATAGCCGACGACACGCCCTTCCAGTCGCACACGCCATCCGGCAGGCGGCGGGATCAGAATGGCCTCTCCTTCCGCCCGGACCGTGTGCAGATAGGGTCGGCCGTTCCGCCGGCCCAGCCGCGAATCCTCGGCGCCGAAAACCACTGCCAGCCCGACAGAGGGCGGCTCGGGCAGCGAGGCTGGGCCCGCCACCGGCTCAGACCGGACCGGGCAGGAGTCCTGCGTGATCCAGGGCCGCTCGATCCAGACGCCGTCGATCGCTTCCCACGCCTCGGGCATGTCCCCAACCGGAGAAGCGGCTACCCAGTCCGCAGCGGTCAGGCTGAGGGTGATCGCGCGGCCGTCAGCGGCCCAGCGGGCCTCGGGCCGGCCCGGGCGTCCACTGGCCGGGGCCTCGGCGGGTAGGGGCCCGGAACAGCCGAACGGCAGGACGATCGAGAAACTGCGTCCAACAAGGGCATCGGGCCCGGCCGGGGTCGTCAGGCCGGCGGACTGGCGATCGGCGGCGCGGGCCTTGGCCTGGATGAAATCGAGGCGGCCCAGCGTGGGTGCCGTGAGGGTCGGAAGTGGGGCCGGGACGACCTGCGGGGCAGGCGGAGGGACGTTCTGCGCCTTCTCGGCGGGACGATCGCAGGCGTTCAGGGCCAAGATCGCACCAAGGGCCAAGGCAACGAAGGCGGGTCGGGCGTTCACGTTCCGGTCAACCATGGACCTAGCCTAGCATCGGCGGACTGGACTGGCGACCTCCATGGCCTCAATGGTTGACCTCAGAGGACAGGCAGGGTTTTCAGGGCCAATGAGTTTCGAACAGATTGCTGCCCTGGCGGTTCTGGTGACGGTGGTCGGGGTGCTGGTCCACGGCCGGGTCAGGGCCGATGTCGTCGCCCTCAGCGGCGCGGCGGCCCTGCTGCTGATGGGGGTTGTGAGACCGGTCGAGGTGCAGGGCGCCTTTGCCAGCCCCGCAGTCATCGCCCTGGCCGGTCTGTTCGTGATTGCCTATGCCATTGAACTGTCCGGCCTGCTGGGCCTGATCATTCGTCAGGCAACGGCGCTGGCGGCGCGAATCGGCGCCCGGGGAATCTGGATCGTGATCGGCCTTTGCGGGTCGGTCGGTGGATTCCTGAACAATACCCCCGTGGTGGTGCTGGCTGCGCCAGTCATCCGCGACGTCGCAACCTCTTTGAAGCTGTCGCCGAAGCGGTTCCTGATGCCGCTCAGCCACGTCACTGTTCTGGGCGGGCTGCTGACCCTGATCGGCACCTCGACCAATCTTCTGGTCAACGACATGGCGCGCAATGCGGGCCAGCCGGTCTTCGGCCTGTTCGAGATTACCCCCGTCGGGCTGGTGATCGCGTTTGCGGGCGCGGCCTGGCTTTATTTCGTGGGAGCACGGCAGCTGGGTCGCTCCGTCGCCCAGGACGAGGCCGAGGCGGCCCGTCTGGCCCAGCTGGAAGAAGATCGTCGCAAGGCCGAGGCGGAGGCCGAAGCCCGGCGGCTGGCGCGCAAGCGGCTGCGCCTGCCCTTCCGTCTGCCCCGGCTGGGCGAGGCCCGCACCCATGAGGACGGATCGGGCGATGCGCACCTGGGGGACGTGGCGCTGTTCGGGGCCGCAGACCGGCCGTTCGACCTGCGCCGCGCCCTGATTGCCCTGACCATCTTCCTGGCCGTCATCGCGGCGGCGGGCCTGGGTCTGGCCCCGATCGCGGCCTCGGCCTTTGCCGGGGCCGTGGCGCTGATCCTGCTGAAAGTCATCACGCCGGAAGAGGCCTATGCCGGTCTGAGGCCAGAGATCCTGCTGCTGATCGCCGGCATGGTCGTCATCGGCACGGCCATCGAGGTGACGGGCCTGGCGGCCACCGGGGCCGAGCGGCTGATCGACATCATCCGGCCCCTGGGCCCGCTGGGGGCTTTGTTCGTCCTTTATGGGGTGACCCTGTTCGCGACCGAGCTGCTGTCCAATGCGACGGTGGCGGTCCTGATCACGCCCATTGCCGTGGCCATCGCCGAGAGTTTCGGGGTCGATCCGCGCCCCTTCCTGGTCGGAGTGATGATGGCGGCCTCGGCGGCCTTTGCCACGCCCTTCGGCTATCAGACCAATGTGCTGGTCTTTCAGATGGGCAACTACAGCTACATGGATTTCGTGCGGGTGGGTGTGCCGCTGAACCTGGTGACCTGGGTGGCGGCCATGGTGGCGATCCCGATCTTCTTCCCGTTCTGAGCTAGAGATCCAGGTCGACCGTGATCGGGCAGTGATCACTGGGCTGGGTCCATTCGCGGACCATGTCGTGAATGGTCGCGCTGTGCGGGATAACGGCGGGGGTCAGGCCCGGCGACGTCCAGATATGGTCCAGCCGCAGACCCCGGTTGGATTTGCGGAAGTCCTGGGCGCGATAGCTCCACCAGCTGGCCAGTTTCTGAGGATCGGGGTGGGCGTCGCGGACCACATCGGCAAAGCCGCCGGTCGCCTGTAGCCGGGTCAGGGTCTCGACCTCGATCGGCGTGTGGCTGACCACCTTGGACATATACCGGTGGTTCCAGACGTCGTTTTCGCCGGGCGCGATATTGAAGTCTCCGGCCAGCAGCAGGGGAGCCGACCGATCCCGGCGCGCGACCTCTGCGGTCAGCCGCTCATAGAAGTCCATCTTGTGATCGAATTTGGCGTTCAGCGCCCGGTCGGGCAGGTCCCCGCCCGCTGGAATATAGAAGTTCTGGATCTCGATCCCTTCGACCATCACCCCGACGCAGCGGGCGTGGCGCTCGCGGCAGACCTCCAGCACGGGGGCTTCGGTGAACGGCTGGCGGCTGGCGATGGCCACGCCGTGCCACCCTTTCTGACCCCCGATCTTCAGATGGGGCAGGCCCATGGCCTGGAAGGCGGCGCGGGGAAACTGGTCCTCCAGGCATTTGATCTCCTGCAACAGCAGGACGTCGATCCGGGCCTGTTCCACGAAACGGGCAACCTGATCGATGCGCAGGCGGACAGAGTTGATGTTCCAGGTGGCGAGACGAAGCATGGCCTTCCTCTAGACGGCCTAGCTGCGGCGGAACACCCGCGAACCAACATAGCCCATCAGCCCGGCCAGAAGGACGCAGAGCACGCCATAGGTCCAGGGGCGGCGGTGGGCGAACTCATAGATGTCGCGTTCTATGCCGACTTTTTCGACCGTCAGCGTCAGGTTGGAAACCGAGACCGGCTGCCCTTCCTGAAACAGCCAGACCTCGGCGAAATACTGACCCGTCGGGGCCACGGCCGGCAGTTCGATCTCGGCCCGGAACAGGCCGCGGTCAACGAAGGAGACCCCGTCCGGATCGGTGTCGTAAAGGGCGGTCGCCTCCTTCAGACGGATCACGGCCCGGCGCCAGTCCAGATAGTCCTCGCCCAGGCGGCTGACTACGACATCGCGCACGCCGTAGCGGGTGACGGTGCGCCGTTCTTCCGGCGCGGCGATCCGCAGGTGATCGACCCCAACGCCCAGGCGGCGCAGCTCGCCGAAGTTGGCGATGTCCGACAGGGGCCGTGTCGAGGCGGTCATGTAGAAGCCGGGCGCGCCCTCGAAAAGGACCGGGCGGCTGTTCAACCAAATGCCGAAGGTGCGGGTCTTCTGGACCAGGCGGACGGGGGCCTCGGGGCCGCGCACCACCACGACTACGTCCGCCGGGGTGTCGCCCGGGTTGAACACTGCCCCGTACAGGACGATCGAGGCGCCGCTGAAGCTGGAATCGACCCGGACCCTCGCATCGGTCAGGGCGGCGGCGACGCGGACCTCGTCCTGGGTTCCGACCGAGCGCTCGGGTGGCGGGGCGCTGACAGCCGGGGGCGGCGGAGGAAGGGCCTGCATCATCCGTTCGCGATCCCGGGTGCGACCTCGAATGGATCGGAGGGCCGCACGAACAGCTCCAGCCCCATCTGGATGCCGACCAGCAGCACGATCATCCCCAGGGCTGCGCGCATTTCCTCGGCGCGGAACCGGCCCGATAGCCGCGCGCCATACTGGGCACCGACCACGCCTCCGACCAGCAGGAGGGTCGACAGGACGACGTCGACCGTCTGGTTCCGGCCGGCCTGAAGTACGGTGGTGATGGCGGTGGTGATGATGATCTGGAACAGGCTGGTCCCGACCACGGCCCCGGCCTTCATCCGCAGGATGTAGAGCATGGCCGGGATCAGGATGAAGCCGCCGCCCACGCCCATGATGGCCGACAGCACCCCGACGAAAGCCCCGAGCGCCAGGGGGGGAATGACGCTGATATAGAGACCAGAGCGCGGAAACCGCATCTTGAACGGCAGGCCGTACAGCCACAGCGGCCGGCGGCGGTCGCGGCGCGGCGCGGGACGGCCCTGTTTGCGATGCAGGATGGCGGTCAGGCTTTCCTTCAGCATCAGAGTGCCGATGGCACCCAGAAACACGAGATAGGAGACCGCCACCACCAGATCGGCCTGACCCAGCAGGCGCAGATATCGGAACAGCTCCACCCCCGCCAGGGCACCGACCGCCCCGCCCAGGGCCATGATGCCGCCCAGGCGGAAGTCCACCCCGCCCTGGCCGGAATAGCTGATCACGCCGGAGGTGGACGAGGCGACGACGTGGCTGGCCTGGCTGGCCACGGCCACGGTCGGCGGAATACCCATGAAGACCAGGATGGGGGCCATCAGAAAGCCGCCGCCGATCCCGAACAGGCCGGACACGAAGCCTACCACCGCACCCAGCAGAACCAGGGACGGCCAGTTCACCGAAACCTCGGCGATCGGCAGATAGAGATCCAAAGGACGCAGCCCTGGCTGGATACAAAGTCAAGGCGCCGGAGGGCACCCGAGGGGTCTAGCCCGATTACGCGCCCGGAACCATGCCTTGCACGCGATGGGATCTTTGATCAGGTCAGGCCAGGGGCTCGACCGTAAAGGCTTCGGCGGCGGCGCGGGCCGATCGTTGGGCCGCGGCGGGCGTCTGGGGCGTCAGCCGGGTCACGGCCTCCTGGGCATCGGGATCGCCGGACCGGGCCGCGATCAGATACCAGCGCAGGGCGTCGGTCCGGTTGATCGGAATGCCCTCGTCGCCGTTCTCATAGAGGCGGGCGACATTGTACTGACTGTCGATCAGGCCCAGGTTCGCCGCCTTCAGCAGCCAGGTCATGGCCTCGGCGCGATTGCGCGGACCGCCGACACCGTCGAACAGATACATGCCATAGGCGTGCATGCCCTTGGCGTCGCCGCTCTCGGCAGCGCGGCGCGCCCAGCGGCGGCTGGCCACGGCATCGGTCGGCACGCCGCTGTCGCCGGTCTGATACAGACCCGCCAGATGCAGCTGAGCCGGAACATGGCCCAGTTCGGCGGCACGCTCCAGATCAGCGAGACCGGCCGTGTTTCCGGCGTCCAGCTGTTCCAGCGCCTGGATGAACAGGCCTTCGGCTTCGCCGGCGGGCACGGCCTCTGCCGGGGCGATGGCCAGGGCGGCGATCGGCGTCGGTTGGGCGGAACCGGGCGCGGGCTCATCAAGGCCGGGGAAGGGCAGGCTCTGGCCGGTAAGCTCCGCATAGGCATAGGCCCCGCTGGTGAGGACGGCGGCGACCGCCGAGGCACCCAGCGCCTTGCGGACAGTGGAGCCTTCCTTGCGGGCCTGGCGGTCCAGCCGTTCCTGCAGCTTGGACTTTCCGCCCTTCTTCAGGCCGAAGCCGGAACGCGGGGCCTCTTCGGGGGCAGCAGGGGCCATGGCCGCACGGGCGGCGTCGATCGTCTGGCGCGTCGAGGAAGCGGCCCGTCCGGCGGTGGCGGCGGCGCGAAGGGTCCGCTCGTCCACGAAATCGGTCTCGGCGGCATAGTCGTCGATCCCCGCATCGAAGGGCTGGGAGTCGAAGGCGTCGGGCCGGGTTGCCGCCAGGGCATCGGAGACGTCCGCCCCGCCGAACCGGGTGCGGCTTCCGAAGGGCTGCGGCGTGGCGGGAGTCTCGGCCGGGTCGAATGCGGGCGGGACGGGTGCCGGATGGACGATCTGCGGCGGGGGGGCTGCGGCGGCGGCCGGGAAGGCCGTCGGGAAGGGAGCCGGCTCCTGCTCGATCGGGACCGGCGCCTCCAGGCCCATGCCGTCGTCGGACCAGCCATCGTCAAAGGACTCGCCGGGGAAGGCAGCCGCACGCCAGTCGGCCTGGGCCGGGGCGGCCGCAGGGTTGATCGGCGCAGCGGGCACGGCCAGCGGCCCGTCCAGGGGGGCGTCACGAACCGTCGCCGCTTCGGCGCGGCGTTCCAGGCTTTCCTTGGCCTCGGCCAGCAGGCGGGCCGTCCGTTCCTCGGATAGGCGCATCCGCTCGGCCAGTTCACCCGAGGCGCGGTCGTAGCGCTGCTCGATGCGCTCGGACCCTTCGGCCAATTTCTTGCCGATCTCGTCGAGGGCCTGGGCCGATTTGCGCTCGGACTGAGCAATCCGGTCGCTCAGCCGGTCGGAGATGCGGGTGATCTCACCGCCCAGTTTCTCGATCGCCAGCGCGTGGCGGTCGTCGGCCGATATCAACCGTTGATCCAGGCCTTGGGACAGGCGGCCGATCTCGCGATCAATCTTGCCGGCGAGTTCGCCCGACAGCTGGGCCATCCGGGTCGCGCCATCGGCCTCGACCGTCTTCATCCGGCCGTTCAGGTTCTGGGCGATCCGCAAGACTTCGCGGCCCATGGCCTCGACCGCCTGGGCACCTCGCCTTTCGGAGGCCTTGATCTGATCGCCGATGGACAGGACGGCGCGTTCGATCCGGTCGATGCGCCCCTCGGTCTCGGCCGTATCCAGCCGCCGCATCATCTCGGTGCGGTTGGCGTCGACCTGACGGGCCAGGGTCTCTGCCAGCTTCTCGAACCGGGCGGCCTCGCGGGCACCCTCAGGCTCGACCCGGCCCTCGGTCGCGCGCAGCCGCTGGTCCAGACCAGCGAAGGAGCGTTCCAGACTGCGAAGGGCTTCGGTCGTCTGAGCCTGGGCCGAATCCAGGCGAGCGCCGACGTGGGACAGAACCTCGGCGGACAGGCCGGGGGCGGGCTGAGCCTTGGCGACGGCCTCGACCGCGTCCATCCGCTGGCGCAGTTCGTTCACGCCCGCCCGCTGGCGTTCTTCGATATCGTAGAGGCGGCTGGCCAGGGCCCCCAGGGTCGTCTCGACCTTGCCGAAGGATTCGGCCGTCGCAGGACCGGTTTCCTGTTCGAAGCGGCGGAGGCGGCGATGGCCCTCCTTCAGCTCGTCGGACAGGGTCTCGATCCGGCGCAGCACGACGGAGTCCTGCTTCTCCTGTCCGTCCAAGCGGCGCACCAGGCCGTTGACGGCCTGATCGACGCCCTGGATGGCGATGGTCGAGCGGCGCTCGGCAGCCTCCAGCCGGCCAGCGATGGCGTCCACCGAGGCGGCCAGGCGCTGCCACAGTTCCTGATCGTCGCCGTAAGCGTCATCCAGCCGCCGCGAGCGACCGCGGCGTTCATGGGTTTCGGCGGCATGCGAGCGACGCGGCAGGGGAATGACCCCGTCATCGTCGTCTTCAAGGATCATGGAATTCAGCCAGTCGCCCAGCGTCATGCCCGAACGACGGGCGAGGTCCTTGGCGATCTCGCGAGCCTTGGGGTCTATCCCCTTCACGCTCCACGGCGCGGCTGCGCTCACTGATTCGCCTCCCGACCTTTCGCTGGACGTTACCTGATCCAGATCAAGCGTGTAAACGCGCCCTTAACCGCAATATCTTGCGGCCCGGCCAAGTTCCTGTGGACACCGTGTCGCGATGCCGGATTTGTCGCCCAAACGTGGTTAACGCGCGGTGAAGATTAACCTGTCGGCAAGGGTTGGCCGCTTGCCAAACCGGATGCGCGGGACCACCTGCGCCGCATGACCCTGCCCGTCACGCTCAGCCTGTTCGTTCTTGCCGTCGGGGTGACCCTGTTTGCGGGTTGGCGCGGGGCACGTCCGCCGGACCTGCGGCGAGGGCCCCGGCTGATGCCCTGGCGGTTCATCATGATGATGTCGGCCGCCCTGGCCTTTCTGTTCCTGATCCATCTGGGCACCCTGGCGGGTGCGCCGGTCAGGACCTCCTGAAGCCGGTCAGCGCGCGCCGAGGTCGCCGGTCTTTGTCAACTGACCCGCAAACTCGTCCGCATAGGCCGGCACAAGCAGGGCGTGGAAGACCGCGTGCGGAATGGCGATCTCATAGGATCCCTCCGCATAGGGTCCGACCTGATAGGGCCCGATCAGAAAGACCAGTCCCCCCGCCTTTCCACCGACCGTGCCCGGTGCGAGCACAAAGGGCGTATCGGCCGCGCGCGGGCAGGTGAAGTCTCCGCCGCCGTTCAGGCTGATGCTGCGGGCATCGGGCACACGGACGCGGCGGGCCGCATTGACGGCGGTGCACAGGGCTTGGTCCAGCGGCGTCAGATCGGCCCCCTTGCGGAACAGATCGCCAGCCCCGATCAGGCGCTTCAGCGCCTTGTCCCACAGGATGCCGGTGGCCAGGGTGTTGGGGTGGGCCCCGCCGGAATAGTCAAAATCGACCCGCTGGAGGCTGAACAGCTTGCCGGTTTCGCCCGCCGCCGCGAAGGTGACGGTCTTCTCATAGGCGGGCAGGCCCTCGTCACCGCCCGCCTCGGTTCGGTCCGCCTGAGCCCCCTCCGCAAACTGGCGCAGCTTGCTGACCTCCTCGCCGTAGAGGCGGGCATGCAGGTCCGGATAGGGCTTGATCGCTTCGGGCAGGGTCAGTTTGACCGAGGCATAGGGCGTGGCGTTGGCAAAGGTCAGCGGCGCGGCGGCGTCGGCCGGGGTGATCTTGGCATCCGGCGTGCCGGGGGCGGACACGGCGGGACGTTCGGCCTTCTCTGCCTCACGATTACAGGCCGACAGGGCCAGGACAGCGGCGGCGGAGATCATCAAGGCGCGGGCGATGCGGGTCATGGGCCTATGTTAGAGCGCTACAACGCTTCGCGCTACTTGAGCCAAGCTCCAATCCAAAGTCACATCTGTTCCGTCATTCCGGGGCGCTCGCAGAGCGAACCCGGAACCCAGGTGGAGCGCTCGAACGCCAGGCGCATCTTCAGCGGCCTGCGTCAGACCCCCGGGTTCCGGGTTCTTGGCTGAGCCAAGCCCCGGAATGGCGGTGACAGAGAAGCCCGGATGCGAAAGGGGCTGAATGTCGACACCGGCCTAGCCCAAGGCCCCCAGGGCAATGGCCGCCAGCAGGATCAGCCCCGCTTCCCGGTTCGATTTGAACAGTGTCAGCGCCAGGGCGGGATCATCGGTCCGCAACCGGACTGTCTGGCGGATCAGATGGCCGGCATAGAGAGCCAGTCCCAGCCAGAAGATGGGCCCCAGACCCGCCATCAGCCCGGCCCCGCCCGCGAACATGATCGCCAGGACATAGAAGCCGAGGACGCCGGACCGGACCTGCGGTCCCAGTCGCCGGGCCGAGGACTTCACCCCGACCATGGCATCGTCCTCTATATCCTGCAGCGCATAGATGGTGTCGTAGCCCAGGGTCCAGAACACGCCGCCCAGGTAGAGGAACAGGGCCGGGACATAGGCCTGCCAGGCCATGACGAGCACGAACTCCTCGTGTGCCGCATCACCTTGCGACCACCAGAAGGGGCGCAGTTCCCCCGCCATGTCGGGCGGCAGCAGGACCGACGCGGCCAGCGGCAGGGCGGCTGCGAACCCCATCAGCGCGCCCCAGTTGAAGGTCAGGCCCAGCCACGCCTGGGGCCACCAGGTGATCCGCTTCATGAAGGGATAGGCCGCTACCAGCGCCAGCGACCCGACGCCCAGCAGGATCGCCGTCAGATTCAGGGTCAGCAGGATGGCCAGTCCCCCCAGCGAACATCCGATGACGAAGGCCCACGCCTGTTTCACCGAGATCAGGCCCGCCGGAATGGGCCGAAGCGCCGTGCGGGCCACCCGGGCATCAATGTCCCGATCGACGATGTCGTTGAAGGCACAGCCCGCCGCCCGCATCAGGCAGGCACCCAGGCCGAAGCCCACGAACAGCCAGGCGGCATAGAGGTCCGGCCGGGCTCCATACTGGGCCAGGGCCAGGGCAATGCCCTGCCAGCCGGGCAGCAGCAGCAGCCAGATCCCTATCGGCCGATCAAACCGCCCCAGCTTCAGCCAGGGCTTGAGCCCGGCGGGGGCGTGGCGGTCGACCCAGTTCGATCCGGCGTCGGGAAGGGGGGAATGCGACATCAAACGTCCTCAGCTCAGCCGATCGGCCTTGCGCAGCCCCGGAAAGAGCTTGGCCCAGATGCCGGTCGCGGCCAGGGCCCCGGCTCCGCCGAACACCGCCGCCCCGATGGGGCCCAGGAACCGCACCGCCACCCCGGAATAGGCCTCGCCCAGCTCATTGGAGGCCCCGATGAACAGCATGGAGACCGAACTGACCCGGCCCCGCATGTGGTCGGGTGTCGACAGCTGGATCAGGCTCTGGCGGATGTTGACGCTGATCATGTCGGCCGCGCCACCGATGAACAGGGCCAGGGCGCTGATCCAGACGATTTTCGACAGGCCGAAGATGATGGTGCAGAGGCCAAAGGCGGCGACGGCCGATAGCATCCACACCCCTGCGCGTCGCACGATCGGGAACCGCGCCAGATACAGCGCCATCCCGAAGGCTCCGATGCCGAAGGCGGCCCGCAGCAGGCCGAACCCCTGCGGCCCGACATGCAGGATGTCGCGCGCAAAGATAGGTGTCAGCAGGGCCACCCCGGCGAACAGGACCACGATCAGGTCCAGCGAGATGGCCCCGGCCACGATCTTGTTGGTCCAGACATAGCTCAGCCCCTCCTTGACGGCGGCCCAGCGGCCGATGTCGCTTTCCAGTCGGGGGGGCCGCCCGCTGGTGCGGATCAGCAGAAAGGCCGACAGGGCGGTCAGGAAAAGCACCAGGGCCGTGGCATAGGCCAGGGGGATAGACAGGCCGACGATCACCCCGCCCAGGGCCGGCCCGGCCACGGCCCCGGTCTGAAAGGCGATCGACTGGGCCGCAATGGCGCGGGGCAGGGCGGCACGGCCCACGACCATGGGCAGGAAGGCCTGGCTGGCCGGGGCCAGAAAGGCCCGGCAGGCCCCAAACAGGACGGCGACCGCCAGAAGGCCCCACAGAGGGGGATTGCCGTGGATCGCCATCGCCAGAAAGGCCAGGGCGCAAAGCCCTTCTACCGCGATGGAGGCGGCGACCGTCCATTTGCGGTCCCGGCGGTCGGCCATTTCGCCCGCCGGCAGCGTCAGGGCCAGCAGGGGGATAAACTGGGCCAGGCCGACCAGGCCCAGGTACAGGCTGGCCTCGGCGATCGGATGATCGCGCCGCGCAATCTCATAGACCTGCCACAACAGAGCCGAGGACTGAATCTGAATGGCCAGGACCGCCACGACGCGGCCCAGCCACAACAGGCGGAAATCACGCACCGCCCAGGGATTGGTGCCGTGCGCGGACCGTGCGGCCTCGGACACGGCGGGGGTGATCGGCTCGGGCGCTTCAGGTGCGTCGGTCATGTTTCGGGTAGGGGGTTCCGTCGCGGTGGAAATAGCCGTCCGGACGGAAGACCATGTCGATATCGGGATAGTCGCCTGAATCGCCGCCCGGTGTCCGGGTTCCGACCTCCAGCAGGACGGCCTCGCCCTGCGACCGGTTCTCGATCTTGTGGCCGTTGGCGACCCCGGCCCTGAACCCGGCACAGTCGCCCGCCCGAAGCACGGTCTCGCCGTCGTCTTCGATCAGCACGACCTCGCCCGACACCACCCAGACGAACTCGTCCTCGTTTTCATGCCAGTGGCGCTGGCTGGACCAGGCCCCGGCCGGCAGACGCAGCAGGTTGACGCCGAACTGGCTCAGCCCGGCGGCGTCCCCCAGCCGCCAACGCCGCCGCGCCAGGCAGGGTCCAGCGTAGGCATCGGGATAGGTCGTTCCGTGGCCGGTGGGTGCGGCATCGATGTCGATCCTGGGCATGGCTCCGGGCCTTCTCGGGAGGGTGCGATCCTCCTAAAGCATAGGTCCATGAGCGCTGCACCTCCCCTTGTCGTCGATCCCGCCGAACTGACCCGCGATCTGATCCGCAGGCCGTCCGTCACCCCGGCCGATGCCGGGGCCATGGATACCCTGCAGCGGATCCTGACAGACCTGGGCTTCACCTGCCGCCGGATGGCCTTCGAGGGGCCCGGCGGTCAGGGAGCCGAGGTGCGGATCGAGAACCTTTACGCGCGGCGGGGGACCGCCTCGCCCAATCTGTGCTTCGCCGGTCATACGGATGTGGTCCCGACCGGCGCGGCCGAGGCCTGGTCCGCCGACCCGTTCGAGGCCGAGATCCGGGACGGCATCCTGTTCGGGCGCGGGGCGGTGGACATGAAGGGCGGGATCGCCGCCTGGGTCGCCGCCGTCTCGCAGATTCTGGCGCAGGGCGAGCCTGAGGGTTCCCTCTCCTTCCTGATCACCGGCGACGAGGAGGGCCCGGCTCTGCACGGCACCAAGCGGGTGGTCGAGACCCTGATGGCCGAGGGCGAGGTCATCGACGCCTGCGTGGTCGGCGAGCCCTCGTCCCAGTCCCGGCTGGGAGACATGATCAAGATCGGCCGCCGCGGCTCTTTGAACACCTGGATCACCGTTCACGGCAAACAGGGACACGTCGCCTATCCGCAGCGGGCGGCGAATCCGGCCCCGGTGCTGGTGCGGCTGCTGGCCCGGCTGGACGCCCACGCGCTGGACAGCGGCTATGAAGCCTTCCAGCCGTCGAACCTGGAAATCACCACCATCGACATCGGCAATCCCGCGACGAACGTCATTCCGGCCGAGGCCCGGGCGCGGCTGAACATCCGCTTCAATCCGTCCCACACCGGTGACGACCTGATCGCCTGGCTGAATGGGGTGGCCGGCGAAGTCCAGGCCGAAACGGGATTGCAGATCAGTCTGGAGCACCTGTGCTCGGGCAATGCCTTTCTGACGCTGCAAGGCGACTTCGTCACGGCGGTTCAGGATGCGGTCGAGGCCGAGCTGGGCATCAGGCCCGAGGCTTCGACCACAGGGGGGACATCGGACGCCCGCTTCATCCGCGCCCTTTGCCCCGTGCTGGAACTGGGTCTGGTCGGACAGACCATGCATCAGATCGACGAGCGCGTGCCGGTCGCCGAACTTCACGCCCTGACGGCCGTCTATCGCCGCGTGATCGAGCGGGTGCTGGGGGCGGCGGGTCGCTAGAGCGAAATCGGTTGAGTTGGACGCAGTCCAACTCGGCTCAGATTTCGCTCCAGCTTCATCCTGGAGCCTGATTCACGGCATCGGCGGAATCGCGAAACGATTCCACCTCTACCGATCAGGCTCTAGGGTCTCACGCAGCGGGCGGGGGGCCTGACTCCCCCACGATACGGGCATAGCGATCGGCAAAATCCTCGGCCAGGTCCGCCACGGTGACCTCCTTGAACCGCGCGAGCAGGCGCTGTTCGGCCTCGGTCAGGGCCTGGTCCAGTGCGGCATTGACGGCCTGTTCGACCAGGCAGCGCGGGTCGTCGTTGGCCAGACCGATGGCGAAGATGGTGGGGCTGCCCAGCGCCTGGTGAATATCAAAGAGGGATATCTGACCAAGCGGCCGACCCAAGCGCCAGCCGCCGCCGTGGCCCTTATCCGAAGTCAGGTATCCGGCCGATCTCAGACCCGCCATGGTCCGGCGTATCACGACCGGATGGGCTCCCAGCATCTGGGCAATGGTTTCGGAGGTCACGGGTCCGTCGCTCTGATCCATGTGGATCAACACGTGCAGCATCCGGGACAGGCGTTGATCGGCGGGCATGGCCGAAGGTCTAGCGCGAAACTCATGTAACGTCATGGGTTGCGTGAACGCCCATTCGCGCTATTTTACGCAACTTATAAAGATGCGTGAGATAGCCATGACCTATGATGCCATTGTCGTTGGAGGGAGTTTCGCCGGGTTGTCTGCCGCCATGCAGCTGGCGCGAGCCCGGCGATCGGTGCTGCTGGTCGACGCCGGTCAGCCCCGAAATCGCTACGCAGCGGCGGCGCACGGCTTTCTGGGCCAAGACGGGGTTGCGCCGGCGCGGATCATGCGCCTTGGGCTGGAGCAATTGTCCGCCTATCCTACCGTCTTCTTCTTCCACGGAGAGGCCAGGGCCGCGATGGCTCTCGAAGAGGGCTATCAGCTTGAGCTCTCGGACGGCAGGGAGGTTCTGGGGCGACGTGTCATCCTGGCGACCGGCGTCACGGACGAACTCCTGCTGCCCTCGATGAAGGCGCGGTGGGGCGTTAGTGTCCTGCACTGTCCCTATTGCCATGGCTATGAGGTTAGGGACCGGCCGCTGGCGGTCATCGCGAGCCTGCCAGGCTCCTTGCATCAGGCGCTTCTGCTGCCGGACTGGGGCCCGACCACACTGTTTACCCAGGGACTGTTCGAACCGACGGACGAGGAGGCCGCTCAGCTTGCGGCGCGCGGGGTGCAGATCGAAAGGACGCCCGTCGTTGAGCTGCTGGGCCAGGGTGCGGCAACAGAGGCGTTGCGTCTGGCCGACGGTCGCGAAGTCGCGGCCCATGCGGTGTTCACCGCCCCCAAGACCCGGCCAGCCAGTCCCCTGGCGGCTGACCTCGGCTGCTCCTTCACCGAAGGCATGACGGGCCCGCACATCCAGGTCGATCCCATGCAGCAGACCAGTGTGCCAGGCGTGTTCGCGGCCGGCGACGCGGCGTTCCAGATGCACAATGCGACGATGGCGTCAGCAGCAGGGGTCCTTGCCGGCGTCGCAGCCCACAGGTCGCTGGTGATGGCCTAGGCCCTAGATCCCCAGGCGGCGGGCGCGGGCGGCGATTTCGAGCAGGAGGCGCTCGGCGATCAGGTGTTCGGGCAGGCCGGTGGTCTTTGTGGCCAGGTCTGCGACATTGACGCTGTCCTGGACCTGATCCAGCGCTTCGAGCCGCCAGACACGGGCCTGGCGCAGCATCTCCGCCTCCTGTTTCCAGAAGACACCGGCAGCCTTGGCCGCCTCCTTGGCTCCGGCCCCGGAGGCCTGCAGCACATTGATCCGGCGAAGTTTGCCCAGATGGATCGCCGCTTGTCTCACGGCCATGACAGCGGATTCACCCTCGGCCAGGGCGCGTCTGAGGCCCGCCTGGGCCGGGGCCGGGCGACCGCCAAAGGCCTGAAGCGCGGCGTCCTGTAATGAGGCGTCCGGCTCCACGCCCAGATGGGCCTCCAACTCCTCCACATCGATGGTGCGGCCCGATCCGGGACCGACATACAGGGCCAGACGCTCGATCTCCTGGCGCATCAGCCCCCGCTCGCGCGGCAGGCGCGACACGAAACGGTCCAGGGCGTCACGGGTCAGTCCGACCTTGTCCGCCTCCAGAGCCTCGCGCACCATCCGGGCCACGTCGCCGGTCTCGTCTTCGTAGCAGGCGATGGCGGCAGCGCCCTTGGATGCCTCCGCGGCCTTCCTCAGACCAGAGTCGCGGCCCAGGGCCCCGGCCTCGATCACCAGCATGGCGTCGGGATTGTAGCCCCCGTCGGCATGCACCTTCAGGGCGGCGGCCAGCAATTTGTCGACCGCCGCCTTCTCGGAGGACAGACGGATGCGAACCAGACGCCGCCCACCGATCATGCTGAGAGCGGTCAGGGCCTCTTCCAGGCGTGCCTCGTCGCCGTCGATGTCGCTTTCGGTCAGGACCGTGACGTTGAAGGGGTCATTGAGGTCGGGCGTTATGGCTCGGCACAGGATGTCAGCGCGTTCGGCGACGCCCGACCGATCCTTGCCATGAATGACCGCCGCGCGGATGCCCGCGTCCGGGCTTTTCAGAAAGCGATCAACCTCGGGCCTCTTGGCGAGGATCATGGGATCGCGATCACTCGGCCAGAGCCTGAAGAAGGTCCAGCCGGATCACGCGCGCCAGTTCGGCGGCGGCGCGGTCTTCGCCGTCCTGCTGGGCGGCAATGGCGGCATAGGGCTGGTCGGCCGCTGCATAGGTGGTGGTCACCGTCTCGGTCCCGGTCAGGGGCGTACCGCCCGACAAGGGCGTCAGCGTCCAGTCGGCCTTGACCGTCAGCTCATAGCGCGAGGCCGTGTCGTCGATCCGTCGGCCCAGGGGTCGGCGGCTTTGCTCGACCACGGTCGACAGTCGCCACAGCGGGGCCTGGGCTCGGTCGACCGCCAGGGCGTCCTCGAGCTGTTCGCGCAGGCGATAGCCGAGGCGGTCGTCCTGGGTGGTCACGGCAATACGGGTCAGGCCCGAGCCTGCCGCCGTCTGGCCATAGAGGGGCGTGAAGCCGCAGGCCGCGACGACTGATGCAAGTCCCGTCAGCGCGACAAGCGCCAGGACGCGGAGAGGCGATCGACGCATCAGCCTACCACCAGATTGACGATACGGTCCTTGACCACCACGACCTTGCGTATCTCCTGTCCTTCCAGCCGGGCCCGAACGCCCGGGTCGGCCAGGACCAGTGCCTCCACCTCGGCCGGATCGGTGCCCCGCGCGACGCGGATTTCGGCCCGGCGCTTGCCGTTGACCTGAACCGGCAGGACCACCTCATCGTCCGCCGCCAGATCGGCGTCCCAGACCGGCCAGGGCGCGTTCAGGATCATCCCCTCTTCGCCCAGCCGCGTCCAGCATTCCTCGGCCAGGTGCGGCGTAAAGGGCGCGATCAGCCGGGCCAGAGCCGACAGGGCCTGACGCTTGGCTGCTCCGCCTGCCTGTCCCTGGTCGCGGACCGTGGCGACGAAGGCGTAGAGTTTGGCGATGGCGGCGTTGAAGCGGAAACCCTCCACGCCCTCGGTCACCGCCTTGATGGCCTTGTGGGTCTCGCGCACCAGGGCCGCATTGGCCGCTTCTTCGCCCGCAAAATCGGGGTCGTAGGTGTCGAACAGGGTCCAGGCGCGTTGGACAAAGCGGCTGGCGCCCTCGACCCCGCCGGGGGTCCACTGCACGTCGCGTTCGGGCGGACTGTCGGACAGGACGAACAGGCGTCCGGCATCCACGCCATGGCTCTCCAGGATTTCCGCCGGGGCGACGACGTTCTTCTTGGACTTGGACATCTTTTCGATGTCGCCGATCGAAAGCCGCGCCCCCGTCGACAACCGGGTGGCGATCCGTTGTCCATCGACCGTCTCGATCCGCACGTCGGTGGGTTCAACCCACTGCGGCTTGCCGACCGCATCGGTGCCTTCGAAATAGGTCTCGTGAACCACCATGCCCTGGGTGAACAGGCCGGCGAACGGCTCGCGTACCGACATCAGCCCGGCATCGGACAGGGCCCGGCTGATGAAGCGTGCGTACAGCAGGTGCAGAACGGCGTGCTCGACCCCGCCGATATACTGATCGACGGGCAGCCACTTGTCCGCCGCCGCGCGTGCAATGGGCTCGGCCGCCGTCGGGTCGGTGAAGCGGGCGAAATACCAGCTGGAATCGACGAAGGTATCCAGAGTGTCCGTCTCGCGCAGGGCCTTGGTCCCGCAGCTGGGACAATCGACATGCTTCCACGTCGGGTGACGGTCCAGCGGATTGCCGGGCACGTCAAAGGTGACGTCCTCGGGCAGGACCACGGGAAGCTGATCTGCCGGGACCGGCACCGGGCCACAGGTGGGACAATGGATGATCGGTATGGGGCAGCCCCAGTACCGCTGGCGGCTGACACCCCAGTCGCGCAGGCGATAGATGGTCGCGCCCTTGCCGTGGCCGGACGCCTCCAGACGGGCGATGGCGGCGGCCTTGGCCTCCTCGACCGACAGGCCGTCCAGGAAGTCGGAGTTGAAGATGCGGCCGGGACCGACATAGGCCTCGGTGCCGATCTCGACGTCGTCGCTGCCGTCCGGACGCACGACCGGAACGACCGGCAGGTCATATTTGCGGGCGAAGTCCAGGTCGCGCTGGTCATGTCCCGGACAGCCGAAGATGGCGCCCGAGCCATAGGTCGAGAGCACGAAATTGGCCGACCAGACGGGCAGGGTGCGGTCCGGGTCGAACGGGTGTCGCACCCGAATCCCCAGGTCGATGCCCTGTTTCTCGGCCTTTTCGATATCGGCTTCGGATGTCCCGGTCTGGGCGCAGGCCTTGACGAAGGCGGCCACGTCCGGGCGGTGCTCGGCGATCGCCCGCGTCAGGGGGTGATCGGGGGCCAGGGCCAGGAAGCTGGCCCCGAAAAGGGTGTCGGGACGGGTGGTATAGACCTCGATCGGATCGCGGTCGTGGCTGGGCTGACCGTCAGCCGTGCCGTTCAGGAAGGCCGGAACCTCGGCGATGTCCCACCACAGGGTCGCGCCCTTTGATCGTCCGATCCAGTTCTCCTGCATCAGCCGGACCTTGTCGGGCCAGCGATCCAGTTCGGCCAGACCCTCAATCAGGTCGTCGGCATAGTCGGTAATCCGCAGGAACCACTGGTTCAGCTTGCGCTTTTCGACGATCGCGCCGGACCGCCAGCCTCGCCCCTCGATCACCTGCTCATTGGCCAGGACGGTGTTGTCGACCGGATCCCAGTTGACGACCCCGTCCTTGCGATAGACCAGGCCGCGCCGGTACAGATCCAGGAACCAGGCCTGCTGCTGGCCATAATATTCGGGATCGCAGGTGGCGAACTCGCGCGACCAGTCCAGCGACAGGCCCAGCAGCTTCAGCTGGTCGCGCATGGTGGCGATGTTGGACCGGGTCCAGTTGCCGGGATGGATTCCCCGCTCCATCGCCGCGTTCTCGGCCGGCATGCCGAAGGCGTCCCAGCCCATGGGATGCAGGACGTCATACCCCATCGCCCGCTTGGACCGGGCGACCACATCGCCCATCACATAGTTGCGCGCATGGCCCATGTGGATGTTGCCCGAGGGATAGGGGAACATCTCCAGCACATAGTATTTCGGACGCCCGGTCTCGCCGGTCGGGGTGACAAAGGCCTCAGCCTCGGCCCAGCGGGCCTGTTGGCGCGGTTCGGTGGTCTTGGGGTCGTAACGGGCCACGGTCAATCTTCCGATCTTCCTTCCCCCCTAGGCGGAGAAGGTGGGACGCCAAGCGTCTCGGATGAGGGGGCTCTATCCGTGCGCCTTGCGTCCAATAGTATGTCCGGATGCGGCAGCCCCCTCATCCGTCAGGCCGCGCCTGCCAGCTTTCTCCCCCGAGGGGGAGAAGGACGTCAGCCCGCGTTCGACAGGTTCAGCTGGCGCGCCTTGGTCAGGATCGCGTTCTCCAGGTCCGTCTCGGTCTGGGCGGCAACCGGGGCGGCGGTCCACTGGCCATCGGACCCGCGCACTTCCTTGGTGATCGACACGTTCAGCGCATCGGCCCGCAGACGGGTGTCCAGGATGAAGACGGTCGCCTTGAACCGCTCGTCCGGGGTCTGGGGGTTGGTGTACCAGTCGTAGTTGATAACCCCGCCCCACGGGTCAGCATTGGCCAGGGGCATGAAGCTGAGGGTGTCCAGGGTGGCGCGCCACAGGAAGCCGTTCACGCCGATCCCGGCCTCGGCCGTCGGGGTCGGAGCCGAACCGCCCAGCCGGGGTAGGCCGCCGCATCCCGCCAGGAGCAGACCCGAAGCCACCAGGGCCACCGCAGCGCCGCGAACTAGGGCCATAAAGACACTCTCCGTAAGAATAAGGGACGCCACGCGGTCCCGATCCATCGGGCCGTGAGGACGACGCCGCGTCGTTCAAACGTCGGCGATGCTCTATAACACGGTGAAAAGGGGCGATGACAAGGCAACAGTAGCTGCGACCCTCGGCCTGACGCGGTGCACTCATTTTCGGCGCGGGGACAAAGCAGGCACTCGCGTGGCCGGCGAACCCAGTTCGGCCCCATTCCCGTGACGCTTGAGCCACATCAGGCGGATAGAGTCGCCTGGAACCGATACGGCAATGCCTCGTTGCGTTGACCGGGCTGGAAGGCGGTGTCTAATCACCGCACGAATACGGCGCGGCAGGACCGAAGCCGTGCGAAGGGCAGGGACGATGAAGGCGATCGCGATCATCGCGGGTCTTGCGGCGGCGGTTTCGCTGACCGGCATAGCTGCGTCCGCCTCGGCTCAGAGCGCACCGTCGCGAAGCCGTGCTCCTGTCGTGACCTTGTCGGAAGCCAATGCCGCCCAGGCAGCGGGCCAGCGCACCGGCTCGCAACGCCGGGGCCTGCGCCTGACCCGCAACGGCCGCTGGGGCCTGGACTTCAACCTGACGTCGCCGGTCGGCCGCGAAAGCGACTGGGGCGATGTCGAGGCCGGGGCCTATTACAGCGTCAATCCGCGCCTGCGCGTCGGGGCGGCCGCTGGCCTGGCGTCCCCCGCTGCGGACCCGGCCGAACCGCCGCAGGTCGACCGCCGGACCCAGCCGCGCGTCCGCCTGGAATCGACCTTCCGCTTCTGATCCGTCGGCCGTTCGGGCGGGGCGAGCGACAAATGCCGCAATTGTCGCTATAGAGACCGGCTTCAGATCATCAGGAGCCGTCCCTTGAGCGTCACGCTCGACCTGTCCCGTGCCGCCGCCAAGGCCCCGGTCCCCCAGCCCGTCAATCTGTCGGGACTGACGCGCGAGGGCCTGCGCCAGGCGCTGATCGACGCCGCCATCTGCCCGCCGGAAAAGGCCCGGATGCGCGCCAGCCAGGTCTGGGGCTGGATCCACCATCATGGCGTGACCGACTTCGCGGCCATGAGCAACATCGCCAAGGCCACCCAGGAAAGTCTGGCCGCCGCCTTCACCCTGGCCCGGCCCGAGATCGTGGAACGCCAGGTGTCGAACGACGGCACGCGCAAATGGCTGATCCGCACGGCGCCGGGGATCGAGATCGAGACCGTCTATATTCCCGACGTGGGCCGGGCCGGGGCGCTATGCGTGTCCAGCCAGGTCGGCTGCACCCTGAACTGCACCTTCTGCCACACCGGCACCCAGAAGCTGGTCCGCAACCTGACCGCCGCCGAGATCGTGGCCCAGGTTCAGGTCGCGCGCGACGATCTGGAGGAATGGCCCTCGCCCAAGGAGGACCGCCGCCTGTCCAACATCGTCTTCATGGGCATGGGCGAGCCGCTCTACAATCTGGACCACGTCGCCGATGCGATCGACATCATCAGCGACAATGAGGGCATCGCCCTGTCGCGGCGCCGGATCACGGTCTCGACCTCTGGCGTGGTGCCGCAGTTGCAGGCCCTGGGCGAGCGGACCCAGGCCATGCTGGCGATCAGCCTGCACGCCACCAATGATCCGCTGCGCGACGTCCTGGTGCCGCTGAACAAGAAATACGATCTGGAGGCCCTGATGGCGGGCATCCGCGCCTATCCGGGCCTGTCCAACGCCCGCCGGGTCACGTTCGAATACGTCATGCTGAAGGGCGTCAACGACAGCCCGGACGAGGCCCGCGCCCTGGTCAAGCTGATCTCGGGCATCCCGGCCAAGGTCAATCTGATCCCGTTCAACCCCTGGCCCGGCACCGACTATGAATGCTCGGACTGGAAGACCATCGAACGGTTCGCCGCCATCCTGAACAAGGCCGGCTATGCCAGCCCCATCCGCACCCCCCGCGGCCGCGACATCCTGGCCGCCTGCGGGCAGCTGAAGTCCGAAAGCGAAAAGGTCCGGGCCAGCGCGCTCAGGAAGGCCGAACAGGCGGCGGCGTGATCTTCGGGTCGTAAGCGTGTGATCGGATTGTGAGGCCCGCCACCGCTCCCGGAATGGCTAGAAGCAGGGCGAAAACGGCAGGCAACGAAAACAGGGTGTGAAAAACCACCAACCCGCCCAGCACGCTTTCAAAAGCTGCAACCGCCGCGAAGGTCGCTCGACTAGTCTGCCCCAGTCGTTCGAGAACCCACCATGTGAGTATGCCAACCGTTGCCAGCCCTGTGCAGAAGAAAGGCAATGACGCTACCGCTGCTCCAAATGCTGCCAAGAACGCGTAGACGATCACTTCCCCCACCCCCGGCAAACCAAACGGAATGATGAAGGACGCGACCACAACGACGACTGCAGTGATGGCACCCACGGTCAGGGCTGCAGCGCAGTTGGCTACGATCAGGGCGGACAACCGATAGGCGGGGGACTTCAACATGGTGCATCTATTCGGTAATTAAGATATCACTTATACATGGCGCGCCGCCTCTGGCAAGTGTTTCGCAAATCGCTTAATTGCCGCCCATGCAACGCGTGTTTGAAGCCCTGTCCTCGACGATCCGGCGCCAGATTCTGGCCTATCTGGCCCATGCTGACCTTACGGCAGGCGAGATCGCGGCGCGTTTCGAGATCTCCAAGTCGGCGGTTTCCCAGCATCTGAGCGTGCTTGAGAACGCCGGGCTGGTGACCAGCGAAAAGCGGGGGCAGTATGTCCATTACAGCCTGGTCCCCGACCATCTGGCCAATACGTTGAACGCCTATGCTCAGGAGGTTTGCCCCGTGTCCAAGCCTCTGAAGGCTGAAAGCGCGGCATTGAAAACCGCTCGAACTCCATCGGAAAACTGACCATGACCGGCAAGATCCACATCGGCATCGGCGGCTGGACCTATGAGCCGTGGCGGGGGGTCTTTTATCCGGATGATCTGACCCAGAAGCGTGAGCTGGAGTTCGCCAGCCGGGCCCTGACCAGCATCGAGATCAACGGCACCTATTATTCGACCTTCAAGCCGGACAGCTGGGCCAAATGGCGGGACGAGACGCCCGACGGGTTCGTGTTTTCGGTCAAGGCCAGCCGCTATTGCACCAATCGCAAGGTGCTGAGCGAGGGGGCCGAGAGCTTCGAGCGCTTTTTGGATCAGGGGCTGACGGTGCTGGGGCCCAAGCTGGGGCCGATCAACTGGCAATTCATGGCGACCAAGAAGTTCGATCCGGTCGACTTCGAGGGCTTCCTGAAGCTGTTGCCGCGCGAAAAGGACGGGCTGCGCCTTCGCCATGCGCTGGAGGTGCGGCACCCCAGTTTCGATACGGCGGAATTCTATGATCTGGCAGCGAAATACGGCGCGGCCATCGTCTATGCCGTGGACGACGAAGCCCCCGAATGGCCGTGCATCGACCAGCCGACCGCCGACTTTACCTATGCCCGGCTGATGTCGAGCCGCGAGGACGAACCGACCGGCATGACGGGACCGGAACTGGACGCCATCGCCGCCCAGACCACCGGCTGGGCCAAACGCGGCGACGTCTTCGCCTATTTCATCGCCGGGGCGAAAGTCCGCAATCCAGCGGCGGCGAAGGCCCTGATTGCAAAGCTGGGCTGACGCCCTTGCGAACGGGAAGGTCCAGCCACAATTGAGCGGCACCGCCGCTCAGCAGGACAAATCCCCATGCCCATCGCCACCCGCGCCTTTGCCGCCACGTCTTCGGATGCCCCGCTGACGCCCTACAGCTTTGACCGGCGCGATCCGGGGCCGGACGATGTGGCGATCGAAATCAAGTTCGCCGGCGTCTGCCACTCGGACCTGCACATCGTGAAGAACGACCTGGGCAACACGACCTATCCGATCGTGCCGGGCCACGAGATCGCCGGTGTGGTGACCGCCGTGGGCGAGAACGTCAGCCGCTTCAAGGTCGGTGACCGGGTCGGCGTCGGCTGTATGGTCGACAGCTGCCGCACCTGCGCCCCCTGCCAGGCGGGCGAGGAGCAATACTGCGTGCCGGGCATGACCCAGACCTATGGATCGCCCGATCCCAAGGGGGCCGCGGTCGGCCAGAAGATCACCCAGGGCGGCTATTCCAGCGCCATCGTGGTGGATCAGAACTATGTCGTGACCATTCCCGACAGCCTGCCGCTGGATGCCGCCGCGCCGCTGCTGTGCGCGGGCATCACCACCTATTCGCCGCTGCGTCACTGGAAGGTGGGGCCGGGGTCCAAGGTGGCGGTGATCGGCCTGGGGGGCCTGGGTCATATGGCGGTCAAACAGGCCGCAGCCATGGGGGCCGAGGTGACGGTCCTGTCCACCTCTGACCGCAAGAAGGCCGATGCCGAGCGGATGGGGGCCAAACATTTCCTGATCAATTCGGACAAGGCGGCCATGGCGGCCGCCGCCGAGAGCTTCGACCTGATCATCAACACCGTCTCGGCCACGCATGAGATCGCCAGCCACGTCCAGCTTCTGGCCAAGGACGGCACCATGGTCATGCTGGGTCTGACGACCGAAGGCCTGCCGGTCTATGCCATGGGCCTGCTGTGGCGGCGCCGCAGCGTGGCCGGGTCGCTGATCGGCGGCATCCGCGAGACCCAGGAGATGCTGGATTTCTGTGCCGAGCACGGCATCGCCTGCGACATCGAAACCCTGGCCCCGCACCAGATCAACGAAGCCTATGAGCGGCTGGAGAAGTCCGACGTCCGCTATCGTTTCGTGCTGGACATGGACCGTCTGGGCGAAGCCGCCTGATCCAGTGCAAAAATTCGGCGCGGTGCCCTGTTGACCGACCGGTTGGTCTACCTTAAGGGTCCGCGCCTTCCAGACGGAAACGCGACCTTCGCGTGACGTCAGGGCCCAGGTGGCGGAATTGGTAGACGCGCTGGCTTCAGGTGCCAGTGATCGAAAGGTCGTGGAGGTTCGAGTCCTCTCCTGGGCACCAGTTTCAGACGGCGTCGTGTCGAAAGACACGGCGCCGTTTCTGTTTCAGGCGCTATCGCTCGCCGCGCGGCGACTCACTGCTTGAGCGCGCTCTTTGGGCGCTGTCGCGATTGGCGCAGCACGGGCGGCGGCCCGGGTGAAAAGTGCTGGTCAACACGGGGTAAGGCGATCAGACCATCAGACCGCCGAGGCTGACCCCTTGCTCACCAGCACTGTTCACTGACACAAGACCGCCCATGACGACTTTTCTGCATCAGGGCGACCTGCCCGACGATCTTGATCTGGGCCCGGTCGTGGCCGTCGATTCAGAGACGATGGGCCTGCGGTTCCGGCGTGACCCGCTGTGCGTGGTCCAGCTGTCGTCCGGCGACGGCCATGCCCATGTCGTGCGGCTGAACCGCCCCGCCTATGACTGTCCGAACCTGAAGCGGCTGATGGCCGATCCGGACGTGCTGAAGATCTTTCACTTC
This sequence comes from Brevundimonas vitisensis, assembly GCF_016656965.1. Taxonomy (NCBI): domain Bacteria; kingdom Pseudomonadati; phylum Pseudomonadota; class Alphaproteobacteria; order Caulobacterales; family Caulobacteraceae; genus Brevundimonas; species Brevundimonas vitis. Next base: position 1,954,365 of record NZ_CP067977.1, read on the forward strand.
GGCCGGTTCGACATCGGCATGATCCAGCTGCACCTGGGGGTCGAGACCCGGCCGGTCTATTGCACCAAGATCGCTTCCAAACTGGCCCGCACCTATACCGACCGGCACGGGCTGAAGGATGTGGTGCGTGAACTGGCCGGGGTGGACCTGTCCAAGGCGCAGCAGAGCTCGGACTGGGGAGCCGCAGAGCTCAGCCAGGCCCAGCTGGATTATGCCGCCTCCGACGTCCTTTATCTGCACAAGGTCCGCGACCAGCTGGACATGATGCTGGCCCGCGAAGGGCGCACCGAACTGGCCAAGGCCTGTTTCGACTTCCTGCCGATCCGTGCCCGCCTCGACCTGGAAGGCTGGGACGAGATCGACGTCTTCGCTCACAGCTGATCCCCCGATGACCGCCCCGGACCCCACCCAGACTCCAGAGGCGCGCGACAGCCAGGACGAAGCCCGTGTGGCCGCCGCCGGGCGCCGCTGGCGACAGCGCTCGCGCCGCGTGCAGATGCTGCGCCGGGTCCTGCCGGTGGTGATCCTGCTGATCGCCGGCGGCACCGTGACCTGGGTGGTCTATCGCTCCGTTATCTCGGGGGCCGAGCGCAAGGCGGGCCAGGATCAGGAAATCCGCCTGGACCGGGCCATGTTCCACGGCCAGGACGACCAGGGACGTCGCTTCGTGATCGGGGCCGAGGGTGCAGTCCGCGACCCCGACACCGGGCGGTTCCGTTTGGTCGGGCCGGTGCTGAGGCTAAATCTGGGGGGACGCAAGGTGACGGAGATCACCGCCGACGGCGGCACCTATGATCAGGTGGCCAAGACGGTCACCATCGGCCCCAATGTGCGGATCTCTGACGGCGGGTCTGGATTCTCGCTGGCGACGCCCGAGGCGGTCGTCGACACCAGTACCGGCATCGTGACGGGGTCCAAGGGCGTTCAGGGCACCGGCCCGCTTGGAACCTTGAGCGCTTCGTCCTATGTCATCCGGGACCAGGGCGAACGGATCGAGTTCCGGGGCTCCGGCGACAACAAGGTGCGCGGGACCATCAATCCCTGAGGATCGGGCGGATGACGAAGACCACGATGACGGCGGCCTTGCTGGCCATAGCCCTGGTGGCGGTGCCTACCCTCGGCGGTGCCCAGAGCGTGCCCGGTGCATCCAGCCGTGCGCCCATCATGTGGGGCGCGGACCTGCTGGAGGTTGAGGGTAATACCCTGACCCTGGTGGGCAATGCCGAACTGCTGCAAGGCCAGAACCGGCTGCGCGCCGATCGCGTGGCGGGCCTGAACCAGACCGGCGACAGCCGGCTGGAGGCGGCGGGCAATGTCTATTTTGTGACGCCCGAACAGACGATCCGGGGCGACCGCGCCGTCTATACCACCGGCAACGACACCATTGTGGTGACCGGCGATGTCATCCTGACCCAGGGGCAGAACGTCCTGACCGGATCGCGGCTGACCTATAACACCCGCACCGGCTCGGCCCGGGTCGAGGGGGCGCCGACGGCGGCCGGTAACCGGGTTCAGGGCGTCTTCTATCCCGAGGGGAACGACTGAGGCCCCGGCCCGGTCGTGTGACGCTTGGCCCGCAAGGAACTTTCCGCCCTCAATCTGGACCAGGCCGCGGCGACGCCCGCCGCGGTCCCGCCCGCGCGCGATACGGGCCTGCGGGTCAAGAACATCGCCCGGCGCTTCGGCCCCCGTCAGGTCGTGCGCGACGTGTCCCTGAACGTCCAGAGGGGCGAGGTGGCGGGCCTGCTGGGGCCCAACGGGGCGGGCAAGACGACCTGCTTCTACATGATCACCGGCCTGATCCCGGCGGATTCCGGCTCGATCTGGTTGGACGGCGAGGACATCACGCCTCAGCCCATGTATCAGCGCGCCCGCATGGGCCTGGGCTATCTGGCGCAGGAAGCCTCGATCTTTCGCGGCATGTCCGTCGAGCAGAACATCAAGGCGGTGGTGGAACTGCACAATGGCTCGGCCGCCGCGATCGAGACCGAGACCAGCCGCCTGCTGGAAGAACTGCGCATCGATCACCTGCGCCATGCCCCCGCGGCCGGTCTGTCGGGCGGCGAGCGGCGCCGGGTCGAGATCGCCCGCGCCCTGGCCGGAAAGCCGTCCTTCATGCTGCTGGACGAGCCGTTCGCCGGTATCGACCCCCTGGCCATCGCCGACATTCGTCAGGTCATCCGCTATCTGGCCGGTGAGGGGATCGGGGTGCTGATCACCGACCACAATGTGCGCGAGACCCTGGGCATCATCGATCACGCCTCCATCATTTCCGCAGGCGAGGTCCTGTTCGAAGGGGCGGCCGACGCCATCATCCGCGATCCGGAAGTGCGCCGCGTCTATCTGGGCGACATGTACGGCTGAGGCCGTTGCGTCAGATCAGCTCTGCGGCGGGGCCAGGATGACCGCCGCATTGTCGTCCAGCAGGTGGCTGAGCTCCGCCAGGGCAACAGCCCGCTCGGCCGGAGTGGTTGCGGCCTCGAAGGCGGCAACGCGCAGGGGCATGTCCTCCGAGATCCCGCGCAGGATGCATTTCAGGTCGCCGTCCGTACCCCGGTCGCGCAGGATGACGTGCCCCTGCATGTCGCGCGCGGCCAGGTCGTCCGCCTCGGTCTTGAAGGCGGCATAGGCGGGGCTGTCGAAGAAGCCGGCCTGATCGGCGGCCCCCGAGGCGCTCCAGCCATCAACGATGGACTTCAGTCCGGTCGCCCGGGTTGCCAGGTCGGCGAAGAAAGGCTCCTCGGCCACAGAGACGGGGGCCCCGGCGACGGCGGGCGGCTGGGCCGCGGCCAGAACGACGTTGGGGTCGCCCATCATCAGCAAGGCGGCAACGGCAAGACCACAGGACATCGGACGGCTCCTTTCCCGGTCGGCCCGGGAATCAGCGATTGAACCGGCATAGGCCACAGCCGTAAACGATAGCTTGATGATGGATCGAGGGCCTGTCGCGCGTTGCGCTACTTGAGGCCCCCGGTTTCGGCCTATCGCGCGTTGCGCTACTTGAGGCCATCCAATCCCTTCGGAGGCGAACCATGTCCGATCCCGTTCTCGACCGCGCCCAGGCCTGGTCGGCCTTCGATGCTGCCGCAGCCGCCTCGGCGTCGGCCCTGATCGTGGAACAGTTCGCCGCCGACCCCGACCGCCTGGCGCGCCTCAGTCTGGAGGCGGCGGGCCTGTATCTGGACCTGTCGAAGCAGAGCTGGACGCGCGAGGGCTTCGAGGCCTGCCTGACCCTGGCCCAGGCGTCCGGTCTGGTCGAGCGGCGCGCCGCTCTGTTCGGGGGCGAGGCGGTCAATGAAACGGAGGGGCGGGCCGTCCTGCACACGGCGCTGCGCGCGCCCGACGGGGCGGACGACCATGCGCTGGGCGAGCCGGTGTCGGCCGAGGTCGAGGCCGTGCGGGCCGAGATGAAAGCCTATGCCGAGGCTGTGCGATCCGGCGCGGCGACCGGGGCGACGGGCCAGCGGTTCGAGGCCATCGTCCATGTCGGCATCGGGGGATCGGACCTGGGGCCCCGGTTGGTCTGGGACGCTCTGAAGCCGCTGGATCCGACCATCGACCTGCGGTTCGTGGCCAATATCGATCCGCGCGACATGGCCGAAGCCCTGACCGGGCTTGATCCCGAGACGACCCTGGTCGTGGTGGTGTCCAAGACCTTCACCACCCAGGAAACCCTGGCCAATGCCGAGGCGGCCAAGGCCTGGCTGGCGGCAGGGCTGTCCGGCCAAAGCATTGCGGCCCATTTCATCGGGGTGACGGCGGCACCGGAAAAGGCGGCGGCCTTCGGCTGCGGCCGCACCTTTGCGTTCCGCGACTGGGTGGGTGGGCGCTATTCGTTGTGGTCGGCGGTCAGCCTGTCCTGTGCCGTGGCCCTGGGTTGGGAGGCGTTCCAGGGTCTGCTGGACGGGGCGGCGGCGATGGACCGCCACTTCGCCGAAGCGCCGCTGGAGCGGAACGCCCCGGTGCTGATGGCCCTGGCCCAGGTGTGGAATGTCGATGGCCTCGGCCGCAGTGCCCGCACCGTGGCCCCCTATGCTCATGCCCTGCGCCGCCTGCCGTCCTTCCTGCAGCAGCTGGAGATGGAATCGAACGGCAAGCGGGTGCACCGGGACGGCACGCCGGTAACGCGCCAGACCTGTCCCGTCGTGTTCGGAGAGCCGGGCACCAATGGCCAGCACGCCTTCTTCCAGCAGATCCACCAGGGGCCGCAGACCGTCCCGGCCGAGTTCGTGATCGTGGCTCGGACCCATGGCGAGGCGACGGAGTCGCCGCTGTGGGCCAATGCCCTGGCCCAGGGTCAGGCCCTGATGCTGGGCAAGACGGCCGACCAGGCCCGTAGCGAAATGCTGGCCGCCGGAACAGAGGCCGCCGAGGCGGACCGGCTGGCCCCGCACCGCGCCTTTCCCGGCAACCGTCCGTCGACCGCCATCGTCATGGACCGGCTGACGCCGCAGGCCCTGGGGGCTCTCCTGGCCCTCTATGAGCACAAGACTTTCGTGGAGGGCGTGATCTGGGACATCAACAGCTTCGACCAGTGGGGGGTCGAGCTGGGCAAGGTCCTGGCCAAGGCGATCCTGACCGATGTGGCGGCGGGCGGCCCGTCGCAGACCTTGGACCCCTCGACCGGTGCGCTCATGTCCCGCCTGATGGGTCCGTCTGGCGACTGAGCCGATGAAACGCTTTCGTCCTCGCCATCGCTGGCGGTGACTGCCATTCTGTCGCCATGCCGCGTTTCGAGACCGATCCGGAAATTCGCGCCCTGGGTGAGGCCCTGGCCTTGCTGCGCCGTGAACGGGGCCTGAGCCAGGCGGAGGCGGGCCGACGGGCGGGAATGACCAGCCAGGGCTGGGGCCTGTACGAGTCCGGTCGCCGTCCGGGTCTGTTCCGCCCGGATGTCCAGCGTCGGCTGGTCGCTGCCCTGGACGCCTCGCCCGAAGACCTGGCCTTGGCGCGATCCCGGCAGCAGGCGGCGCCGGAACGGCCCACGCCCATGCTCGGCCTGAATGCCTCTGGTAGAACGTTCCTGCCCGCCCCCGGCGGCGTGCGGCGGCTGCAGTTATCGAATGACGATCTGGCCCCCTGGGCCGCGTCTGGCGTCGTGCTGGAGTTCGACCCGCAGCAATGGCCGCGCCGGGATCAGGGATGCGTGATCGAAACCGTGGACGGCACCGTCCTGGTCCGGCTGTATGAGGGTGCCGATTCCCAGACCCTGACGGTCAGGGGCGGGGAAGGTGGCCTGGGGGTCGTCGCCCGGATCGCGCGATCGGACATTCGCACCGTATCGGCGGTGACGGCCAGGCTGGAACGATAGATGAAACGAAACAGTTGTCATTCGGCGCGCGCCATGAAACACTCTCGTCATTCTGACGGCGAGGTGACGGATGGCGGGTGGACCGCGCGCAGGGACGGGACTGGATGCCTTTGTGGGCGCTCGGATTGCCCTGCGTCGCTCTGCGCTGGGCCTGTCCCAGACGGCGCTGGCCACAAGGCTGGGCATCAGCTTTCAGCAGGTGCAGAAGTACGAACGCGGCACCAACCGCATTTCAGCGTCCCGCCTGCATGCGGTGGCAGACGTTCTGGGCATGCCGATCACCGCCTTCTTCCCCCAGACGGAAGGCGCGAATTCGCAGGACACGATCGACCCCGACTGGCCCGCCGGGTTGCGGTTCATGTCGGCCACGGCCGAAGGACAGGCGGTGGCGGCCAGTTTCCCCCTGATTACCGATCGTGCGCTCAGGCAGGCGGTCGCCACGATCGTTCAGGCCCTGGCGGCGCCGGCCTCCTGATCTCTTTCCGGGTGGCGGCGGCATGAGGGGCCTGGCTATAGACACGGCTCTGGGCCTTTGCAGCGTGGTCGTGTTCGACGACCAGGGCGTGATCGCCTCTCGCCAGGAGCCCATGACCAAGGGCCATTCGGAACGGCTGGCCGGTCTGGTCCGCGATGTCGTCGCCGAGGCAGGCCAGGGCTTCGGAGCCCTGTCCAGGATCGGTGTGGTCGTGGGGCCGGGCTCCTTCACCGGCTTGAGGGTCGGTCTTGCCTTTGCCCTGGGTCTGGGGGCGGCGCTGGACCGTCCCGTGATCGGATTGTCGGCGTTGGACGCCCTGGCGGCCTCGGCACCGGAGAGCGCGCGCGATGACCGGGTCGCCTTGATCGACGCCCGCCGGGGGCAGGTCTATGCCCGGTTTTGGTCCGGCGGTACGGCGACGGGCCCGGCCGAGGCCTTGTCCGTCGAGACGGCCCAGGATCGCGTTCGGGCTTTGGCGGGCACCCCCTGGCTCATCGGATCAGGAGCAGGCCTGATCCAGGACGACCGAGTGGACACCGGCGTCATGGCTCTTGCCGGACCCTCGGCCGAGGCCCTGGCCCATCTGACCCGACAGGCCGATCCGGCGCTCTGCCCCGCCCGGCCCCTTTATCTGCGCGCGCCCGACGCCACCCCGCCGACCCGCCTGCCCGGCCAGGCCCGCACGGAGCGGGCATGAGCGCGGGGTCGGATCTGACGCTGGCCCTTCTGGAGGCGATCCATGCCCAGGCCTTTGACGGCCCGACGACGGGCCGAGCCTGGTCCCAGGCGGACTTCGCCGCCCTGGTCGGTCAGCCGGGGGTCTTCGTTCTGGGTGACGCGCGGGGTTTCATCCTGATTCGCGTGGTCGCCGACGAGGCCGAGATACTGACCCTGGCGGTCCGTCCGGAGGCGCGCCGCCTGGGTCTGGGCCGCAGTCTGATCCAGGCGGCCGCAGCCATGGCCGCCGGGCTGGGTGCGAGCTGCCTGCTGCTGGAGGTGGCACAAGACAATCTGGCTGCCCGCGCCCTTTACGACCGCACCGGGTTCCAGGCCGCCGGTCGCAGGCCCCGATACTATGCCCGCGCCGAGGGCCCGGCGATCGATGCCCTGATTCTGGTTCTCAACTTGGACCCGACGCTTCCCTAGCGGCGCTCCAGACCCTATCCTGATCGCATGGACCGGATCGAGAAACTTTGCGCCGAACGCGGCATGCGCATGACCGAACAGCGGCGCGTGATCGCGCGCGTGCTGTCGTCCGCCGAGGATCATCCGGACGTCGAGGAACTGTATCGCCGCGCCTCGGCCATCGACCCGCACATTTCCATCGCCACCGTCTATCGCACCGTTCGCCTATTCGAAGAGGCCGGGGTGGTCGAGAAGCATGACTTCGGCGACGGGCGCAGCCGCTATGAAGAGGCCGGCGACGATCACCACGATCACCTGATCGACACCCGTACCGGCGAGGTGATCGAATTCTTCGATGCCGAGATCGAGCGGCTGAAGACCGAGATCGCCGAACGTCTGGGCTTCCAGCTGGTGGGTCACAAGCTGGAACTGTACGGCACCGCTGTCGAGGGGGCTGAGCCGTCCAAGCGCGAGGGCCTGATCTTCAAGCGGCACGCCGCCCGGGTCGACGTTTCCGAGCTTTGATCCTTCGACGCTGACGTCACCCATGACGCCGGTTCCGGCGGCGTCTATGATCGCCTGATGACCGATGCCGAAGCCCAAACCACCGAACGCGCCCTGACCCAGGACGGGCCGCCCCTGCGTCTGTGGATGATCGACGCTTCGGCCTATATCTTTCGCGCCTATCACGCCCTGCCGCCCCTGACGCGCAAGTCGGACGGCCTGCCGGTCGGCGCGGTCCAGGGTTATTGCAACATGCTTTGGAAGCTGTTGCGGGACATGAAGGGCGAGGACGGCCCGACCCATCTGGTGGCCATTTTCGACCATTCGGAAAAGACGTTCCGCAACACCCTGTACGACCAGTACAAGGCGCACCGGCCGCCGCCGCCGGAGGATCTGGTGCCGCAGTTCGCCCTGGTGCGCGAGGCCACGGCGGCTTTCGGCGTCCATTGCGTGGAGCTGCCCGGGTATGAGGCCGACGACCTGATCGCCACCTATGCCTGCAAGGCGCGCGACGCGGGCGGCGAGGCGGTGATCGTCAGCTCCGACAAGGACCTGATGCAGCTGATCGGCGGCGGGGTCGTCATGTGGGATCCGATGAAGGACAGGGTCCTGGCCGAGGACGCCGTGATGGAAAAGTTCGGCGTGACGCCGGACAAGATGGTCGATCTGCAGGCCCTGATCGGCGACAGCGTCGACAACGTCCCCGGTGCCCCCGGCATCGGGCCCAAGACCGCGGCACAGCTTCTGGATGAATACGGCGACCTCGATACGCTGCTGGCCCGTGCAGGCGAGATCAAACAGCCCAAGCGTCGCCAGACACTGATCGACTTTGCCGATCAGATCCGGCTGAGCCGCGAGCTGGTCCGCCTGACCTGCGATGCGCCCGCGCCCGAGGCCATCGACGATTTCGCCGTGCGCGATCCCGATCCGGCGACCCTGTCGGCCTTTCTGGAGCTGATGGAGTTCCGCTCCCTGGCGCGGCGGGTCGGCGACGGCAAGGCACCGGCCAAGGAGGGCTCGGCCTTTGCGCCCAAGGTGATGAGCGCGCCGGTCCTGACGCCCCGCTATGCGCCCACGGCCCCGGCGGTCCCGGTCGAGGCCCAGCCGTTCGACCACGAGGCCTATGCCTGTATCCAGACGCTGGAGGCGCTGGACGCCTTCCTCGCGCGGGCGACCGAGGCGGGGGTGGTCGGGTTCGACACCGAGACGGACGCCCTGTCGGCCACCCATGCGGGGCTGTGCGGGGTGTCGCTGGCCATCGGGCCGAACGATGCCTGCTATATTCCGCTGACGCATGAGCATCCGCCGCTGGCGGGGGCAGGGGGGCTGGATTTCGGCGACACGCCGGACACGCGCGAGCCCCTGACCCAGCTGGACAAGCCCACAACCCTGGCGCGGCTGAAGACCCTGCTGGAGAATCCGGCGGTCCTGAAGGTCACCCAGAACGGCAAGTACGACCTGGCCGTCATGGCCCGGCGCGGCATCCGCGTGTCCCCGATCGAGGACACCATGCTGATCTCCTATGTGCTGGAGGGCGGGCTGCACGGTCACGGCATGGACGAGCTGAGCCGCCTGCACCTGGGACACGATCCGATCCCGTTCAAACAGGTCGCCGGCACGGGCAAGGCGCAGAAAAGCTTCAAACACGTCGAGCTGAAACCGGCCACCGCCTATGCCGCCGAGGACGCCGACGTCACCCTGCGCCTGTGGCAGATCCTGAAACCCCGGCTGGCCGAGGAAGGCCTGCTGAACGTCTATGAGACGCTGGAGCGGGGCATGCCCGCCGTCCTGGCCGACATGGAGCTGGCCGGTATCCGCGTCGATCCCAACCGGCTGCAGAGCCTGTCGACCGAGTTCGGGATGCGGATGGCCGAGTTGGAGGCCCAGGCCCACCAGATCGCCGGCCGCCCCTTCAACATCGGCAGCCCCCGCCAGATCGGCGACATCCTGTTCGGCGAACTGGACCTGCCCGGCGGCAAGAAGACCGCCAGCGGCCAGTGGGAGACCGGCGCCGCCACGCTGGAGACCCTGGCCCCCACACACGCCCTGCCCCGTGTCCTGCTGGACTGGCGCCAGCTGTCCAAGCTGAAGGGCACCTATACCGACGCCCTGATCCAGGCCGCCGACCCCGCGACCGACCGCGTCCACACCAGCTATCAACTGGCCGCCGCCACCACCGGCCGCCTGGCCAGCAGCGACCCCAACCTTCAGAATATCCCCATACGGACCGAGACCGGCCGCCAGATCCGCCAGGCCTTCATCGCCGCCCCCGGCCATGTCCTGATCAGCGCCGACTATTCCCAGATCGAGCTGCGCCTTCTGGCCCACATCGGCGACATCCCCGAGCTGAAGCGCGCCTTCAAGGCCGGCATCGACATCCACACCGCCACGGCCAGCGAGATGTTCGGCGTCCCCGTCGACCAGATGGACCCCGAGACCCGCCGCCGCGCCAAGGCGATCAATTTCGGCATCGTCTATGGCATCAGCGCCTTTGGCCTAGCCAACCAGCTGTCGATCGATCAGGGCGAGGCCGGGGCCTATATCAAGATTTATTTCGAGCGCTTCCCCGGCATCCGCGCCTATATGGACGCCACCCGGGCCGAGGTGCGGGCCAACGGCTTCGTCTCGACCGTCTTCGGGCGAAAGATCCACATCCCCGCCATCCATTCCAAATCGGGAGCCGAGCGCCAGTTCGGCGAACGCGCCGCCATCAATGCCCCGATCCAGGGTGCCGCCGCCGACATCATCCGCCGCGCCATGATCCGCATGCCGGGCGCCCTGACGGACGCCGGCCTCTCAACCCGGATGCTGCTCCAGGTCCACGACGAACTGGTCTTCGAGGCCCCGGAGGCCGAAGCCGACCGCGCCATCGCCGTGATCAAACGGACGATGGAAAGCGCGGCCGAACCCGCCGTGGCCCTGACCGTGCCCCTGGTGGTGGAGGCGCGGGCGGCGGCGAACTGGGACGAGGCGCATTGATCTGTCGGTGCGTCGGATGAGCGCCGTCGACGTCCTGATCGTCGGTGCCGGTGCGGCGGGGATGATGTGTGCGCTGGAGGCGGGGCGGCGGGGGCGGTCGGTGCGGGTGGTGGACCATGCCCGCAGCCCCGGCGAGAAGATCCGCATCTCGGGCGGGGGGCGCTGCAACTTCACCAATCTGGGGACGGGGCCGGGCAATTTCCTGGGCGAGAACCCGCGCTTTGCCACCTCGGCCCTGAGGCGGTTCACCCAGCACGACTTCGTCAAACGGGTGGATCGGGCGGGCATCGCCTGGCACGAAAAGACCCTGGGCCAGCTGTTCTGCGACGACAGCGCCAAACAGATCGTGCGGATGCTGACAGACGACATGCGGGCGGCTGGGGCGGTGCTGTCGCTGGGCGTGTCGGTGACGAGCGTGCAGCGGGCCGGGGCGGGGTTCGAGGTCGCGCTGTCGGACGGCAGCCGGGTGACCTGTGCCTCGCTGATCGTGGCGACGGGCGGCAAGTCCATCCCGAAGATGGGGGCGACGGGCTGGGCCTATGACATCGCGCGTCAGTTCGGGCTGCGGGTCACCGAGACCCGCCCGGCCCTGGTGCCTCTGACGTTCGAGACCGGCCTGCTGGAGCAGACCAAGGACCTGGCCGGGGTGGCGGTCGAGGCGGTGGTCGGGGTGGCGGACGCCCCCCAGAATTCGGCCTCAAGTAGCCCGAAGGGCGGTAGGCCCACTTTCAGAGAGGCCATGCTCTTTACGCACCGCGGCCTGAGCGGTCCGGCGATCCTGCAGATCAGTTCCTATTGGCGCGAGGGGGAGGCGATCACCCTGTCCATGGCACCGGGCACCGACATCCATGCCGGGCTGAAGACCGCCAAGGAGGAAAACGGCAAGCAGATGGTGCATACGGCGCTGGGCCATATCGTGCCGCGCCGCCTGGCCGAAAACGTCTGTGCGCGCGAGGGCGTGCGGGGCAAGCTGGCCGAGGTGGGCGACAAGACCCTGCGCCGCCTGGACGCGGCGGTGAACGCCTGGACCGTCAAGCCCGTGGGGTCGGAAGGCTATCGCACGGCCGAGGTGACCCTGGGCGGGGTCGATACGGCGGCGCTGGACCAGCAGACGATGATGGCGACGACGGTGCCGGGCCTGTTCTTTATCGGCGAGGCCGTGGACGTGACCGGCTGGCTAGGCGGCTATAATTTCCAGTGGGCCTGGTCTTCGGGCTGGGCGGCGGGACAGGCCTGCTGACGGGGCGGCAACCGGGCGGCGACTGGGCGCTTGATGCGGAGGCCCGCCCTGCCTAGGTTCAGGGCTGCGGACCGGGCCCCTCTGGCGTGCTGACCCCAGCGCGCGATGTCGGACCGCATCGTTTCCACGACCCAGCCCGGATACCGATATGCCCCTGTTGATGTGCCCCAACGACGATGCGCCGATGCAGACGCTGGAACGCTCCGGCGTCCAATTCGACATGTGCCCGACCTGCCGGGGCGTCTGGCTGGATCGCGGCGAGCTGGAAAAGCTGATGAGCGCCGCGACCGACGAAGGCCGCGCCTCCGTGCCCCAGCAGCCCGCGCCCCAGCCGTACGTCCAGCCCGCGCCGCCGCCCCATACCCAGCCCTGGGGGAGCCAGCCGTCCTATCGCGACGACCGCCGGCCCGAGCCGCGCTATCGCGATGACGACGACTATCGCTACAAGAAAAAGAAGCGCGACAGCATCTTCGACATCTTCGACTGACGCCTCGGTCGGTCGCGCCTTTCGAAATCAATGGTTGCCCAAGAGGGGAGCCGAGGCCTCTCGACGAGGGTTCGGCTTCCTGACACCCTTGTGTCCAACGATGTGAAGCCCCGCGCGGGGCGGCTTGAGAGTAGAGCGTCATGAACCGATTGATCCTGTCCGCCGCCATTCCGGCTCTGTTGCTGGGGGCCTGCGCCACGGCGCAGACGGGATCGGCCCCTGTGGTCCAGACGGCAGAGCGGGCGCCGCCGCCCCATTTCCCCGCCGACCTGTCACCCGCAGGCGTTCGGGCGGCCGACGACCACCTGGCGCTGGAACAGGTGGACGGGGCCGAGGCCATGGCCTTTGTCGCCGCCGCGAACCGGGCCAGCCTGGACGCCCTGACCGGCGATCCCCGCTATGAGACCTTTCGCGGTCAGGCCGAGGCGATCCTGACGGCGACGGATCGCATTCCGGCCCCGGCCTTCCTGGGCGATGGCATCGGCAATTTCTGGCAGGACGCGACCAATCCCAAGGGCGTCTGGCGGCGTACGACGCTGGACTCCTATGCGTCGGCAGACACCCAGTGGGAGACGCTGCTGGACATCGACGCCCTGGCGCGCGCCGAGGGCCGCGACTGGGTGTTCAAGGGAGCCGCCTGCCTGGCCCCGGACGAGACCCGCTGCCTGATCAATCTGTCGGATGGCGGCAAGGATGCGGTGGTGGTGCGCGAGTTCGACCTGACCACCAAGACGTTCATTGCGGATGGTTTCGTCCTGCCAGAGGGTAAGCACCGGATCAGCTGGCTGGACCAGAATACGCTTCTGGTCGCCACCGATTTCGGCCCCGGCACCCTGACCGAGAGCGGCTATCCCTTCATCGTCAAGTCGCTGTCGCGCGGCCAGACCCTGGCCCAGGCCACCGAGGTCTATCGCGGCGAACAGGGCGACGGGGGATATGGGGTCAGCCCGGTGGTGTTCCGGGATGGGGCCGGCGAGCTGCAGGCCGTGGTGTTCCGCCGCCCGCTCGACACCTTCAATGCCGAGACCTGGGCCTGGAGCCCGGGAACCGCGCCGCGACGGCTGAGCCTGCCCGACCGGGTGGACCTGCATGGCATCATCGGCGACCGGCTGGTTCTGACCGTGGATCAGGACTGGACGCCGGGCATTCCGGGATGGCAGCCGGTGTCGGCTGGCACCCTGGCGGTCGTGCCCTTCAACGCCCTGATGGCGGGGGTGGATCATTCGGCCCTGCCGCCGTCACGCGCCTTTTCGTTCACGCCTGGCCCGCGCCGGTCGATCAGCGATGTCCGGGTCACCGACCAGGCCCTGATCGTCGGCCTCAGCGACAATGTGCGGGGCCGACTGGCGGTGTTCTCAGACACCCCCGGCGGATGGGTCCGCCGTGACGCCACCGTTTCTGACAACAGCGCCGTGGGTCTGGGTGACGTGTCGCGCAGCTCTGGCCGCGCCTTCGTTTCGACCCAAGGGTTTCTGACGCCGCCGACGCTGAGCCTGATGGACGTCGGACAGGCCGATCTGGAGGTCCTGCGCTCGGCCCCGGCCAAGTTCGATGCCTCGACCCATGTGACCGAGCAGTTCGAGGCGACGTCGTCGGACGGGACGAAGATCCCCTATTTCGTCACCCGGCCCCGTGAGCAGTCGGGCCCGGCCCCGACCATCCTGTTTGGCTATGGCGGTTTCCAGGTCAGCTTCCCGCCGGCCTACAAGCCCGAGATGGGCAAGCTGTGGCTGGAGAACGGCGGGGTCTTCGTCCAGGCCAATATCCGCGGCGGCGGCGAGTTCGGCCCGCAGTGGCACCAGGCGGTGCTGAACGAGAACCGCCAGCTGGCCTTCGACGATTTCGCGGCGGTGGCCCAGGACCTGATCGATCGTGGCATCACCAGTCCGCGTCGCCTGGGCATCTATGGCCGGTCCAACGGCGGGGTCCTGACCTCGGTCTCGATCACCCAGCATCCGGAACTGTTCAATGCGGCGGTGATCGAAAGCCCGCTGATCGACATGCTGCGCTATCACGAGCTGCCGGCCGGGGCGTCCTGGATCGGAGAGTACGGCGATCCGCGCATCCCCGAAGAGGCGGCCTGGATCGCGGGCTATTCGGCCTATCAACAGTTGCGGCCGGACGTTGATTATCCGCGCGTCTATATCACCACCAACACCCGTGACGACCGGGTCCATCCCGGCCATGCCCGCAAATTCGCAGCGCGCCTGGGGGCCATGGGTCACGACCACCTCTATTATGAAGAGACGGCGGGCGGCCATTCCAACGACGCCGACCCGGTGGCCAATGCCCGGCGCTGGGCCCGCCACTATGTCTATCTGGCGCAACAGTTGATGGACTGAGTAGACGAAGCGATACACCGCCGATCGTGATGTTCTCCTCCCCACGTCTTGTCGTGGGGAGGTGGCACGGCGCGGCACGCGTCGTGACGGAGGGGGCGAGGCGGTGCTGGAGATAAGGTGACCGTCTCTTGCGACGGTTTCCCCCTCCGTCACGGCGGCTTGGCAGCCGCCGCGCCACCTCCCCATCGCGTGGCGATAGGGAGGAGAACGGAGTGAGTATCAGCCCAGGGCGGACATCAGCTCGGGCACGATGGTCTTGTAGTCGCCGACCAGGCCATAGTCCGCGACCTGGAAGATCGGGGCGTCGGCATCCTTGTTGATGGCGACGATGACCTTGGAATCCTTCATGCCGGCTAGGTGCTGGATCGCGCCGGAAATGCCGATGGCGATGTAGAGGCCGGGGGCCACGACCTTGCCGGTCTGACCGACCTGATAGTCGTTGGGGGCATAGCCGGCGTCCACCGCCGCGCGCGAGGCACCGACGGCGGCACCCAGTTTGTCGGCCAGAGGGTCCATGACAGCGTGGAATTCCTCGGCCGAGCCCAGGGCCCGCCCGCCGGAGACGACGATCTTGGCCGCACCCAGTTCGGGACGGTCGGACTTGACCATCTCGTCGCTGATGAAGTCGGTCTTGGGCGCATCGGCCCCGGCCACGGTCTCGACGGAGGCCGAGCCGCCCTCGGCCGCAGGGGCAAAGGCGGTCGGGCGCACGGTGATGACCTTTTTGGCGTCCGAGGTCTGGATCGTCTCCAGCGCATTGCCGGCATAGATCGGGCGCACGAAGGTATCGGCCGACACCACCTCGATGATGTCCGAGATCGGGGCGACGTCCAGCCGCGCGGCGATGCGGGGCATGAAGTTCTTGCCGTCCATGGTGGCGGGCGACAGCACGGCGTCATAGCCCCCGGCCAGGGTCAGGACGACGGCCTCGACCGCCTCGGCCAGGCCCTTGGCCAGTCCGGCGCTCTCGGCCAGCAGAACCTTGCGGACACCGGCGATCCTGGCGGCGGATTCAGCGGCGGCCTGCGCCCCCTGTCCGACGACCAGGATGTCGATGTCGCCGCCCAGCCCTTGAGCGGCCGTGACGGTCTTGTGGGTGGTGTCGCGGACGGCGGTGCCGTCGTGATCGGCGATGACGAGGATGGCCATCTTACAGCACTCCTGCAGTCTTGAGCTTGGATACCAGTTCGGCGGCGTCGGCCACCTTGATCCCGGCCGAACGCTTGGGCGGCTCGGTGACCTTGAGCACCTTCAGGCGCGGGGCGATGTCGGTGCCATAGTCGGCGACCGCTTTCATGGCGATCTCCTTCTTCTTGGCCTTCATGATGTTAGGCAGGGAGGCATAGCGCGGGGTGTTGAGGCGCAGGTCCACCGTGACCACGGCCGGCAGGGAGGCGGCGATGGTCTGAAGCCCGCCGTCGATCTCACGCGTGACCTTGGCCTTGCCGTCCGCGATCTCGATCTTGGAGGCGAAGGTGGCCTGGGGCCAGTCCAGCAGGGCGGCCAGCATCTGGCCCACGGCATTGTTGTCGCCGTCGATCGACTGTTTGCCCAGCAGGACCAGATCCGGCTTTTCTTCCTCGACCACGGCCTTCAGCAGCTTGGCCACGGCCAGCGGCTCCAGGTCGGCGTCGGACTGGATCAGGATGCCGCGGTCCGCGCCCATGGCCAGGGCCGTGCGGATCGTCTCCTGGGCCTGGGTCACGCCGATGGACACCACGACGATCTCGGTCGCGGTCCCGGCGGCATGATGCTCCTTGCCTTCCTTCAGGCGGACGGCCTCTTCGACGGCGATTTCGTCGAAGGGGTTCATGCTCATTTTGACGTTGGCCAGGTCGACGCCCGACTGGTCCGCCTTGACGCGGGCCTTGACGTTATAGTCGATCACCCGTTTGACGGGGACGAGAACCTTCATGGGTCTATCCGTGAAATCGCCAGAATCCTGGGCGAGGCAATGGAACGACCTGAAAGGTCTGTCAATGTAACCTTGGGTCAACTCCGGTCGGCTCGAACCTCATCGTTTCGGCGATGCTTATCTCGGACTGCGACAATGAACCGCTTTCTTACGTTCCAGCGCCTGGGCGTCCTGTTTGTCCTGACGTTCGGCCTGCTGGCTCTGGGCGCAGTGGCGTTTCAGCGCCTCCAGGTCGAACCGGAACAGCGCTGTGCCGCCAAAGGTCAGTGGTGGTACGAAGAAGAGCGGCGCTGTGTGACGCCGATCTATCTGCCCGACATCACGGGTCGGCCCGAGGGTGTCTCCCGCGCGGAGGCCTCGGACCAGAAGAACCGCGAACTGCTGCAGATTGAGCGGAACCTGGCCGAGCAACGGGCCGCCCGGGACGCCGAGGTCGCGCGTCAGCGCGAAGCCCTGGCGGCGCAATAGGGAAGGGGAACGCCATGTCTTTTCAGGCCTATCTCGACAATATCCAGGCCAAGACCGGCAAATCCCCCGAAGATCTGCGAGCCATGGGGACCGACAAGGGCTTTCTGGTCCAGGGACGGATCGCCGAGGGGGTCAAGGCGACCCAGATCACCGATTGGCTGAAGGCCGAACTTGGCTTGGGGCATGGTCATGCCATGGCCGTCTATGCCCTGTTCAAGGGGAAGAAGGCCTGAAGGCTCAGCGACCGAAGACCTCAACCCCGATTTCACCCCCCGGCGTCAGCCAGGCACGCTTCATGCCCTGGCTGTTGAACGGATGGGCGATGCGGCCCTCGCGGTCCAGGGCGATCAGGCCGCCGTCTCCGCCCAGGGCCCCGATGCGGTCGATGACCCCACGGGCCGCGGCGTCCAGCGTCTGGCCGGCCTCGACCTGCCAGGCCAGGCGGGCGCAGGCGGCGGTGCGGATGAAATATTCGCCCTGGCCGGTGGCCGAGGCCGCGACCTGACCGTCGGCCCAGGTGCCTGCCGCAGGAAGCGGGGTGTCGCCCACGCGTCCCGGCATCTTTCCGAACACCCCGGCGGTCGATGTGCCCGCCGCCAGCCGTCCCTGGGTATCCAGCACGCAGCAGCCGACCGTGCCGTGGCTGAGAGTGCCTGGCGGATGGTTGTCCTCGCCCTGGCCGGCGCGTGTGAACCACTCGGCCTCGTCGCCGATGCGGTCCAGCCCTTGGTCGAGGGCGAACAGGGCCGCCCCTTCGCCCGCCAGCATGACGTGCGGCGTATGGTCCATCACGGCGCGGGCCACGCGGATGGGGTTGGTGAAGCCTTGCAGGGCGGCGACCGACCCGGCCTTGCCGTTCGAGCCGTCCATCAGGCTGGCATCCAGTTCGAACGCTCCGGCCAGATTGGGCGAGGCCCCGCGTCCGGCAACATAGAGGCCGGAATCTTCCAGCATCGTCACCGCCTCGACCACGACGTCCAGGGCGCTGGCGCCTGATTGCAGGCGGTCGCGCATCGCTTCGACGACGGCGCGCATGTGGGCGACCTCGCGGTCGTAGTTCTTCTCGCGCCGGGCCCCGGCTCCCCCGTGCAGAATGAGGGCGGGTCGGGTCATGGGGCATCTCCTGCAATGGCCTCTTTCCTTCGGGCCTGCCGCTGATTAGCGTTTGCGCGAACAAAAAACCAACGCCCTACACACCGGCCTCAAACAGCGCGAACGCGCGGTAGGCCCTCGAGCAAAGCGAGACCAAAGATGCGCGCTGTCCTGTCCAAGACCCCCGGTGGCCCGGAAACCCTGGTGGTCGAGGATGTGCTGGATCCCACGCCGATGAAGGGCGAGGTGGTGATCGAGGTGAAGGCCGTCGGCATCAACTTTCCCGACACTCTGATCATCGAGGACAAATATCAGTTCAAGCCTGCCCGCCCCTTCTCTCCCGGTGCCGAGATCGCCGGGGTGGTCGAGGCCGTGGGCGAGGGCGTCAAGGGCGTGTTCAAGGGTGATCGGGTCATCGCCGTGCCCGGCTGGGGCGGACTGGTGGAGCGGATCGCCGTGCCCGCCGCCTCGGTGGTCAAGATGCCGGACGGGATGTCCTTCGAGGAGGGCGCGGCCCTCATCATGACCTATGGCACCAGCTATTACGCCCTGAAGGACCGGGCGAAGCTGCAGCCGGGCGAGACTCTGCTGGTGCTGGGCGCTGCCGGGGGCGTGGGGGCGGCCGCCGTCGAACTGGGCAAGGCCATGGGGGCCCATGTGGTCGCCGCGGCCTCGACCAATGACAAGGTTGAGTTCGCCCTGGAGATGGGGGCGGACAATGGCCTGATCTATCCGTCCGGGCCGATGGACAAGGCAGCCCAGAAGGCGCTGTCGGGCGAGCTGAAACTGGCCTCGGGCCGGGACGGGGCCGATGTCGTCTATGATGCGGTCGGCGGCGACTATGCTGAACCGGCCCTGCGCGCCATGGACTGGTGCGGGCGCTATCTGGTGGTGGGCTTCCCGGCGGGCATTCCGGCCCTGCCGCTGAACCTGACCCTGCTGAAGTCGGTGGCTGTGATCGGCGTCTTCTGGGGCGCGGCCGTCATGCGCGATCCGGCCGCCCATGCCGCCAACATGGCCGATCTGATGCGGCTGTGGTCCGAAAAGAAGATCCGTCCGCGCATCAGCCGCACCTTCCCGCTGGAGCGGGCCCATGAGGCGATCCAGGCCCTGGGCGACCGCACGGCCATGGGCAAGATCGTGGTGACGGTCGAAAGCTGACGCCTCAGCGGCCCTTTAGCCGCGCCAGGGCCTCACGTGCCGCCTGGGTGTGCCGCTGGCGGATATTGGCCCCCAGGGTGGCGATGACGGCCGTGATCACGGCTGCATCGTCGGTGAAGCCGATCCCGGCCAGGACATCGGGAATGGCATCGACGGGCAGGACGAAATAGGCGAGGGCTCCCAGCATGATGCCCTTGGCCGCTGCGGGGGTCTCGGGATCGCGTGCGGCGTAATAGACGCTGACCAGACGGTCGGCGAAGGGGATGGACGCTGCGGTGCGCGTCACCTTGGGCCAGAAGCCGGTTCTGACCCGGGCCTCGTTCACCTGCAGCACCTGGGGAACCAGGGCCTGTGCGGGGTCGATGGCGTCCTGGGGCGTCGGTTTGGCATTCGCGGTCATGGCGGCTAAAGCCCTGCGGTAAATCTTCGGTTCAAAACATATAGGGACAGACGCCATGAAACTCGACGGGTCGATCGCAGCGGTGGTGACGGGTGGGGCCTCGGGCCTGGGCGAGGGCACGGCGCGGGCGCTGGCAGCCCAAGGGGTCAAGGTGGCCCTGTTCGACATGAACGCCGAGCGTGGCGAGGCCATCGCGGCCGAGATCGGCGGGGTCTTCTGCGCCGTCGACGTGACATCGGACGAGGACGTGGCCGCCGGTTTTGCCAAGGCGCGCGCCGCCCATGGCCAGGAGCGCCTGACCGTCAACTGCGCCGGCATCGCCACGGGCCAGAAGACCGTCAGCCGCAAGCGCGAGGACGGCTCCCTGCGGGCCCACGACATGGCCAGCTTCGAGCGGACCGTGCGGATCAATCTGTTCGGCAGCTTCCGGGTGCTGAGTCAGTCGGCCCTGGGCATGGCCTCGGCCGAGCCGATGGCCGACGGCGAGCGTGGCCTGATCGTCAATACGGCGTCGGTGGCGGCCCAGGACGGCCAGATCGGCCAGGCGGCCTATTCGGCGTCCAAGGGCGGTGTCTATGCCATGACCCTGCCGATCGCCCGCGATCTGTCGGCCGAGGGAATCCGGGTCAACACCATCCTGCCGGGCATCATGTGGACGCCGATGATGGCGGGCATGGACCAGAAGGTTCAGGACGCCCTGGCCGCCGCCATTCCCTTCCCCAAGCGTCTGGGCACCCCGGCCGACTATGCGGCCCTGGTCCTGCACCTGGCGCAGAATGTCTATATCAACGGCGAATGCATCCGCCTGGACGGCGCGATCCGTCTGGCCCCGCGTTGATCGGACGGGCCGATCGCGGCCCGAAAAAGGGGCTGTCGCCCGGCTCTCGGAGCCTCTCTGGTCGAGCCCCGCATGCATGTTGTTCCGATAGTTTCAGGAATTGTGCATGGGGGGACTTGCGAGGGGTCCGGCACCTCCGCTATACGCCCGCCTCCGACTGAAGTGCGGGCGTAGCTCAGTGGTAGAGCACAACCTTGCCAAGGTTGGGGTCGAGAGTTCGAATCTCTTCGCCCGCTCCAGTCGTCTCGAGAAAGCCCGGTCCCCGCGACCGGGCTTTTCTTGTTTCTGGCCTGGCTGAGTGTCCCGGCCGCCGTAGCGACCGGGACGGGCAGAGGACCCCTATTCCTCAGCCGGGGCGTCCATCAGGCGGCGGCTCAGATAGGTGTATTCCAGCGCGATGCGGCGGGCGGATTCGCGCAGGTTCGCGCTGGCCGCGTGGCCGCCGTCGGTGTTCTCATAGAACAGGACCGGATAGCCCAGTTCCATCAGCCGTGCCGCTGCCTTGCGGGCGTGGCCGGGGTGAACGCGATCGTCCTTGGTTGAGGTGTGGATGAAGACCTCGGGATAGGGCTGGCCCGCGCGCAGGTTCTGATAGGGCGAATAGGCCTGGATCCAGGCGCGCTGCTCGGGAATGTCCGGATCGCCGTATTCGGCCCGCCAGGAAGCTCCGGCCAGCAGCTTGTGGAAGCGCAGCATGTCGAACAGGGGCACGGCGATGATGGCGCCGTTGATCAGGTCCGGCCGCTGGGTCAGCATCGCCCCCATGAACAGCCCGCCCTGGCTGCCGCCCATGACGCCCAGACGCGGCTGGGAGGTAATGCCCCGCGCGATCAGGTCCTCGGCTACCGCCTGGAAGTCCTCATGGGCGCGCTGACGGTTCTGCTGCTGAGCCGCCTGGTGCCAGGCCGGGCCGAACTCGCCGCCGCCGCGCGTATTGGCCCGCACATAGACGCCGCCCCGTTCCAGCCACAGCTTGCCCACCGTGGCCGAATAGCCGGGCAGGTTTGAGATCTGGAAGCCGCCATAGCCGTACAGCAGCGTGGGGTTGGAGCCGTCCATCGGCATGTCGGCCCGGTGCACGACCGAATAGGGGATCATCGTGCCGTCCGCCGAGCGGGCCTCATACTGGTGCACCACCAGGCCCTCGGTCTCGAACTGCTCGGGCAAGGACTTCACGCTCGTCGCCTCACCCGTCGCCGCATTCGCCAGCCAAAGGCTGGAGGGGTTCAGATAGCCGGTGACATTGACGAAGACCCGGTCATCGGCGTCCGAGGCGGAGCCCAGGCTGACGGCAATATCCTGGGGCAGGTCCAGCCGGGTGCGGGTCCAGTCGCCCGCGTCCGTGGGTTGATAGACATAGACCCCGCCGCGCACGTTTTCATACAGGGCCACGATCAGGCGGTTGCGGGTGGCCGTGATGCCTTCCACCGACTCGCGCGGACCGGGACGCAGCACCAGGGTCGCGGTCGTGGCCGGATCGGCCAGCCAGGCCTGGAGCGGATAGGCGATCACGTCGCCCGGCTGGAAATCCTGGCCGGACGGTGCGGTCCAGGCCTGTTTGGTGGTGAACACCATCTGTCCGCTCACCAGGGCCTCGATGTCCGTCCGCTCGGGCAGGGACAGGCGGGTCAGGCTGCCGTCGGGCTGGACCCAGTGGTACTCGTTGTCGTCGAAATTGATCGCGCGCTGGATCAGAGTGGCCTGGATGACGCCATCCGCATCGCGCAGGACACGGGCACCGACCAGGACGTCGGTCTCCTGACCGCGGAACAGCTCCACGGCCTGATCGATGGACTGGCCACGGTTGAGCCGCTTGACCACCATCGGATAGCCGGACGAGGTCATGGTGCCTTCGCCGAAATCGCGGGCGATCAGCAGGGTGTCGGCATCGATCCAGCTGGCCTCGCCCTTGGATTCCGGCAGGTTGAAGCCGCCCTCGACGAAGGTGCGGCTGACGCTGTCGAACTCACGCAGGGTGGTGGCGTCCTTGCCCCCGTCGGACAGGGACACCAGACACAGGCGTTCCTCGGGCGGCAGGCAGGTGACGCCCTTATAGACCCAGTTCTTGCCCTCGGCCGCCGAGACGGCGTCGATGTCCAGGATGGTTTCCCACTCGGGGGTCTGGGTCCGATAGCTGTCCAGGGTCGTGCGCCGCCAGATTCCGCGCACATGGGTGGCGTCCTGCCAGAAGTTGTCGACCGTGCCGTCCCGGTTCAGGCCGGGCTGGGGGATGCGGTCGCGCGATTCCAGGATGGCCAGGGCCTGATCGTGCAGGGGCTGATAGCGGGGGTCGCCCTGAAGTATGCCCAGGGTGCGGGTGTTCTGGGCCTCGACCCAGGCCATGGCCCGCTCGCCTTCGATCTCCTCGAGCCACAGATAGGGGTCGGTCGCGTCCGAGGTGGCGAAGGCCCCGGGCTCGAGCGGGGGGTTGGGGGGCGTCTGGGCCATGGTCACGCTCGCAAGAGAGGTCGAAAGGGCGGTGGCGGCAAGTAGCAGGACGAGCGAGCGGGAACGGGTCATGGACGAAGGCCTCGATACAAGGGGAGGGCGCACCTTAAGCGCCTGCCACGTCCCGGCAAGCCCGGCTCAGTGGCCGCCGTCGTCGGGGATGCACAGCAGATTGCCGCAGGCCTTGCAGTGAACCGCGTCCGGGTCGTGGACCTGCAGCCCGCAGCGGTCGCAGGGAAATCGGACCTTGTGCGGGCGCAAAAGGGTCTGGCCCACCCGCACGAACAGGGTCACCCCCGTCAGCATGATGACGATCGATACGACCCGGCCCCAGGTGCCGGGCAGGAGGATGTCGCCATAGCCGGTGGTGGTCAGGCTGGTGACCGTGAAATACAGGGCATCCACATAGCCGCTGAGCCCCTCGGTCTGTCCCAGGAAGCTGGTGTAAACGAAGCCGGTCGCCACGAAGATGAAGGTGACCAGGGCGACCAGGGCCTTGGTCACGTCCTCGACCCGCGTATCGTCATAGCGATGCCCGATCGTGCGCCAGAAAAAGTCCGAGTTGATCAGGGTCCACAGCCGCAGCACGCGCAGGAAGCCCAGGCTGAACAGCCAGGCCGGGAACAGCAGGGTGGCCAGGATGAACAGGTCCATCCAGACGATAGGCTTCTTCAGCCAGTCCCTGATGTTGGAATAGCACCAGGCCCGTGCCGCAAGGTCGGCCGCCAGCAGGGCCGCAATCATATAGTCGACGATATAGAAGACGATCCCGCCTTCCTTGAGGATCGGCCCGGCGATGAAGAAGGCGATGATGGCCAGGTCGATCACCAGAACCGCAACCCGGAACCGCACCGCAGTGTGGGAGGTGCCGTGATAGAGGGCCCTCAGCCGGGCCCGCAGGCGAAATCCCTCGGATTTTTCAGTCGATGACGACAAGCTCATGCCTCATCGATAGCCTGCGTCGCTCGCGCACGAAACCATCCCGGCCTATATGCGGTCCTATGACCCGACCCTTCGTCAAGATGAATGGGGCCGGCAACGACTTCGTCGTCGTCGACGCCCTGACCGAGCCGTTCGCCCCCACGGCCGAGCAGGCCCGCGCCATCGCGGATCGGGCGACGGGGCAGGGCTGTGACCAGCTGATCGCCATCGCGCCCTCGGACCGGGCCGATGCCTTCATGCGGGTGTGGAACGCCGACGGGGGCGTGGTCGAGACCTGTGGCAACGCCCTGCGCTGCGTCGGCTGGATGCTGATGGAATCGACCGGCAAGGACCAGGTCACCATCGACACCCTGGGTGGGCCGACGACGGCGCGAAAGGTGTCTTCCCATGAGGTACAAGTCGATATGGGTCGGCCGCGGCTGGACTGGGCCGAGATCCCTCTGGCCGAGGACATGGACACGCGGGGGATCGAGCTTCAGGTCGGGCCGATCGACGATCCGGTCCTGCATACGCCGGGCGCCGTTTCCATGGGAAATCCACACGTCGTCTTCTTCATGGACCATGTGCCCGACGACGGTTTCGTGCGGGGCACCGGCTCGCTGATCGAGCATCACCCCCTGTTTCCGCAAGGGGTCAATGTCGGCTTTGCCCATATCCTGGCCCCTGACCGCATCCGACTGCGGGTGTGGGAGCGGGGCGCCGGGCTGACCCGGGCCTGTGGCACGGGGGCCTGTGCTGCCCTGGTCGCGGCGGCGCGGCGCGGCCTGTCGGCGCGGCGGGCCACGGTGGTGGTCGACGGCGGCGAACTGGTGATCGAATGGGATGAGGCGACCGACCATGTGCTGATGACCGGCCCGGTCGAGGTCGAGCGGACGGGACGGCTTTCGGCCTGATCCACACCGCCCGACGCGCGACTGCGGTTGTTCCTTAAGGGATGCCCCTCTAGGGTTCCGGCCTCCCTGACGAGCCGACGCGAACCCATGCCCGACCAGACCGACAAACAGACGTTTTCCGACGAGGATGCCCTGGATTTCCACCGGCTGCCGGCGCCGGGCAAGATCTCCATGGCCCCGATCAAGCCGATGGCGACCCAGCGGGACCTGTCGCTGGCCTATTCGCCGGGGGTGGCGGTGCCGGTTCGCGCGATCGCCGCCGATGCCGACCGGGCCTATGACTATACGTCCAAGGGCAATCTGGTCGCGGTCATCTCGAACGGGACGGCCATCCTGGGTCTGGGCAATCTGGGCCACATGGCCTCCAAGCCGGTGATGGAGGGCAAGGCGGTCCTGTTCAAACGCTTTGCCGACGTCGACAGCTTCGACGTCGAGGTCAAGACGACCAACCCCGAAGAGTTCATCACCGTTGTCAAGAACATCGGCGACACCTGGGGCGGCATCAATCTGGAGGACATCAAGTCCCCGGAATGCTTCATCATCGAGAGCGAACTTCAGGACCTGCTGGATATTCCCGTCTTCCACGACGACCAGCACGGCACGGCCATCATCTCGACCGCCGGACTGATCAACGCCTGCCACATCACCGGGCGGCGGATGGAGGACGTCAAACTGGTGCTGGTCGGTGCCGGGGCGGCGGGCCTCAGCTCGATCAGCCTGATGAAGTCGCTGGGCGTCAAGCACGAGAACACCACGGTCGTGGACCTGGACGGCGTCGTCTATCGCGGGCGCCAGGTCTCGATGGACCAGTGGAAGTCGGTCCATGCCACGGACACGCCGCACCGGACCCTGGCCGAGGCCATGGTCGGGGCCGATGTGGTGCTGGGCCTGTCGGCCAAGGGCGCCATCACCCCGTCCATGATCGCCTCCATGGCCCCCAATCCGATCATCTTCGCCATGGCCAATCCCGATCCGGAGATCACGCCCGAAGAGGTCAAGGCCGTGCGGTCCGACGCCATCGTGGCCACCGGCCGCTCGGACTATGTGAACCAGGTCAACAATGTCCTGGGCTTTCCCTACATCTTCCGTGGGGCGCTGGACGTGCGGGCTCGGCGCGTGAACCACGAGATGAAGATCGCCTGCGCCCAGGCCCTGGCCCAGCTGGCGCGCGAAGACGTGCCGGACGAGGTGGCTGTGGCCTATCGCGGGCGCAAGCTGAAGTTCGGCCCCGACTACATCATCCCCACGCCGTTCGATCCGCGCCTGATCTGGTACATTCCGCCCTTCGTCGCCCAGGCGGCGATGGACAGCGGCGTGGCCCGGGTCCGTATCGACGACATGGATGCCTACCGCGCCCGCCTGCGCGAGCGGGTCGATCCTTCGGCGGCCCTGATGCAGAAGATCAGCTCGGCCGTGCGCGCGGCGCCGAACAAGCGGGTCGTCTTTGCCGAGGGCGAGGAATCGACCGTGATCCGCGCGGCCTGGGCCTTCAAACAGGCCGAGCTGGGCACGCCGATCCTGCTGGGCCGCGAGGATCTGATCCGCCGCAATGCCGCCGAGGCAGGCCTGGATTTCGACAGCCTGGGCATCGAGATCGTCAACGCCCGCGTCTCGGACAAGAACGCCGAATACACCGACTTCCTGTACGCCAAGCTGCAGCGCCGGGGCTATCTGAAGCGCGACGTCCAGCGGATGATCAACCAGGACCGCAACTATTTCGCCGCCTCCATGCTGGCGCGCGGCGATGCCGATGCGGTGGTGACCGGCACGACCCGCAACTTCAACATGGTGCTGAAGGAGGTCCGCCGCGTCCTGGACGTGAAGGAAAGCCTGATCGGCCTGTCGATCGTGCTGGCCAAGGGGCGTACCCTGTTCGTGGCCGATACCTCGATCCACGAACTACCCAGCGCCGAGGAACTGGCCGAGATCGCCATCCAGGCGGCGGCCACGGTCAGGAAGCTGGGGCGCACGCCGCGCGTTGCCTTCCTGTCCTATTCGACCTTCGGCAATCCTCCCGGCGAGCGGGGCGAAAAGGTGCGCGAGGCGATCCGCATCCTGGATCAGCGCGGTGTCGACTTCGAATACGAAGGGGAAATGCCGCCCGAGCTGGCGCTGGATCCGGGCCTGCGCGCCAACTATCCGTTCATGCGCCTGAGCCGCGACGCCAACATCCTGGTCATGCCGGCCCTGCATTCGGCGGCCATCTCCAGCCAGCTGGTGCAGGCGCTTGGCGGGGCCACGGTCATCGGTCCGCTGCTGGTCGGGCTGGAGAAGTCGGTGCAGATCGTGTCCCTGGGGGCCTCGGTCAGCGAGATCATCACCGCCGCCACCTTCGCCGCCTATGAAGAGGGCATCAGCGTCGAGTTCGAGCCCGAGGACGAGGTCACCCCACCACATCCGACCCCGGCAGTCGAACGCTCGATGGAGCCGCTGGTGGAGACCCGACCCGTTCTGACGACCGCCGTGCCGCCGACCGAGCTGTAGCCGGTCGGCGGTCCCTATCAGGAGGGCTGGGCCTCGGTCGCATCGACGGCGGTCTGATCGGTCTGGCGCGCCTGGATCGCGGTCTGTTTCGCGGCCACGACGAAGGCCAGGGCGATGGCAAACACGCCGATGATCGTCGAATACAGGAAGAAGACGACATAGCCCGCCCCCAAGGCTGCCGGGGTGACGCCGCTGGTCGCCGCTCCCTGGACCAGGGACCCCGCCGGCAGATTGACGAACAGACCCTTCAGCGGCGCGAACAGGCCCCCGGCCTCCGCCGCCCGGGCCGATCCCTCGACGATGCGGCCGGACTGGGAGGCGATCAGCTTGCCGGGCAGGGCATACAGGGAGCTGAACAGGGCATATTGGGTCGCCGTGAACCCCAGGGACGTCAGGCTGGACATATAGGCGATCAGGGCCGTGCCCGCGTATCCGGTGGCGATGTTGTCCACGCCGATGGCGATGGTCAGGGCCCCCAGGTCCGGACCCTGTGTCGCCAGCCAGGCGAACACGAGGTTGGACACCGGGCTCATGAAGGCACCGATCACCATGGTGCGGATCAGGCCCAGACGCGCCACCGACCAGCCGCCGATGAAGACGCCGAGCGTGGTCATGACCACCCCGAAAACCTTTCGAACCTCGGCCAGTTCGGTCTTGGTGAACCCCAGGTCCAGATAGAAGGGGTTCATGATGTTGAGCACGAAATCGGCCAGCCGATAGACGCAGATCAGGGCCAGGATCAGGGTCGCGACACCGGCAAACCGGACATAGAAATCCTTCAGCGGCGCGCCGAACGACCCGGCCAGATAGGCCCCCGGCCGCGTGGGCACGCGCGGAATGGGCCAGCAGGCGACGACCATCAGTCCCAGACCCAGAAAGACGGAGCCGACCTGAAGGAAGACGCCGCCCGGCTTGGCGTCCCAGGCCGTCTGAAGTCCATCCAGGCTGGCCCCGGAAACCCCAACCAGCGCCAGGACGCCACGCGTCAGGTCCAGCTGGCCGGTCAGGCCCGACCCGGCGATCATAGCGGCGACCACCAGCACGGCCAGCCGGATGATCCACTCCACCAGCTCGACCTTGGGACGCGAGGGGATGTCGCCGACCGGAATCGCCCGGATCGTGTGCGTGGTCTCTCGTGGTGCAAAAAGGGTTGCGCCGATCCCGATCAGCATCAGGGCGGCCATCACCGCATAGGACAGGTTCCAGTTGTAGAGATCGGCCAGGACCAGCGGCACAGCCCCGGCCACGATGACGGCGACGCGATAGCCGAGCTGATAGGAGGCAGCCATGGCCCCGTGACGACTGTCGTCCGACACCTCGATCCGCCAAGCATCGATGACGATGTCCTGCGTCGCGCCCGCAAAGCCCACCATCACCGCGAACAGGGCCATGGTCGTCAGGGCATTGGACGGGTTCAGGCCCGAGATCAGCCAGAGCCCCAGCATGATGATGCCCTGGGTGACCAGCATCCAGGACCGGCGGTGACCCAGGAACCGCGAAATGACCGGCACCTGAGTCCGGTCGATCAGGGGGGCCCAGACGAATTTCAGCGAATAAGTGACGGTGGCCAGGGCAAAGAAGCCGATCACCTCCAGCGTGGTGCCGCTCTCCCGGAGCCAGGCCGACAGGGTGTCGAAGATCAGCAGGTTCGGCAGGCCGGCCGAGAAGCCGAGCAGCAGCATGACGAAGACCCGCCGCTCGCCATAGACCGCCAGGCCACCCAGGCCGCGTGCCGGTTTGGCGGGGGTCGTCGTATCGGTCATGGATGCGTCTCCGGGCGCCCGTCCGGCGCCGCCTTCAGGACGCGACCTTGGCGCGGTCCGAGCGGTTCGTCCAGCGGGCCAGTGCGGCGCGCAGCCGTTCCGGTTCCAGAGGCTTGACCAGGTGATCGTTCATGCCGGCCTCCAGACAGGTGCGGCGGTCCTCGGCAAAGGCATTGGCGGTCAGGGCCAGGATGGGGGTGTCGTCGCCCGTGGCCCGGATGGCGCGGGTGGCGGCCGGGCCGTCCATGCCCGGCATCCGCATGTCCATCAGCACCAGATCATAGCGTGCGCGGGCACAGGCGGCGACCGCCTCGTCCCCGGTGGCGGCGGTCTCGACCGCGCAGCCCTCGCGCCGCAACAGGGTCCGGGCCAAGAGGGCCCCGACCGGATTGTCCTCGACCAGCAGCACGCGCAGGCCGGCGAAGCGAACGGGGGCGACGCGATCATCCTCCATCGCCGGGCCGTTCGTGCCGGTAGGCACGGCTGCGCCCGCCGCCGCCAGGATGCGCTCGGCCAGGGATTCGCGGCGCAGGGGCTTGATCAGATAGCCTTGGAACCCGGCCGCGCGGTAAGGCCCGATCAGCTCGCGTTGCGACGGACGCAGCAGGATGATCGCATGGCCCTGTGGTGGTCGGGCGGCCAGGGGGCGTCCCTCTGCGGCGGCCAGGGCATGGTCGATCAGAACGACGGGGGCGGTCGGCGCCACCTGTCCACCACAGGCCCGGATCTGATCCTCGGCGGCGGCCCGCACGAACGGATCGGGTGACTGGACCGCGACGGCCTGGCCCAGCAGGGGCCGCGACGGCGGCGCCTCTGCCGCCACGACATCGAAGGTGGCGGTGAAGCCGAAACGGGCCCCCATGCCGCCGGGCCGGTCGGTCACGGTGACGGCACCGTCCATGGCCTGGGCCAGCCGCCGGACCACTGCCAGCCCCAGCCCTGCCCCGCCAAAGCGGGTGGCGTCGGAGGCATCGACGTGGCCGAACTCCTCGAAGATCCGCGCCCGCGCCTCGGCCGGAACGCCGGGCCCGGTGTCGTCGACGGTAAAGGTCAGGCGGGCGCGGCCCTCGTCCGCGGGGCCAGCCGAGACGGCGATCCGCACGCCGCCTTCCTGGGTGAATTTGACGGCGTTTCCGGCCAGGTTGAACAGCACCTGGCGCAGGCGGCCCTCGTCGGCCAGCACGGTCGGCACATCGGCGGCGACGGACCAGGCGATTTCCAGTCCCCGGTCGTGGGCGCGCGGGCTGAGCAGTTCGGCCACGCCGCGCACCAGGGCCTCGATGTCGACGGGGGCGGTGTCGAACTCCAGCTTGCCCGCTTCCAGCCGCGCATAGTCCAGCAGGTCGTTGACCAGCCCCAGCAGATGCTCGGCCGAGGACTGGGCCGCCTCGGCATAGGCCCGCTGGGCCCCGTCCAGGCGCGTGCGGGACAACAGGCCCAGCATGCCGATCACCCCGTTCAGGGGGGTGCGCATCTCGTGGCTCATCAGGCGCAGGAACTGCTGTTCGGGCGCGGCCCCGGCGGCTCCCGAGGCGGTCTCGGCGGCGAGGGTCGTCTTGCGGGTCCGGGTGGGTCGGGAGGCCATGGACCGACCCTGACACAAAGGGGTTAAGGCCGGTTGATCAGAAGGCCGCAGCCCCCAGCCCGGAAGGCATGACTTGCCGATCGAAATCAGCCTGGGCCCCGACGGTGGTGCGGCGATAGATCAGCGCCTCGGCGATATGACGGCGCAGCACCCCCTCGGACCCATCCAGATCGGCGATGGTGCGGGCCAGCCGCAGGGTCCGGGTCCAGCCTCGCGCCGTCAGGCCGCCCGCCTCGCCCGCCCGCATCAGCAGGGCCCGGCCCGCCGAGTCGGGGGTGGCGAACCGGTCCAGCACATCCCCGCCCGAACGGGCATTCAGGGCCTGGGCCGGGTCGAGGCCAGCGGCGCGGACGCGGTCCTCCTGCATGGCGCGGGCGGCATGGACTCTTGCTGCCGCCTCTGCCGTGCCTTCGGACGGAGGCGGCAAAGCCATGTCGGCGGCCGTCACCGGCGGCACCTCGACCGTCAGGTCGATGCGGTCGAACAGGGGCCCCGAAATCCGGTTCTGATAGTCGCGCTGGCACCGGGGGGCCTTGCCGCAGGCGCCGCGCCCGGCACCGCCCAGACCACAGCGACAAGGATTCATCGCCGCCACCAGCTGGAACCGCGCCGGATAGCGGATGTGGGCATTGGCGCGGGCCACTACGATTTCGCCCGTCTCCAGCGGCTGGCGCAAGGAATCCAGCGCCTGCGCCGAATATTCCGGCAGTTCGTCCAGAAACAGCACGCCATTGTGGGCAAGGGAGGCCTCGCCCGGCTTGGCGCGCGTGCCGCCGCCGGTCAGGGCGGCCATGGAGGCGGAATGGTGCGGACTGCGGAAGGGCCGGTCGCGGGTCAGGGCCCCGCGCTCGATCAGCCCGGCCACTGACCAGACCATGGAGGTCTCCAGCAGCTCCTGCGGCGTCAGCGGCGGCAACAGGCCAGGCAGGCGCTGGGCCATCATCGACTTGCCTGATCCGGGCGGCCCCACGAACAGCAGATTGTGGCCCCCGGCGGCCGCGATCTCCAGCGCCCGCTTGGCGCTTTCCTGGCCCTTGACCTCGCGCAGGTCGGGCACGGCGCCGCCTGACCGGATCGGGCCCGGCTCGGGCGCGCGCAGCACCTGGGTGCCCTTGAAATGATTGATCAGTCCGATCAGAGAGCGCGGGGCCAGGATGGACACATCCCCGGCCCAGGCCGCCTCGGGCCCATTGATCTCGGGACAGATCAGACCCAGCCCCATGGAGGCCGCCGCCACCGCGGCCGGCAGGGTGCCGCCCACCGCCGCGATCTGACCGTCCAGGCCCAGTTCCCCGACCGCCGCCCAGCCGTCCAGGGCATCGGGGGCGATCACCCCCATGGCCGCCAACAGGGACAGGGCGATGGGCAGGTCGAAATGACTGCCCTCCTTCCTCTGATCGGCCGGGGCCAGATTGGCGATGATCCGGCGCGGCGGCAGGGCCAGGCCGATGCCCGCAAAGGCACCGTGCACCCGCTCGCGGCTCTCGGCCACCGCCTTGTCCGGCAGGCCGACGATGGTGAAACTGGTCTGGCCGGTACCGCCGACCAGCTGGACCTCGACGTCCACGCGCCGGGCGTCCACCCCATCGAACGCCACCGTCACCACCCGCGCGACCATCCGTCCCTCCGCCCTTACCGAGTGGAACAAATCACGAACTCTGTTCGATGACAAGCCGCGTCCGATATCCGCCGTCCAGCGCTTGTTCCTGCGGGTGAAAGGCCCCAGATGCGGCGATGACGTCCTCCTCGCCTGCCGTTTCTCCTGCCGCACCCGATCGCACCGCCCTGATGGCGGCGGTGGGGTGTTATGTGATGTGGGGGTTCATGCCCCTGTTGTTCATGGGGATGGCGGGGGCCGCGTTCACGGCGGCCGAGATCCTGTCGCACCGGGCGCTGTGGTCGGTGCTGTTCGCGGCAGGGCTGGTGCTGCTGGCCGGGCAGTCGGCCCAGGTGCGGACCGTTCTGGCCCAGCCGCGCAACCTGGCCTGGCTGGCGCTGTCGACCGCCCTGATCGCGACCAACTGGGGCCTGTATGTCTGGGCCACGACCCATCATGCGACGCTGGAGGCCAGCCTCGGCTATTACATCAACCCGCTGCTGAACATGATCGTCGGCCTGTGGCTGTTCCGCGAGCGGATCGACCGCTGGGGCTGGGTGGCGATCGGGCTGGCGGCGGTGGGGGTGGCGATCCAGGCCCTGGCCCTGGGACGGCCGCCGTGGATTTCCCTGGCCCTGGCCTTCAGCTTTGGCGCTTACGGCGTGATCCGCAAGCGGGTGGCGGTCGAGGCCCAGCCCGGCCTGCTGATCGAATGTCTGATGCTGCTGCCGTTTGGCCTGGCCTATGTGCTGTGGCTGCAGATGGCGGGACAGGGGCATGGGTTTGCCTCGCCGTCCGGTTTCGCCTGGGGCCTGTTCAGCGGTCTGGCGACGGTGCTGCCGCTGGCCCTGTTCGCCTGGTCGGCTCGGCGGTTGCCCCTGTCGACGATCGGCTTCGTCCAGTTCCTGGCCCCGACGCTGCAGTTCGCGATCGGGGTGGCGACGGGCGAGGCCTTTACCCTGCTGCGCGGGCTGTCGTTCGGCTTCATCTGGCTGGGCGCGGCGGTCTTTGCCCTGGCCGCCTGGTACCGGGTGCGTGCGGCCCAGGTGGCGATGCGGGCGGCTGAACCGATCTAGAGGGCGGCGTACAGGGCCTCGATCAGGCGCAGCGAGCGGGGGTCGCCCATCAGGTGCGGCGACTGCCGGTTCATGACATAGGCGGCCGAGACCCCGCGCGCCGGGTCGGCGAAGGCACAGCTGCCGCCCCACCCGGCGTGGCCCACGGTCTCGGGATTGGGGCCAAAGATGCCGCGCCCCTTGTTCCGCATGAAGCCCGCCGCCCAGCTCATGACGAAGGGCACGACCCGGTCCTGGCCATGGATGCGCTCGCGGGTCGCCTGATGCAGGACACTGGGCGACAGGACCGTGCGGCCGTCCAGAACCCCGCCCATGGACATGACCGACATCAGCCGCGCCAGACCCAGGGCCGTGCCGTGCAGATTGGCGGAAGGGATTTCCATCGTTCGCCATTCGACCGAGCCGCGACCGCCCGGCGACGACCCCCGGTCCAGGAAGGCGGCCCGCTTCACATCGTCGATGACGCCCAGGTCCGGGGCGGCGGAGGGCTTGCGCATCTGGGCCACGCGGTGGTGCTCGGCTTCCGGCAGGCCGATCCACAGGTCCAGGTCGTGGGTCAGGGCGAAATCCTGACGCAGGGCCTGGCCCATGCTGCGCCCCTCGACGAGGCGGAACAGCTCGCCCGCCAGATAGCCGATGGTGATGGGGTGATAGCCCGACGCCGTGCCCGGCTCCCACATCGGGGCCTGGGCGGCCAGCCGTTCCAGCACGGCGGGCGGATCGAACCACAGTTCCGGCGGCACCGCCTCGGCAAAGCCGGGCAGACCGGCCTGGTGGCTCATCATTTGGCCGACGGTGACCCGGTCCTTGCCCGCTTGGCCAAAGGCTGGCCACAGGTCCGCGACCCGCTCCTCATAGGCCAGCTTGCCGCGCTCGACCGCCGCGGCCATCAGCAGGGCCATGATCGCCTTGCCGGTCGAGAAAACGGGCACCAGGGTGTCGGCGGCAAAGGGTCGGGTCCGGCCCGTGTCGGCATGACCGGCCCACAGGTCGATGACGGGCTCGCCCGCGATGCAGACGCTGAAGCGCGCGCCCACCTCGTTCAGCCCCTCGGGCGCATCGGTGAAGTTGGCGGCGAAGGCGTCGCGCACCCGGGCGAAGCGCTCGGGGCAGAAGCCGTGGATGTCGGGCAGGGAAGAACCGGTCATCCCGGCGTCTTAACCATGGTTTGTGACGCCATCCACCCTGCAAGGGTCCGTGCGGCCACGACGCCGGACGCCATGTCTGCCTGCAACAGATAGCCGCCGGTCGGTGCCTCCCAGTCCAGCATCTCTCCGGCGACGACCACGCCGGGAAGGGCGTTCAGCATCAGGCCGGCATCGACGGCCTCCAGCCGCACCCCGCCCGCGCTGGATATGGCGCGGTCCAAGCCCTGGACCCCCGTCACCTTCAGCCGCACCGCCTTGATCCGCCGTGCCAGCTTGTCCGGGCCGGTCGGCAGATCGCCCGGAATCTCGCGCAGCACGCCGACGGCCACCGGCGACAGGCCAGCGGCTTTGCGCAACCAGTTGGTGGCGCTGTCCTTGCCGCGCGGTCGCGAAAGGCGCTCGGCCAGGGCTTCGATCGTCAGATCGGGCCGCAGGTCCAGGACCAGGGTCGTCGACCCCTCTTGCGCCACCGCCTCGCGCACAGCGGCCGACAGGGCATAGACGGCCCCGCCCTCCAGCCCATAACGGGTGACCATGGCTTCGCCCCGCACGGTGATTTCGTCGTGGGTCAGGGCGACGGGCTTCAGCGGCTGTCCGGCGAACCGGTCCGCCAGGATGTCGGACCAGGTGACGTCCACGCCCATGTTGGCCGGCCGCAGGGGCGACAAGGCCACCCCTTGTGCCTCCAGCATCGCGGTCCAGCCGCCGTCCGATCCCAGACGCGGCCAGCTGGCACCGCCCATAGCCAGGACCACGCCCCCCGGCCGCTCCGTGCGCTCGCCCTCAGGCGTGCGGAAGGTCAGCGCCCCGTCCGCCATACCGATCAGGCGCGAGCGGGTGCGGATCTGCACCCCCAGCCCCTCCAGCCGCCCCAGCCAGGCCCGCAGCAGGGGCGAGGCCTTCATGGCGCGGGGAAAGACCCGGCCGCTGGAGCCGGTAAAGGTCGGCTGGCCCAGCCCCTCGGCCCAGGCGATCAGGTCGGCGGCGGAAAACGCCTCCAGCCACCCGGCCACGACCGGGGCCGCCGCGCCATAGCGGCCGGTGAAGGCCTCCACCGGTTCCGAATGCGTCAGGTTCAGCCCGCCGCGCCCGGCCATCAGCAGCTTTCGCCCGACCGAGGGCATGTGGTCGTGCACCACCACGGCGATGCCCGCCGTGGCCAGAACTTCGGCCGCCATCAGGCCCGCCGGACCGGCGCCGACGACATGAACGGTGTGGGGTGTCTGATCCATGGCCCTTCCTAGACCGGAACGTCCGCGCACGGCATACGCTTTGTCCCCATGAGCGTTGCCTTTACCCGCGAGGAAGACCTGGAGGCCACGGCCGCCGATCTGGTCGACCGTCCGATATCGCCCCATCCGAACCTGGTCACACCCGAGGGCCTGGCCGCGATCGAGGCCGCCCTGGCCAGCGCCCGCGCCGCCTATTCCGCCGCCCAGACCAGCGGTTCGATCGAGACGGACCGCACCGCCATGGCCCGCGCGACGCGGGATCTGCGCTACTGGTCCGCGCGCCGCGCCTCGGCCCAGCTGGTCCCGCCGCAGGCCGCGCCCGGCGAAACCGTGCGCTTCGGCGACACCGTGACCCTGGAACGCGAGGATGGCCGCATCCAGTCCTGGACCCTGGTCGGCGAGGACGAATCCGATCCTGCGGCTGGCAAGGTCGCCTATGTCTCCCCCCTCGCCCAGGCGGTCCTCGGCCGCCGCCTCGGCGATGAGGTCACCGTGGCGGGGAGAACGGTCGAGATCGTGGGGATCGGGTGAGGGGGGCTGGGAGGTGTTAGCGGTCGGGGAATGGCCGACTAAAGACGCTGCTGTTCTCGCCTAACTAAGCTAAACACATCTAAGATAGACGCCCAAATTTTTTGACAACCCAAAGTAGGCCTCGCCTTGACAGGCAACTCAATGTTCGCTTTTTGTTTCTAGCGATTCGGCTGATGGTGACTCATGACTCTACGCCTCATAGATCTCTTCAGCGGAGCTGGCGGCATGAGCCTCGGCTTCTCGGACCCGCGCTTCTGCGGGGGATTCGAAACCGTGTTGGCGATCGACAACGATGCGGCAGCGGTGAAGACTCATGAACTCAATTTCCCCGGCCGATCCGTTCGGGCGAACATTGAGGAATGGTTGCTGACTGAAGAGGTCCCTCAAGCTGATGTGGTCATCGGGGGGCCGCCTTGTCAGGGGTTCAGCCTGCTCAACAAGAAGCGCGACGGTGACGCGCGCCGAGCGCTTTGGGAGCCGTTTATCGAAATCGCCGAACGATCCGGAGCCCGGGTTTTCGTCATGGAGAACGTCGCCGAGCTCTACCGCTCTCCAGAACGCGAGTTGATTGAAAAGAAGGCTCAGCAGCACGGGTTCATGACCCAAGCCGCTATCGTGAACGCGGCCGATTACGGCGCGCCTCAGACGCGCAAGAGAACGATCATCTTGGGCTGGCGAGAAGCATTCAATCTGCCGTCGTTTCCTCCGCTGGCGTCACACGCGGATCCGAAGTTGAAGTTAAACTTGCCTCGCTGGCGCACGGTGCGCGACGTCATAGCGGATTTGCCGTTGGAAACGATCGGGACCGAAATCGGGTCGAAGCCCAAGCTCGATCTCCATTTCGGTCGGACGCCGACGGACAAAAGCATGGAGCGCTATCGCGCCGTTCCGCCTGGCGGTAATCGCTTCGATCTTCTGGCCAACCGTCCCGACATCACGCCGGACTGCTGGGTTCGCAAGACGAGCGGGGGCACCGATCTTTTCGGACGCCTGTGGTGGGATCGACCGTCGGTAACGATCCGGACCGAGTTCTACAAACCCGAAAAGGGCCGCTACCTTCACCCGGAGGCGCACCGACCGATCAGCCACCGAGAAGCCGCGCGCTTGATGGGCTTCCCGGATGACTTCAAGTTTTACGGGACAAAGGTCGAGGTGGCGCGGCAGATCGGGAATGCGGTGCCGCCGCATTTGGCAGGGGCTCTCGGAGGTGTCGTCCGCTCAATCCTCGAGCCTAGGGCGATTGCTGCCTAGCGGTCAGTAAGGAAATCCTCATTAAGAGGTCGGCAACTTCGCACAATGCGAAAGCTGCCTCTTTCATCCGTTGTCCTTGGACACGAGGATTTCGAACGGCTCGAAATCATCGAGAACGAAATTAGGGCTCGTGTTGGCGACAGACCTGAGCAGGTCTTCACCGACCTTATCGTAGAAGCGGTCGAGTTTGTCCTCGATCCCGTCCGTACGGGGCGGACGGAGATCCGAGAACTCGACAACGTCGAGAAGACCTTCATTGGCTTGAAGGTCGAGCATTTCCTTCGTGATCTCTTCGACGCTCCAAAAGGTCTGCGAGATTTGGTTCTCGCTGGCCAGGATGTTGATGTCAAAACGACGGTAAGCAAATCGTGGAGTTGGATGATTCCACCGGAAACATTCCGCGATGAGGAACCCGTTTTGTTGGTTGCTGCCGACGAGACTGCACGTAAGGCTTGGATTGGCCTACTCGTCGCTCGCCAAATCTATTTGGGCGCTCCAAACAGAGATGGAAAGAAGAGCATCCTCTCGTCGTCCTACAAACACATTCGTTGGATCGCTACCGGAGTGGACTGGCCTCCAAACCGCTGGGAGCACATCGACATAGCCAGATTTCGCGAACTGCGCTCAATCAAAGGGGGCACTGTACGGGCCGCCAAATTTTTTGAGGAAAATCTCCGGCGGGTAATCGACAGACGGGTGCTGCTGGCGCTGCTTTTCGACCAGAAAGATCCGATGAAGAGGCTCCGAGAGAACGGTGGCGCACCCGACATCCTACTGCCAAAAGGAATCAGGCTGCTGTCGGGCACCTTCAACGCTCCAACCCTCTCAAAGCTCGGCTTCTGCGTCACGTCGGAAGAATTCGTAGCAATCCTCCCCACTACCGACACTGAGTTGGCACTGCTCAATACGGCGGCACCTGAGGGCGGATAGTTCCGATCGGGGATGAGACTCCTGGTGAGCAAAAAGGGCGGGCCCGTTGCCGGACCCGCCCTCCTGTTTTCAGCCGGTGTGACTGAGCGTCGGACTTAGAAGTCCATGCCGCCCATGCCGCCCATGCCGCCGCCCATGTCGGGGGCGCCGCCGCCGTTGCCCTTCTTGGGGGCGTCGGCCACGGCAGCTTCGGTGGTGATCAGGATCGAGGCCACCGAGGCGGCGTCGGTCAGGGCGGTGCGGACCACCTTGGCCGGGTCGATCACGCCCATGGCGACCAGGTCACCGTATTCTTCGGTCTGAGCATTGAAGCCGAAGGTGGCCGAGGTGTTTTCCAGCACCTTGCCAACCACGATCGAACCTTCGACGCCGGCGTTTTCCGAGATCTGACGGATCGGAGCCTGCAGGGCGCGGCGGATGATGGCGATGCCGGCGTTCTGATCGGCGTTGGCGCCGGTCAGGCCTTCCAGGGCCTTGGAGGCCTTGAGCAGGGCGATACCGCCACCGGGGACGATGCCTTCTTCAACGGCTGCACGCGTGGCGTTCAGCGCGTCGTCGACGCGGTCCTTCTTTTCCTTCACTTCGACTTCGGTCGAGCCGCCGACGCGGATGACCGCAACGCCGCCGGCCAGCTTGGCCAGACGTTCCTGCAGCTTTTCCTTGTCGTAGTCCGAGGTGGTGTCCTCGATCTGCTTCTTGATCTGGCCGATGCGGGCTTCGATCACGTCCTTGCCGCCGACGCCGTCCACGATGGTGGTGTCGTCCTTGGTGATGGTGACCTTCTTGGCGCGGCCGAGCATGTCGAGGGTGACGTTCTCCAGCTTGATGCCCAGGTCTTCCGAGATGACCTCACCGCCGGTCAGGACGGCGATGTCTTCCAGCATGGCCTTGCGGCGATCGCCGAAGCCCGGAGCCTTGACGGCGGCAACGCGCAGGCCGCCGCGCAGCTTGTTGACCACCAGGGTGGCCAGGGCCTCGCCTTCGATGTCCTCGGCGATGATCAGCAGCGGACGGCCCGACTGGACCACCGCTTCCAGGATCGGCAGCATGGCCTGCAGCGACGACAGCTTCTTCTCGAACAGCAGGATGAGCGGCTCTTCGAGTTGAACCTCCATCTTGTCGGCGTTGGTGATGAAGTAGGGGCTCAGGTAGCCGCGGTCGAACTGCATGCCCTCGACGACGTCCAGCTCGGTCTCGGCGGTCTTGGCTTCTTCAACCGTGATGACGCCTTCGTTGCCGACCTTTTCCATGGCCTTGGCGATCATTTCGCCGACTTCGGAGTCGCCGTTGGCCGAAATGGTGCCGACCTGGGCGATTTCGGAGTTGTTCGACACCTTCTTGGCCGAGGCCTTGATGTCGGCCAGGACGGCGGTGACCGCCTTGTCGATGCCGCGCTTCAGATCCATCGGGTTCATGCCGGCGGCCACGGCCTTCAGGCCTTCCTGGACGATCGACTGAGCCAGGACGGTCGCGGTGGTGGTGCCGTCACCCGCCTTGTCGTTCGTCTTGGACGCGACTTCGCGGATCATCTGGGCGCCCATGTTCTCGAAGGCGTCTTCCAGCTCGATTTCCTTGGCCACCGAGACGCCGTCCTTGGTCGAGCGCGGGGCGCCGAAGGACTTCTGGATGACGACGTTGCGGCCCTTGGGACCCAGGGTCACCTTGACCGCATTGGCCAGGACGTTGACGCCGCGCAGCATTTTTTCGCGCGCGTCGGTGGAGAACTGAACTTGTTTGGCAGCCATCAGGCAGCTCCTAAGTTTGGATTGTCAGGGAAAAGAGGATCGACGCAGCGGCTTAGGACAGCACGCCCAGGACGTCGGACTCCTTCATGATGATCAGGTCTTCGCCTTCCAGCTTGACCTCGGTGCCCGACCACTTGCCGAACAGGATGCGGTCGCCGACCTGCAGTTCCAGGGCGTTCACGGTGCCGCGCTCGTCACGGACGCCCGGTCCGACGGCGACGACTTCGCCTTCCTGGGGCTTTTCCTTGGCCGTGTCAGGAATGATGATCCCGCCCTTGGTCTTGGATTCTTCTTCAACGCGCTTGACCAGCACGCGATCGCCGAGAGGACGAAACGCCATCTTTGAGTTCTCCGATTGGACTTCCAAAGTTTCATCGTTGAGCACCCGCGACCGGCATTTTGGCAGCCAAGGCCTGAGAGTGCTAACGCGCTGGGCAGATAGTCCTGCCCCTCTGCATCGTCAAGGCGCGCCTGTGCGTCGCCGGGCGTGAAAGCGGCTATTTAAAGCGGCTATTTCCTGCCTTCGTCCGACAACTGTTCGGCCAGGGCCCAGTCGGCGCGGACCTGCTGGGCGAACAGGGGCACAGCACGGCGCAGGGGGTCGCCGCCCTCCAGTCCGGACCCGGCCCGCTGGAACAGCGCATCGCGTACAGGTCGCAGCAGGGCGAGGGCCTCGGCAGGCCGGTTCTGCTCCGTCAGGAAGGCGGCCATGGCCCCTGTCTGGCGGACAGCCTCGGGATGGCCGGGGGCCAGGCGGGCGGCGATGATGTCACGGGCACGGCCATGGGTGGCCTCGGCCTCGGCACGGCGGCCCAGGCCGCTCAGTGCGGCAGCATAGCCTTCCAGCGCAGTGACCAGGTCGGGACTGTCGGTGCCCAGACCGGCCTCCATCACCGGGAGGGCCACCGCGAAGATCTCGACGGCCTCGGCATGGCGGCCCTGGTCCTGGAGGCTGATGGCGAGATTGGCGCGGGCCACACCGGTGAAGGGATGGTCGGGGCCGACTAGTTCGACCGCCAGGTCCAGGGCGCGGCGGAAGATCGGCTCGGCCAGCTCGCCGCGACCTGTGACATGCAGATGCCATCCCAGATTGGTCAGGCACTGGGCCAGAAGAAAGGGGTCGCCCACCCCCTCGGCAATGGCCGCCGCCCGGCGATAGGCCCCCTCGGCCGCTTCGAGCCGCCCGGTCCGGCGAAGGATATTGCCCAGATTGCTCAGGGCCAGGGCGACGTTTTCGTTGTCGGGGCCATAGGCCACCTCATAGATGGCCAGGGCACCGCGAAACGCCGGCTCGGCTTCGGCGAACCGGCCCTGAGCCATCAGGGCATTGGCCAGCTGGTTCAGGGTGTCGGCGATGTAGGGATCGTTCGGAGCCAGGTGGGTGGTGCGCAGGGCCAGACCCTCGCGGGCAGCGGTCTCGGCCTCGACGAAACGGCCCAGGGCGTCCAGGTTCTTGCCCCGCTCGAACAACAGCGAGGCCTGCTCGACCGGAGCGTCGGGCGGGACCAGGGCATAGGCGCGCGTGATCAGGGTCAGCGCCTCGTCATAGCGGCCCTGAATATAGCGCAGGCGGGCCTGGACTCCGAGCGGCGTTGCCAGAGCCGGGTCGCCGGGGCCGAGGCGCAGTTCGACCACCGAGACGGCGAGGGTCAGGGCCTGATCGGCACCGTCTTCAGCCCCCAGGGCCAGACGCAGCTTGGCGACCTCGACCCAGGCGGCGGAGGCGGCGACGGGGTCCACCAGTTCAAGCGCCTCGGCCGACCGGACGAAGGCGGCCTCGGCCCCTACCAGATCGCCGGAGGCCTTCAGCGCCCGCGCCTCGGCGATGCGGACGGCGTCCACCGGCAGCGGGGGCGGGGGTGGAGGTGGAGGTGGCGACACAGGGCGCGGGGGAGGGGGCGGCGGTGCCGGTGGGTTGGGCCGGTCCTGACCGCTCGCGGTCGTCGCCATGGCCAGGGCAGCCAGGGCCACGAAACCGGTGAGAAGCGCGCGATCGACGGACATGATGCGACCCTGCCTTCGGCCATCGCTGTTCGCAACTGACGTTTTCCGACGATGAACGGCGGATGAACAGCCGCTGGCAAGGGCGTTCAGGTGCAGTGCGTGAGGATGGACTCAATTGTCTGGCGCGGATCGCGCCCTGTTCCGGAGCTTTGCGATGCACACTCTGAAAACCCTGGCCATCGGGGCCCCCGCCGCCCTCGCCCTGACCCTGCTGGCGTCCGCGCCGGCCTCGGCCCAAAGCTATCGCGATTATCGTGATCACGACGACGACCGCGGCGAAGACGTGCTGATCGGCGCGGCCGTGGGGGCCCTAGCCGGTGCCTTCATCGGTGATGGCGACGGACGCTATGTCGTGGGCGGTGCCATTGCCGGCGCAGCCCTGGGGGCCACGGCCAACCGCGACGACCGCGATCGTTGCGACTATCGAGGCAACCGCTGCTACCGCTACGACAACGACCGTTATGGCTATGGCTACGGCTATGACCGCCGCGATTATCGGTATGACCGTCGCGACTACCGCCGGGACCGCCGCGATTACCGGGACTATCGTCACGATCGTCGCTGGTAGTCGGTCAAGATTCAGGATGATGAACGGGCAGGCCGGGCGACCGTCCTGCCCGTTTTGCTGTCGCGGTAAAAGCGCTTGTCGTCAGATTTCGGCAGTGCACAATCCGACGTATCAATGGTATCGTGAAGGCTTCGTGGGGATACGAAGCCATGTCGCCTTATGCCGTTCTTGCCGCGATCATCGCGGGCGTGCTGCTGTTCGCCTTCTGGCCCAATCTGACCCGCTGGCGTCGACGACTGAAAAAACGCCGGATGCGTCAGCGCGGCGGGATGCTCTGACACCCGGCGGTGCACGCGGATTTCGTGACAGTTCTGCGAATGAAATGTCCGTGCACAAATCGTGCGCGGCCTGTCAAGAAACTGAAGAATTCGTGTCGCCTAAACATCACTGGTCCTGATTGATCCTCGGACCTAATGGCAGCTTTGCCATTAAAACGTCGGTCGCCCAATGACCGGCAGCGGGGATCATGAGAATGAAGTTCAAACTGTTTGCCAGTGCCGCCCTGGCACCGCTGGCCTTCGCGGGCGTGGTGCACGCTCAGGACGCCAGCCAGCCGACCTCGGTCGAGGAAATCATCGTCACCGGTCAGCCGATCTTCCGTAACCGGACCGAAGACGTGGTTCCGACCCTGTCCTATGACCTGGAATATTTCCAGCGGTTCGAACCGCTGACCGTCGGCGAT
Source organism: Brevundimonas vitisensis (assembly GCF_016656965.1). Lineage (NCBI taxonomy): Bacteria > Pseudomonadati > Pseudomonadota > Alphaproteobacteria > Caulobacterales > Caulobacteraceae > Brevundimonas > Brevundimonas vitis. The sequence continues at coordinate 1,997,581 of NZ_CP067977.1, forward strand.
GCGCTGAAGCGCGTGCCCTCGGTGACCTTCCTGTCGGACGTTCTGGAATCGGACGGCGTCCGTCTGCGGGGTCTGGATCCCGGCTATACCCAGATCCTGATCAACGGCGAGCGCGTGCCGGGGGCCGGCGTCGATCGCTCGTTCTTCGTGGATCGCATCCCGGCCGAACTGATTGAGCGCATCGAAGTCGTCCGCTCCTCGTCGGCCAACCGTTCGGGTGACGCGGTCGCCGGTGCGATCAACATCGTGTTGCGTGATGCCCTGTCGCTCGAAGGTGGCTACATCCGGCTGGGTGCTCTGAACTTCCCGGACAGCGAATATGGCCAGTGGGGTGGAACCTACGGCGCTGTGTGGGGCGGGCAGGCTGGACCTGGCCGACTGCTGCTGGGTGCCAATATTCAGGACCGCCGCAATCCCAAGAACAAGTACAGCCAGCGTTTTGACGAGCCCGGCGGCACCCTGGACAATACCGAAGTCCAGACCGATGTCCGCGATGGCACCGACTATTCGTTCAACGCCGCCTATGAGGTCGACGTTGCCGGGGGCAACCTGGAACTCTCCGGCGCTTTCGTCCGCACCGACCGGTTCCAGGACGAGGACTCGCTGGAATACGCAGACGGCGTGGAAACCAATGCCAATCTGGCGGTGGTGAACGACAACGACCTGGATATCCGCACCGACAACCTGTCGCTGCGTGCGCGCTATGAGCGCGCGATGTTCGGCGGCGAGACCCGCTTCAAGCTAGGCTATGCCTCCATCGACGACGAACAGTACGAGTTCGAAGCCGAGTCCGAATATCTGCGCGATGCCATCGCCTTCCCCGATGAGGACCGGTTCACGCTCGATTCCACATCCACTGACATCAAGGATGAGGAGGTCTCGGCTGCCCTTGAACATAGCCGCGATCTGGCTTCCGGCGTGGAACTGGAGTTCGGCGTTCAGTGGGTTCAGAAGGACCGCGACAGCCTGGTTGCCGAAACGCCCCGCATCCGCTTCAACGTGCCGAACGCGCCCGCCCCGCGTCCTCCCGTGCCCGCCTTCGGACCGTTCAGCCCCGTCGACGGCGGCGATGTGACGATCGAGGAAACCCGGATCGATCCCTACGTCATGGTTTCGGGCGAGAATGGCCCCCTGAAGTGGGAAGCCGGCCTGCGCTACGAGACGACCGACACGACGATCACCGACCGCACGGTCGCTGCTGCCGATCAGGTCACCGAAAACGACTATGCCGAGCTGCTGCCCTCCTTCAGCCTGCGCTATCGTCTGTCGGATTCGGACCGGGTGACCTTCTCGGCCGCCCGCACGGTTCGCCGTCCCAACTTTGACCGCCTGTCGCCGACCCTGCTCGAGGAAGAGTTCGGCGACAGCGACTTCGTCGGCAACCCCAATCTGGAGCCGGAGACCTCGCTGGGCTTCGACGTTGGCTTCGAGCGTCGCCTGGGCCGTCGCGGCGTGATCGGCGTCAATGCCTTCTACCGGGACATCACCGATCTGATCGAGGAAACCAACACCGGCGTCGAGGGTTCGGCGGGACCGGGTACCTTCATCTATACGGTGGACAATGTCGGCGACGGGACCGTCTATGGCCTCGAGTTCGACCTGTCGACGCCGCTGGACTTCATCGGCATGGAATCCACGGGCGTCTTCTTCAACTACTCCTGGCTGGACAGCGAGATCACCGACTTCATCGGCGAGCGCCGCTTCAACGACCAGTCGGACTATGTTCTGAACTTCGGCTTCACCCAGGACCTGCCGACCTGGGGTGCCGCCTTCGGAGCGACCTACCGCAAACAGGGCGATGCCTTCGGCCGCGTCCTGGCCGAGGAGGTCTCGACCTCCTACGGTGCCGATCTGGAAGTGTTCGTCGAGAAGAGCTTCGGCGACAACATCGTGCTGCGTCTGACGGGCTCCAACCTGCTGGATGCGTCCAAGGACGAGGTCTTCGACAAGTTCGGCAGCATCGACGACCAGATCAGCCGCGACTACGACGAATATGAGATCGAGACCGAGAATGCCGGGCCCGTCTATCAGCTGGTCCTGCGCGTTGCCTTCTAAAGCAGCCGAAATGAACTGAGGCAGGGGCCGGGCGGCAACGTCCGGCCCTTTCCAATTGCGGTGGTCCCATGCGGGGTGCCATGCCTGTGTCGTCCGTTTGTGACACGGCATTGCTGGACCGCGGGCATCCGCCGGTCTAGTCGCCTTTCGGGGGAGTATCGTCCGTGGCGGTTCGCCTCTTGCAACATGCGCACGAGCCGGTACCGCGCGGTGCCAGAATGGGACGAGGCTGACGGATGTTCATGGAAGGGGAGATCGACTGGGTGCTGCTCTTGGGCGTGGTCGCGACCCTGAGCACCGTCGCGGCCGTGGTCGCCACCTGGTTCGCCGTCACCAATCGGGGCCGTCACGTCTCTACCACCAGTGAACTGGATCTGGTGCAGAAGGCCGCCCAGAGCGCGGACAAGCGGCTGTTCGAAACCCTGAACGCCATTCCCGTTGCCCTGGTCGAGACGGATCGCCAGGGGAAGTTCACCTTTGCCAATCGTGCGGCCCATCAACTGCTGGGGCGTCGGGACGCCGAGCTGCTGGGCCTGCGGTTTCATTCGGCGACCTGGGGCATCACCTATCCGGATGGTCGGCCGGTGCCGCCCGACCTGCTGCCCAGCGCCCGTGCGCTGCGCGGCCAGACGGTCAAGGGGTTCCAGCACCTGCTGGCCAATCCGGCGACCCGTCGCAAGATGCTGGTTTCGGTCACAGCCATGCCGATCGAAACGGATCGAGGCGAGGTGATCGGTTCGATCGCCGCCATCGTGGAGACCGAGGGCCTGACCACGCCCGAAACCATCGCTCCGGCCCCTGCCTTCGAGGCCCCGGTCCCAGAGGTCGCGCCCACGCCCGTCGCCGACCCGACCGATGATCTGATCCGCCGCGTGTTCGAGGTGGCGTCCAGTGCCCTGGTGGTCGTCGGCACCGATGGCCTGATCCGTGCCGCGAACGGGGCCGCCATGGGAGTCCTGGGCCGCAGCGATGGCGTGGCCGGCGCTGACTTCGCCGATCTGTTCCTGGGAGAGGACGAACGCGTCGAAGGGCGACAGGCTGTCCGGGCCGCCTTCATGGCGCCGGCGGGTGAAGCCGAACCGATCCACTCGACCGGAGGCCCCGGCGGTGCCCTGGTCTGGCGGGCCTTGCCCTTGAACGATGCCGAGGGCCGAGCCGACGCCCTGCTCCTCGCGGGCGAGCGTGCGGAGGCTGAGACCGCGCCTCACGACAAGGCCGCTGAACCCGTGGGCGATACCGCCCCTGTGACCGAGGCCGCCGCCTCGGAACCGTCTGTCGCCGATGACCAACTGGAAGCCCTGCGGCAGGCCCTGACCGAGGCGGAAGGCAAGGCCGAGGCGGCCCGTCTGGAGGCGGAGGCCGCACGCGCCCAGGCCGCCCAGGCTGAAATCGATGCCCGGCGCGAGCTGGACGGGGCGCGACGGATGGAGAGCGTCGGCCGCCTGACGGGCGGCGTGGCCCAGGATTTCAATGCCCTGCTGACCGTCATGACCAGCGCCCTGGACCTGATGCTGAAACAGGTGGACGACCCCTCGCGCGTCCGCCGCCTGGGCGAGGCGGCCCTGGCTGCGGGCCAGAGGGGCGAGGCCCTGACCCGGCGGCTGACCGCCTTTTCCCAGGGCGAGGACGGCGCGCCGGTGCAGGTATTGGACGCCGGGGCTCTGCTGAATGCGATGGAGGGGCGGCTGCGCGCCCTGGCCGGGCCGGGGGTCGATCTGATGATCGATGCACCGCCGGAGCCCGCTCTGGCCCGGATCGATCCGGTGACGTTCGAGGGGGCCGTGCGGGCGCTGGTCCAGAATGCGGTCGAGGCCGTGGATGGTCGAGGTTCGGTCGCGGTGCGGCTGGAGTCCCTGCTGGAAGGCGGCCTGCGGCTCAGCGTCCGTGACACGGGTCCGGGACTTGATCGCGATCTGGCTGCGCGCGCGCTGGAGCCCTTCTTTACCACCCGGCCGGGTCAGGCGGGCCTTGGCCTGTCACAGGCGCACGCCTTTGCCCGTCAGTCCGGCGGGAAGCTGTCGATCGACAGCGCACCGGGCGAAGGGGCCGAGGTGGCGATCAGCCTGCCGGCGGCCTGATTTTCTGCGCTGCAATACGCGTCCGTCATTCCGGGGGTTGGCGCAGCCAAGAACCCGGAACCCAGGAAGTCATTGCTGTCGTCTTGTGCGACTTCCAAGGATTTACCCGCCCTCCTGGGTTCCGGGTTCGCTCTCCGAGCGCCCCGGAATGACGGTCCCAAGGGTTTGATCGATCGCCATCAAGACCCATCAAACAAGGCTGGCCTCAGCTGCCGACCGTGATGTCCACCGTCTCTTCGCCGCGCGCGACGGTGAAGGTGACCGGTCCTTCGGCAGGGACGGCACGGCTCAGGGCAGAAAGATCGGCGATGGCCATGCCGCCGACCGCTGTGACCACATCCCCGGCGCGCAGATCCGCCGCCGCTGCCGCAGACCCGCCTTCGACGGCGGTGACCAGGACGGCGACCGTGCCGTCCGAATGGGGCTGATCGCGGAAGCCTGCACCAAACGCCTGCACCGCCGAGGTGCCGACGACCAGGCGGGGCGTGGATGGCGTCTCGACCACGAAGCTGGCGCTGCCCTCGCGTCCGTCGCGCAGATAGTCCACTTCCAGCCGTGTGCCGGGCTGAGCGATGCCGATGCTGGCCAGCACCGATCCGGCATTGGCGACGGGGCGGTTCTGAATTCGCGTGATGACGTCGTTGCGGCGCAGGCCGGCAGCCTCGGCCGGCGAACCGGGGGCCACATCGTCGACGATGGCCCCGCGCACGATGCCCAGGCCTAGTTCGCGCGCCCGCTCGGCATTCAGCGAGCCCAGGATCGCTCCGATCCCGCCGCGCCGAACCTCGCCATAGGTCCGCAGCTGATCGACGACATACATCATGATGCGCGTGGGAACGGCGAAGGCGATCCCGTCATTGCCGCCGCCGCCGCCCGACAGGATCGAGGTGTTGATGCCGATCAGCCGTCCCCGGCTGTCCAGCAGCGGGCCGCCCGAATTGCCCGAGTTCACGGCCGCATCGGTCTGGATATAGTCCTCGACCGCATCGCCCAGTCCCGACCGGCCCAGGCCCGAGATCACCCCCATGGTCAGGGTCTGGTCCAGACCGAGCGGATAGCCGACGGCGAAGGCCAGGTCGCCTGTGCGCAAGGTGTCGGAATCGGCCACGGTGACCTGCGACAGGCCGCTGGCCTCGATGCGCAGCACGGCGATGTCGGTCGCCTTGTCCGCCCCGATCAGGACCGCGTCGAACAGGCGGCCGTCGGACATGTCGACCGTGAACTTCTGGCCGTTTTCGACGACGTGGTGGTTGGTGACCACGATGCCTTCACGCGCATCGATGATGACGCCCGAGCCAGACCCGATGGCCATGGGCTCTGCATCGCCCGAGGACGGCCCCTCGGACCGGCCCAGGGTCGTCACCTGGACCACGGCGGGCAGGGACCGTTCCAGCCCGGCGGCAAAGCTGAAGACGCCCCGGCTTCGGTCATAGGGGATGGGGTCCTGGGCGGATTGCGCTTGGGCCGATCCCGCCGCAAAGCCTGTCATGGCGAGCACTGCCGCAACCGAAGCCAGCGTGGCCTTGCGTCCGATAGAGCCTTGCATTCGATGGTCCCCTGGAAAACGTCTACGCACCCTAGCGCGAGAAATGCAGGCTGACGATGGCCCCCGGCGCGGCGTCAGCGATCGTCATGCGCCCGCCGTGTCGCCGCACGATGGCCCGCACGAAGGGCAGGCCCATGCCATGGCTTTCCGGTCCGTCGCCCTGCGGCTTCGGACGAGCGGGAGCCTTACCGACCATGGCGGGGTCGATCCCGGGGCCCTGGTCGGTCACCGACAGAATGCCGCCCGTGCCTTCGCGGGTGGCTTTCAGGACCACCTTCCCCCCGTCGGGCGAGAACTTCACCGCATTGTCCACCAGATTGGCCACTGCGCGCTGCAACAGCGACTGCACGCCCAGCACCGACACCGGCTCCACTTCGGCCACAAGCTGGATGCCCCGCGCCTCGGCCAGGGGCTCATAGAGTTCGACCGCCGCCAGAGCCAGTTCGTCCAGCCGGACAATCTCGAACGCCCAGGCCTCGCCGTCCCGCAAGGCCATGGTCTCGGTCATGGCACGGGTCAGCTGGGCCAGATCCCACTCGGCCGCCTCAGTGAGTTCGCGCCTGTCCTCGAGGTCCTGCGCCTCACGCAAGGCGGCCAGACGGGTCGCCGCGCGCGCCAACGGCGTACGGAAATCATGCGCCAGCTGGTCTGAGGAATCGCGCAGCCAGCTCAGCAATTCTTCCAGCCGGTCCAGCGTCCGGTTCACCTGGGCCGTCAGTTCCGTCAGTTCGGGGGCCACGCCAACCTCGGGGGCGCGGCGCGAGAAGTCGCCCACCGCCGCCCGATCCAGGGTCTGGCTGACCTGCGCCAGGGCGGTCGTCAGCCTGCGCCGGGCGAACACCGAGGCCGTCAGTCCGGACAGAAGGATCAGCCCGCCTGCCAGGCCCACGGCCAGCACCGCCCGCCCCCAGGCTGCGCCCGACCGGTCCACGACCCGCCCCACGATGATGTCCAGCGAGCCGGCGGGGCGGCGCACCATGACGACATCGACCGACCGGCCCGGACACAGGACACCCTTGGCCAGCCGAACGGCATAGACGTCCTGACCCAGCCGGGGCAGAGGCTCTGCCCGCACCGTTTCCAGCGCCGCCAGGCCGGCGGGCTTGCCGACCGGGGCCTTGATGAACCGGACGCCGGCGCCCCCGCGCCCTGTCCGGCAGGTTTCCTCCAGACTGGTGGCGTCACGCGCAGGGCCGCTCTGGAAGGCTGCCAGCCAGGCCGACAGGAAGGCGGCGTCGGCGGCGGTCAGGGTCTCGGCCGTCAGGCTGGCCTCGACGCCCAGCTTGGAAACCATCGCCCCATAGTCGGCCAAGGCGTCCAGGGCGGCCTGTTCCTGCTGGTCCATCCGCACGGCCCGGCCCATGGCCAGCAGGGAGCCGGTCAGGGCCAGGGCCGCCAGTACGGCGATGGCCGCTGACAACTGGGTCGTGGTCCGCCGCGACAGCCAGCCGCGAACCCCGCCCGGCCCGAGTCCCAGGGGCGCCGTCTCAGCCACCGTGGGGAACGCTCAGGTCGCGGAAAACCAGGCTCTGGCTGCGGGCCGAGACGATCAGGGGGTGCAGGCTGTCAGGCAAGTCCGGACACTGGTCCTTGAGCCGGCGGCGCAGGGCGCTGATCCGGGCATCGATGATGTTGACGTAGTTGTCGGGCAGAAATTTCCACTCCACCCAGCACCGATCCCACAGCATGGTCTTGGTCACCGGCTGGCCCCGGGCGGTCATCAGTTCGCAGACGATGGCGAACTCGAGCGGGGAAAGGTCCACCAGACACGGCTCCGCCCCCGGTGCTTCGAACCGCAGGGTCCGGGCCCCGGGCGACAGGCGGAACGGTCCATTGACGATGTCGGCCCCGGCGGGCGGGGCCCGGCGCGAAGCCCGGCGAAGCTGTGAGGCGATGCGGGCCAGTAGCTCCTCGTCCCCCACCGGCTTGGCCAGATAGTCGTCGGCCCCGTTCAACAGGCCCTCGACCTTCTGCCGTTCCCCGCCCAGGGCGGTCAGCATCAGGACCGGCGCATCGCAAGAGGGCCCGTGACCGGCGCGGATGCGCTTCAGCGTTTCCAGCCCGTCCATCCCCGCGGTCAACCGGTCCAGGATCAGGATGTCATAGGGGTGACGCCCGGCGGCCTCCAGCGCGCCTTCTCCGGTGTCGAAGCGATCGACCTGGGCAAAGCCGGATTTCAGCAGCCGCCCGGCGACGTGCTCGGCCAGGGCCGGTTCATCCTCCAGCACCAGGGCCCGGCGACCGGCGAATACCTCGGCCAGCTGGGCAAAGGGATCGGCGGCTTCGATGGTGGCGGAATCCTGATCCAATCTGCGTCCCCCTCTTCGAGGAGACGATACGCCTCGGACGGACAATGACAATCCAGGCCGACATGATCCTTTCTGACGGCTATGATGGGGTCCATTCCCTTTTCGAGGCCTGCCGATGAAACGCCTGATCCCGCTGGCCCTGACCGGGGGCCTGGTGACCGCCTGCCAGACCGCGCCCCTGGCTGATGCCGGCTTCCTGTCGGCCTATGACGGCCTGACCGCGCGCGACGATACGGTCCGCGCTTCGATCCGCCAGCGTCGCGACGATGCGGCGGCGGGGGCCATCGAGCGGGTCTATCTGGAACCGGCCGTCCTGGTCGGTGATGCCGGGTCACAGGTGTCGGAGGCCGACCGCGCCCTGGTCCTGCGCGAGGTCGATCGCCAGGTCTGCTACGAGGTCAGCGAGCGGTTCACGGTCGTCCAGACACCGGACGGCGCGGCGCGGGTCCGCACCGGCGTCATCCAGATCAATCCGACGGGCCAGGCGGGGTCGGGCGTATCGGCGGTGGCCAATGTGCTGATCCCCGGCCCCGGCACCTTCCGCGTGCCCGGCACTACCGGCGGTCTGGCCGCGGAAGCGGAGCTGCTGGCCCCCAGCGGAGCCCAGGTGGCGGCCCTGGCCTGGGCGCGCAATGCCAATGTCGTCGGCACCGATACGCCTTCCCTGTCGCGCGTCGGCGATGCTCTGCAGATGGCCGAGCCGTTCGGCGATGCCGTGGGCGACGCCATCGCACCGACCGGCCGGGAAGCCCGCCCGATCCCGGACCCCGACCCCTGCGCTCGCTATGGCCCCCGCACCCAGCCGGGCGGCTTTGTCACCCGCCTGGTCACCGGCCTCTATGTGCCCGAGGTCAACACCGGTGCCCGCGAGGACCCCGAGGCCGAATAGGGCCCCCGCTCAAGCGACAGGCTCCTGGATCCATTCCCTGCCGTCATTCCGGGGCTTGGCGAAGCCAAGAACCCGGAACCCAGGATGCTGTCGCAGGCCTCCTGGTTGCGTCTGACATACAGGTGGTTGTCCTGGGTTACGGGTTCGCTCTGCGAGCGCCCCGGAATGACGGACTTGTTGGGATCGAAGGGGGTTAAGCCTAAAAAGCGCTCTGGCCCGTGATCGCGCGGCCCAGGATCAGGGCGTGGACGTCGTGCGCACCTTCATAGGTGTTGACGGTTTCCAGGTTCATCGCATGGCGCATGACATGCATCTCGCCGGTGATGCCGGCCCCGCCGTGCATGTCGCGGGCCTCGCGGGCGACGGCCAGGGCCTTGCCGCAGTTGTTGCGCTTCATCAGGCTGATCGCCTCGGGCACCCAGGCGCCGGTGTCGAGCAGGCGCCCGAGGGCATAGGCCCCTTCCAGCCCCAGGAAGATTTCCGTCTGCATGTCGGCCAGCTTCTTCTGGACCAGCTGGCGGCTGGACAGCGGACGCCCGAACAGCATCCGCTCGCCGACATAGTCGCGCGTGGCGTGGAAACAGAATTCGGCCGCGCCCATGGCCCCCCAGGCGATGCCGTACCGTGCCTTGTTCAGACAGCTGAAGGGCCCGCGCAGGCCCTTCACGCCCGGCAGCAGATTGGCCTCGGGCACAAAGACGTCGTTCAGGCCTATGTCGCCGGTGATCGAGGCCCGCAGCGACAGCTTGTCGCCGATCTTGCCGGTGGTGAAGCCGTCGAAGTCCCGCTCGACGATGAAGCCGCGGATCACGTCATCCAGTTTCGCCCAGACCACGGCCAGGTCGCTGATCGGCGAGTTGGTGATCCAGTATTTGCCGCCGTTCAGGCGATAGCCGCCGTCCACGGCCACGGCGCGGGTCTTCATCGAGGCCGGGTCCGATCCGCCGTCCGCCTCGGTCAGGCCGAAACAGCCGATCAGTTCGCCGGCCGCCATGCGCGGCAGGAAGCGCATCTTCTGCTCCTCCGAGCCAAAGGCATAGATCGGATACATGGCTAGGGACGACTGCACGCTCATGGCGCTGCGGTATCCGCTGTCGACGGCCTCGATCTCGCGCGCGATCAGGCCATAGGCGACATGACTGGCGTTCGAGCCGCCATACTGTTCCGGCAGCATGGCCCCCAAGAACCCCATTTCGCCCATCTCGGTCATGATGGCGCGATCAAAGGTTTCATCGCGGAAGGCGGGGACAATGCGCGGCAGCAGCCGATCGCGGGCATAGCCGCGGGCGGCCTCCTGAATCATCCGCTCATCGTCGGTCAGGCGACCGTTCAGGTCGAAGGGATCGTCCCAGCGAAAGGTCTGTTGCGGAGCGGTGGAGCCGTCGGCCATGGCGGATAAGTCCTGAAATCGTCCTGGGCGGGGTTCAAGCGAACGTCAGCGATCGTGACGCGGCTCCCCCTGTTCTGGCGCGCGGTTTAGGCCAGAATGGCCGCGTCGGGTAGAGGGCCGCCCGTCGCAGACCGGACCGACCATGAACCGCACCTTTCGTCGCCTGTTCGCCGATCATCCCCGCGAGGTGGGGGAAACCTATGGCCACCACCTGCTCACCGCCGGTCGGTTCGGGTTCAGGCTGGCGCGGCTGTCAGGCATCGCCTTTCTGCACGCCCTGGTGCCGGGGGTCTGCAAGACGACGGTGTCGGACGAAATCCGGCGCATGGCGGCGGACTTGGGAGGCCGGGCCGAGGAAGCACGCGACACGCGGATGCGACAGGCCGGGGTCTGGGATCCGGGGTTGTGATGCCAGGCGTCGGCAACGGCCTTTGACGCCTTGATGCCGCGCTGCCACAGTCCGAATCCTATCGTGACAGCCAAGCCCGAGTCACGGAACGGTCAAGCTGGTCCGGCTTTTCTATCCGCACACGGAGACCCCTGATGTCCAAGCGTTCGAGCGACACCGCCCAGAGCAAGCCTGACCTGCGCCTCGTCAATGCCGAGGCCGAGGTTTACGACCTGATGCGCGCGCCCCAGACCACAGCCGACCGCGTCAAACGGCTGCAGGCAGAGGCTCGCGCCCTTGCTGTCGAACAGCTGGAAGCCTTCGAGCGCTCGCTGCACGCCACGGCGGCCTTGGCAAAGGAAATCGCCGAAGGCGGTGACGCCTATCCGGTCGGTGCCCGCGAACTGGCCGGTCGCATTTCGACCGACCTGGTGTCCAAGGCCGAAACCATCGCCGCGATCACCCAGCGCACAGCGCTGTAGCCGGCGTCAAAGGCCTGGTCCGGTACCGTCAGGCCCGTTCCACGCACATGGCCACGCCCATGCCGCCGCCGATGCACAGGGTGGCCAGACCCTTGCGGGTGCCCGAGCGCTTCAGCTCATGCAGCAAGGTGGTCAGAATGCGCGCGCCCGAGGCGCCGATCGGGTGGCCGATGGCGATGGCACCGCCATTGACGTTCACCTTGGCCGGATCCAGGCCCAGTTCCTGAACCACACACAGCGACTGGGCGGCAAAGGCCTCGTTGGACTCAACGCGGTCCAGATCGGCGACCGTCCATCCGGCCTTTTCCAGGGCCTTCTTCGAGGCCGGAATCGGTCCGGTGCCCATGATCGCGGGATCGACGCCCGCCGTCGCCCAGGACCGGATCACGGCCAGGGGCTCCAGTCCCCGCGACGCCGCCTCATCCGCCGTCATCAGCACCAGGGCCGCCGCCCCGTCGTTCAGGCCCGAGGCATTGGCCGCCGTCACCGAACCCTCCTTGGCAAAGGCGGGGCGCAGCTTCTCCATGGCCTCGATCGTGGCACCGTGGCGGATGTACTCATCCTTGTCGACCACGACGTCGCCCTTCTTGCCAGGGATGGTGACGGGGGCGATCTCGGCGTCGAAGTGACCGGCGGTCTGGGCCGCCTCGGCCTTGTTCTGGCTGGCGACGGCAAAGGCGTCCTGGGCCGCGCGGGTGATGGCCCAGCGCTCGGCGATGTTCTCGGCCGTCTGGCCCATGTGATAACCGTGGAAGGCGTCGATCAGCCCGTCCTTCAGCATGGTGTCGACCAGGGCGACGTCGCCCATCTTGGTCCCGGTCCGCATGGGGGCGGCGTGCGGCGACTGGCTCATGCTCTCCTGGCCGCCCGCGACCACGATCTTCGCATCGCCCTGAACGATCTGCTGATAGGCCAGGGCCACGGCGCGCAGGCCCGAGCCGCACAGCTGGTTCAGGCTCCAGGCCGGAGTTTCGACCGGCAGTCCGGCCCCGATCGAGGCCTGACGGGCCGGACCCTGACCGGCTCCGGCCTGCAGCACCTGGCCCAGAATGACTTCGTCAACATCGGCGGGGGCAACGCCGGCCCGCTCCAGCGCGGCCTTGATGGCCACTTCGCCCAGTTTCGCAGCGGGCACAGAGGACAGAGCCCCCAGGAACGACCCGACCGGCGTACGGGCGGCGGACACGATGACGACTTCGGTCATGGGAGGGCTCCGAAAACGATTGTGCAAGTGCGAGATGGGATAGGCTCAACGGCCGTCGCTCTCAAGAGCCAAGCGATAGGGGCTGTGTCCGCGATGCCGCAGGGGGCCGGCTTTCGTCGTCGTGACCCGGTCGATTCAGCCCCTGATCACCAGACCCGTCCCATCTTGAGGAACGAACGCAGCGGACGGAGGCTTGTCAGCCCATGCTCACGCGACTGAAATCTCTGGCGGCGCGCATCTGGACGCCCGACCACCTGGACATGATCGACCACTATCAGACGCGTGCCGAGCGGCTGGCCGACCTGTGGGTGCATATCGTCGGCCTGGTCCTGGCCGGGATCGGCGGCATTGTCCTGGCGGTGCTGTCGGCCCTTTATGGCGGCATCGGCCTGACAGCGGCGACGGCCATCTATGCCCTGTGCCTGATGGCCATGCTGACCGCCTCGACCATCTACAACTGGACCAACCCCTGCGCCGCGCGTCCGGTGCTGCGCCGCCTGGACGAAGCGGCCATCTTTCTGATGATCGCCGGCAGCTACACCCCGTTCACGACCCAGCGGTTCGAGGGCGGCTGGGCCCTGGGCTTCACCGCCCTGGTCTGGGGCCTCGCCTTTGCCGGAGTGTTGGCCAAGCTGGTGTTGCCGCGCCTGTCCGATGCGATCTGGAGCGCGGTCTATATCGTCTTCGGCTGGCTGGCCGTGATCGCGCTCAAGCCGATGATCGACACCGTCCACCCGGTCGCCCTGGGCCTGCTGGTTGCGGGCGGGCTGATCTATACGACGGGCGTCCTGATCTTCATCAGTCCCAAGGTGAAGTTCCGCCGGGCCATCTGGCACGGCTTCGTCGTGACCGGCGCCATGACCCACTGGGCGGCTGTTCTGGTCGGCGTCGTCCTGGCACCGAATTCTTTGTAGAAGGGCGCTACGCTCGCGACGCGGTCGCTCGCTGCTTGAGCGCAAGTTCGCTGCCTGACCTGGACAGCCGTCCATAGTCCCTGGCGCTCAAGTGGCGAGCCGCCGCGCGGCGAGCGTAGCGCCCCCTCCACGGAATGCGTTTGCGCTCGCAAACGCACTGCGGGATAGTGCTGCGGTGCAACGATGGGAACGCGCGTGGCCGACAAGAAATCCGAGAACGGCAAGGGCATGAACGGCGACACTGTCGTCATCAAGAAATACGCCAATCGGCGGCTCTACAATACGGCGACCTCCGCCTATGTGACGCTGGAAGATCTGGCCCGAATGGTGCGCGAAGGCGTCGAGTTCGTCGTCTATGACGCCAAGACCAATGAGGACCTGACCCGTCAGATCCTGACCCAGATCATCTTCGAGGAAGAAAGCCGGGGCGAGGCGCTGCTGCCGGTCCAGTTCCTGCGTCAGCTGATCGGTTTCTATGGTGGCCAGATGCAGGGCGTCCTGCCCAGCTATCTGGAGATGTCGCTGGAATCCTTCGCCAAACAGCAGGAACAGCTGCGGGGCCAGTTCACCCGCGCCTTTGGCTCTGCGCCCGGGGCCGGGCTCATGGAGGAGGCGGTCAAGCGCAACATGGCCATGTTCGCTGACGCGATGAAGATGTGGCCCGGTTTCGCCATGCCGCCCCGGACCGAGGCCTCTGACCCCGCGCCGTCCGCACCCGCTGCCGCCGATCCCCTGGCCGAGATGCGGGCCCAGATGGAGCAGATGAGGGCGCAGCTGGACCGTCTGGCGGGCGGAAAGCCGGGCGAATGACCAAGGGCGTCGGCCCCGTCGATTCCGTCAGGCCGGTGGGTGAGCGGCGAGAGCGATCCCGTCGGCAGGCCGAGCGTCGCGAAGGGCAGGGGGCGACCTCTGCATCCCGCGACCTGGTCCCCGTCGGCGAACGGATCGATCATCCTGCCGGGGACAGGATCGACCCGGCAAAGCCTGCCCCCGCCCCGGTCGATCCTGCGGCAGGAGCGGCCGTCTTCGCCGCCCAGGTGATCGGCCAGACCAGGCAGCGCAAAGGCCTGCGTGGCGGTCCGCCCGTGCTGGACGCGGCGCGTTCTACCTATCTGGGCACCGAATATTCAGGCGAGGCCGAGCGCCGGCCGCCGGTCGGCACGACCAAACGCACCGAAGTCTGAGTGAGGCGATGAGTGCGGCACGGCCCTTGCTGAGCAGGGGTCGGAACGCCGCATTTCGGAACGCCTTGCATGACGACCCTGACCAGCCTGATCGCCCGGACCGTCGATGTGACCGTCGTCGCCCTGATCTTCAGCCTGTTCGGCTGACCTCAGGCCAGCGTCAGGCCGTTCTGTTCGGCGAGGGTCTTCAGGGACACCATCGGACGCGGTCCCCAGTGGGCGATGACCTCGGCCGCGGCCAGTGAACCCAGGGCCCCGGACTGGGCATGATCCAGGCCACGCGCCAGACCCAGCAGGAAGCCCGCTGCATACTGGTCGCCCGCGCCGGTCGTATCGACCACGGTCACGCCCTGGACGGCCGGAACCACGACCCGCCGATCGCCCGCGATGATGACCGAGCCTTCGGCCCCGCGTGTCACGGCGGCGATTTCGACCAGGCCCGCCAGACGGTCGGCGGCGGCATCGAAGTCTTCGGTTTCGAACAGGGCCGTCAGCTCGCCCTCATTGGCCAGGACGATGTCGGCGGATGCCTCGATGAAGGCCAGAAGCTCGGTGCGCCAGCGCGCGACGACGAAGGTGTCCGACAGGGTGATCGCCACCTTGCGACCGGCCGCATGGGCCGCTGCTGCCGCCGCCTCGAACGCCGCACGCGCCGGGGCCGGATCGAACAGATAGCCTTCCAGATAGACGATGGCGCTGTCGCCGATCAGGGCCGCGTCAATGTCCGCCACGCCAAGCTGGTTGGCAGCCCCCAGGAAGGTGCACATGGTGCGCTGGCCGTCGGGGGTGACGTTGATCAGGCAGCGGCCCGTCCCAGGACCGTCCGTCAGCGGGGCCGTGTCGAACGCCACGCCCGCCGCGCGGATGTCGTGGGTGAAGACTTCGCCCAGGGTGTCGGGCGCGACCTTGCCGATATAGGCGGCACGTCCGCCAAAGCTGCCGATGCCCGCCACCGTATTGCCGGCCGAGCCGCCCGAGGCCTCGACGCCTGCCGCCATGGCGTCATACAGGGCCGCGCTCTGGTCCTCGTCCACCAGCTGCATCGAGCCGGGCGTCAGGCCCTGGGCCTCCAGGAAGGCGGGCTGGCTGGGAGCCAGGACATCGACGATCGCATTGCCGACGGCACAAACATCATAGCGGGGGGCAGCTTGGGTCATGCCCGCCCCTTAGCCGAGGCGGCCGGACCTGTCATGCAAAACATATAACGACATCCTTATGCGATGCTCTGGCGCGGGGTTTCCGGGGCTCGCGCGGCCGCGACGGGTGCGCTAAGCCAAGGCGATGACCCGTATCGCCGTTCTGACCCCCGACGCCGCCGATCCCTCCTATGCCGGTCAGTGGCCGGGCGTGCTGGAGCGGCTGTCGGCGGCCCTGGCCCGCGCGGGGATCGTCGTCGAACCCACCGCCTGGACAGACCATATCGAAGATGCCGGCGGCCTGGCGGACTATCCCCTGGTGCTGCCGGTGATCGCCTGGGGCTATCACCGCGATCACGCCCGCTGGATGCAGGCCTGCGCCACCTGGTCGGCCTCTGCTGTACGCCTGGCCAATCCGGCCCCGGTCCTGGCCTGGAATTCCGACAAATCCTATCTGGGGCGTCTGGCGGACAAGGGGGTGGCCATTCCCCCGACCCTGATGAGCCAGGGCATTACCCAGTCCCAGGTGAATGCCGCCTTCGATTCCTTTGGATCGGATCAGGTCATCGTCAAGCCGACCGTTTCGGGCGGGGCCTGGCGGACGCTGCGCCTGTCACCCGGCCAGGCGCTGACCGATCCGCCGGTCGGGGCGGCGATGATCCAGCCCTATCTGCCGACCATCGCCAGCCACGGCGAGCTCAGCCTGCTGTTCTTCGGCGGTCGGTTCAGCCATGCGGTGCTGAAGCGCCCGGTGGACGGCGATTTCCGCATCCAGGTCCAGTACGGCGGTCTCTATACCCCCGTGGCCGACCCGCCCCCCGCAGCCCTGGCCCTGGCCCGGACGGTGCTGGACGCAATCGAGGAGCCGCTTCTGTATGCCCGGATCGACATGGTCCCCGATGCCGACGGCCGCTGGCTGTTGATGGAAGCCGAGCTGATAGAGCCGGACTTCTATCTCGGCACCGCCCCGGCGGGCGGCGACGCCTTTGCAGCGGCAGTCAGAGGATGGCTGGACGCCGACTGATCGTCACACCCCGACGAACAGTGCCCGCGCGGGGCACAGATCGGCGATGACGCAGGTCTCGCATTTCGGCCGCCGCGCCACGCAGGTGTAGCGGCCGTGCAGGATCAGCCAGTGGTGGGCCTTGGCCAGATAGGCAGGCGGGACCACGGCGTGCAGCTGGTCCTCCACCTTGTCGGCGGTCGGGGCGTCGGCCAGTCCCAGGCGATGGGCGACGCGGAACACATGGGTGTCCACCGCGATGGCAGGCTCGATCCCAAGTTCGTTCAGGACGACGCTGGCGGTCTTTCGACCCACGCCGGGCAGGGCCTGAAGATCCTTGCGGTTCAGCGGCACGACACCGCCGTGCAGATTCACGATCATCCGGGCGGCGGCGATCACATTGCGCGCCTTGGTCCGATAAAGGCCGATCGAGGCGATGTAGGGGATCAGCGCCTCCTCCCCCAGGTCCAGCATGGCCTGGGGCGTGGCGGCGACCGCGAACAGGCGGTCCGTCGCCTTGTTGACCGACACATCCGTGGCCTGGGCCGACAGGGCCACGGCGACCACCAGTGTATAGGGGTCCTGGAACCGCAGTTCGGTCTTGGGCTCAGGCATCACCCCGGCCAGGCGGGCAAAGATGGCCTCCACCCGTGCCGGGTCGGGCCCGGCCTTGCGTCTGCGGCCAGTGGCTTTCGGCTTGGGCGAGTGGGCCAGGGGGAACCTCCGGGCGGGACAGCCATTTCCATGGCCTAGCTTCCCCCCTCTCTGTCAGGAACACACCCCATGGCCAAGTCCCCTGCATCCGCCGGTTCGCCCAAGGGCGACGGCAAACGCCTGAACACCAGCGTGGACCCCAAGGCCCGCGTCCAGGTCGCCGAGGCCCTCAGCAAGGCCGTGGCCGACAGCTATACCCTGTATGCCAAGACCCTGGGCGTGCACTGGAACGTGCAGGGCGCGAACTTCTATGGCCTGCACAAGCTGACGGACGCCCAATACAACGAACTGCACACAGCCGCTGACGCCATGGCCGAGCGCATCCGCGCCCTGGGCCAGCTGGCTCCGACGGGAACCGCCGCCTTCCGCGAGCTGACGGTCATCGAGAACGACGCCCCGCACAAGCCGACGCCCGAGATGATCAAGGAACTGGTCGCCGACAACGAGGCCGTCGCCCGCCGCATGGCCGAGTTCGCCGAAATGGCCGATGAGGCCGGCGACGCCTTCACCCACGACATGCTGGTGGCCCGCATCGGCGTGCACGAAGAGAACGCCTGGATGCTGCGCTCCAGCCTGGCTTAAACGACCAGGGCGGCCAGAGCCTGCTCGGCCGCCCTTTCGCCTTCCATCCAGGCCCCGTGCGCCGTGCCGTAATGGGCGTCGGCCGTCGCTTCACCCGCGACGAAAATCCCGCCTTCCACCGGAGACTTGAGCCGGGCGCGATCGGCGGCATGGCCGGGCAGGGCGTGAGAATACGCCCCCTGCGACCAGGGATCGACGCCCCAGGACGAGGTCGCGACCGGCACGACCCGGCGCCTGAACCCCGAACCCAGCAGTCCGACCAGTTCCTCCGTCGCGAAATCGGCCATGGCCTCGGGGCCCTCCCGCTCCAGCCCCCAGGCCAGATCTCCGCCGAAATAGGCCTCGATCATCGCCCGACCGAAGGGCCTGAGGTGATAGCCGCCCGTGTCCGCCGTGTCGTTGCGTCCCCACAGCTGCCCGTCCGATGGAAACTCCTGCGCCCCTTCCAGCGACAGGTGCAGCTTTGACGCCAGCCCCAGAGGCACGCCCCACGCCGCCTCGATCAGGCTGGGCACCGGCGGCTCGATACGGAGGGCCTCGGATGCGATGAGGGCCGTGGGCAGGGTCAGGATCACCGCCCTGGCCTGCACCGTTCCGCGCGTCGTCTCGATGACCAGGGGCGTTCTGGACCGGTCGATGCGTGTGGCGGCACAGCCGGTCAGGATCGGCAGGCCCTCGCCCAGCCGCTGGATCAGCCGGCCATAGCCCTCCACCACCCGCCAGTTCACCTCGGTTCCGCCATAGGCGGCATAGTCCACGGTCGAGACCTGGGCGAACCGGGCACCGTTCAGCGCCCCCGATATGGCGTCGATCCGCCCGTTCCAGCGGCCGCCCGGCTCGAACAGGTCCGCAGCCGCGCGATCCTCGCCCCGCTGAGCGGCCTCCTCCACTCGTTCGCCAAAGGCGGCAAAGGCGGCCCGTGCCTCGTCCTGTTCGGCGGGCGTCAAGGTCAGGTTGAAGGTCTCGGTGCCCCAGGGCGGCGGGGTCTTGTCCAGCGTCAGGCCCAGCGGCTCGACCCGCTCGGCCAGCGGGTTCTCGTCCGCCGAATGCAGCCAGCCGCACCCCATGTCCAGGCCATGGCCCTGTGCCTCGATCGTGTGTGCCCGGCCGCCGATCCGGTCGCGGGCCTCGATCACCGCGAAGCGGGTCCGGGTCCGCGCCAGCCGCCGCGCCGCGCCGATCCCGGCGGCACCGGCCCCGATGATCAGGACGTCGAGATCGGAGGGGAGGGGCGCGGATGAGGTCATGGCCCCTAGATGCGCTCACCGGACCCGGTCGCAAGTGCAAACTGGTGGTGGCACCGGATGGCCGGGCGGCGTAGATCGTCCGTGCACCCCTGCGCCGTCACAAAGTTCCTACAGGTTTCCCATGCTGATCCATCTGTCGTCCTGGCCCGAGATCGATGCCCGGTTGAACGACGGCGGGCCGCTGTCGCGGACGGTGGTGGTGCCGATCGGGTCGAACGAGCAGCATGGCCCCACCGGCCTTCTGGGCACCGACTGGCTGTGCCCCGAGATCATCGCCCATGAGGCCGAGGCCGGGGAGGGGTCGCTGATCGTGGCACCGACCTTCAACATCGGCATGGCCCAGCATCACCTGGCCTTCGCCGGCACCATCTCATTCCGCCCCTCGACCTTCATGGCGGCGATCACCGACTGGGTCTCGTCCCTGGCGCGGCATGGGTTCGACCGCATCTATTTCCTCAACGGCCATGGCGGAAACGTCGCCACGATCGAGGCGACCTTTGCCGAAATCTATGCGCAGTGGTCCTTCGCCACGCCGTCGCTCAAGCAGCCGAGCGCCGCGCGCGACGCGGTAGCGACAAACAACGAACAGCCCCCGTTTGTGCTGAAGCTGCGCAACTGGTGGGACCTGCCGGGCGTCAACTCCCTGTGCAATCAGATCTTTCCGACCGGTCACGGCATGCACGCCACCCCATCCGAGATCGCGGTGACCCAGGCGGCCTATCCGGACCGGATCAAGACGGCCGACTACAGCCCGCGCATCGCTCCGGTCGGGCCGATCCGCGATGCCCTGGACTATCGCGCCCGCTTCCCCGACGGGCGGATCGGCTCGGACCCGGCCCAGGCCAGTCCGGAAAAGGGCCGTCGCATCATCGAGGCCGCCGTGCCCGCCCTGATCCGCGACGTCACCGACTTCGCGGGCGAGGTCTTGCCGGGGGTCTGAATAGGGCCCAAGGCTTGGTCATGACCCAGATCGACAAGGCTATCCGTACCGGTCGCCGCGTGGCCGCCAATACCCGTTCCGCCGGACAGGCGGCCCTGGACGGGGGCGAACTGATGCGTGCATCCGGTGACGTCATCGCCGCTCGGATGGAGATCATGGCCGCTGGCCTGGCCGATCCCAGCAAGATCGACCTGACCGAAATCTCGCTGATGGGCTCGGAAAAGGTGGCCGCCCTGTCCGCCTCGGCCATCGCTGCGGGGCGCACCCTGAACCAGATGGGCCAGACCCTCACCCAGACCGCCCTGAACGAAGCCGCCATCGCCTCTCGCGCTGCGACCGCCATGGCCGGCGCCAAAAGTCCCGCTGCCTTGGCCACGGCCCAATTTAACTATGCCATGGGCTGGTGGGGCCGCGCCGCTGGTCAGGCGCTGAGCCTGAACACCCAGATGCTGAAGGTTCAGGCCGACGCCCTGGCCCCGATCCACAAGGCCGCCGTCGCCAACGCCCGCCGCCTGAAGAAATAGCCTCAGGCCGTTCGGACCACGCCATCGGCAACCGTTACGGGCCAGGGCGTCAACTTGGCCCCCGCGCAGGGGCCTCCGACACAGGCTCCGCTCAGCGGCTGGAACACCGCGCCATGCCAGCCGCACAGGATCAGGCTTCCGTCCGGCGTCAGATAGCGGTCCAGTTCGATGGCCAGCGGGAATCCCGCGTGCGGGCACCGGTCGACATAGCCCGCCACCTGTCCGTCCTTGCGCACGACAAAGCCATGGAAATAGGCCTCGCCGATCTTCAGGACGAAGCCGCGCGATCCGGGGTCGGCCAGATCGGCTTCGGCACACAAGGCCACGCCCGGCGGTGTCTTCCAGACCCGCGCCCGTTCGGCGGGGGCCGCCTCGCCCGTCATCCGCCTTCGGCCCGCAGCGGACGCGACAGCAGATTGTCGATCACCATGTCGACCGAGGTCTCACCGTTCAGCAGGGCGGCCAGGGCGGTGCAGATCGGCATTTCGACCCCCAGGGCCGCAGCGAGATCCCGCACAGCGGGCGCACTCTGATAGCCTTCGGCCACCGACCGCTTGCCGGCCAGGGCCTCCTCGACGCTCAAACCCTGGCCGAGGGCCAGACCCAGACTCATGTTGCGCGACTGCGGGCTGGAACAGGTCAGCACCAGATCGCCCAGGCCGCACAGACCCGCCACCGTCTCGGCCTTGCCGCCCAGGGCGACGGCCAGACGCGTCATTTCGGCAAAGCCCCGCGTGATCAGGGCGGCGTGGGCACTGCGGCCCAGGCCCCGTCCCTCGACGATGCCGCAGGCGATGGCCAGCACGTTCTTGACCGCCCCGCCCGCCTCGGCCCCGATCAGGTCGGTCGCCAGATAAGGCCGGAACCCCGGGGCCGACAGGGTCCATAGGAGTTCCTCGCCCAGGGCTTCGTCGGCACAGGCCAGGGTCACCGCGCTGGGCAGGCCCCGCGCCACTTCCCCTGCAAAACTGGGCCCGGACAGAACGGCGGCGGGCGCGCCCGGCAGGGTCTCGGCCAGGACGTCGGTCATCAGCTTCAGCGAGCCGCGCTCGATCCCCTTGGAACACAGCACGATCGGCACGCCCGGCCGATAGTGAGGCCGGAACGCCTCCAGCGTCGCCCGCATATGCTGGGCCGGCGGCACGGCCAGAATGATGTCGCGGTCTCCCAGTTCGGCCAGGTCCGGCGTCACCCGCACGCCGGGGTCCAGGGTCACGCCCGGCAGGAAGGCCTCGTTCACACGGCGCTGGCTGATGCTTTCGACCACCTCGGCCTCGCGCGCCTGCAACAGGGTGTCCAGTCCGGCCCAGGCCGTCACCTGGGCCAAGGCCGTGCCCCAGGCCCCGGCCCCGATCACGCCTGCGGTGCGAAATTCCATGCCGTCTCTCCCGTCAGATTCTGGCCGTTACGCCTTGGCGCCCTTGCGACCGGGCGCATGCACTGGATCGGCCAGTGCGCGCGCTTCGTCCAGTGGCCATCGCGGCCGGGCCGCCGTGTCGATGTCCGACACCAGGCCCAGCTTCAGACGCTCTGCCCCGGCCAGGGCGATCATGGCGGCATTGTCGGTGCAGTACACCAGGGGCGGGGCCAGAAAGTCGAACCCGTGCCGCGCTGCCGTTGCTTCCAGCACCCGCCGCACCGTGCGGTTTGCCGCCACGCCGCCGGCCACGACAAATTTTAGGGGCGCTACCGCGCGGGACGCGGTCCCGCGCTGCTTGAGCGCGTTCTCACATGAGGGCGCTATCGCCTCGCGCGCGGCGCTCGGCTGCTTGAGCGCGTTCTCTGGGGTGGACGCTATCGCGTGGGACGCGGTCCCCCGTTGCTTGGCCTTGTAATCGACCATGGCGCGTTCGGAGCGTTCGGCCAGCTGGCGGGCGATCGCGCTCTGAACCGCATCGGCCAGATCGGCGCGGTCCTGATCGGTCTGGCAGGTCTGGGCCAGGCGCGCCGCCGCCGTTTTCAGGCCGGAAAAGGAAAAGTCGCAGTCCTTGCGCCCCAGCAGGGCCCGCGGCAGGTCGAACCGTGACCCGTCGCCCGTCTCGGCCGCCTTTTCCAAGGCCGGTCCGCCGGGATAACCCAGCCCCATGGCCTTGGCGATCTTGTCGAAGGCCTCGCCCGCCGCATCGTCGATGGTGGTGCCGACGCGGGCCATGTCGCCGATGCCGCCGACCTCCAGCAACTGGCAGTGACCGCCGGACACCAGCAACAGAAGGAACGGATAATCCACCGCCGCCCCCAGCCGGGCCGAAACGGCATGGCCTTCCAGATGATTGACGGCGATCAGCGGCAGATCCCGCGCCAGTGCCACCGCCTTGCCGTAGCTGAGGCCCACCATCACCCCGCCGACCAGCCCGGGCCCGGCCGTGGCGGCAACGCCGTCCAGGGCGTCCCAATCCAGCTCGGCCTCGGTCATGGCCCGGCGCACGACGCCATCGATCATTTCGACATGACTGCGGGCCGCAATCTCGGGCACCACGCCGCCGAATGCCGCGTGATCGTCGATCTGACTGTGGATCACGCTGGACAAAACCGTGGCCTGGCCATCTGCCGACAGCCGCACGACCGCAGCGGCCGTCTCGTCGCAGCTGGTCTCGATCCCCAGCAGCGTCACGGTGCCGCCGGTTGCCGCTTGAGCGCCCCTGCTATAGTCCGCGCCTGTTCTCGTCTCCGTCCGCATCGGGTCGAGGTAACGACCCCGCCCCCCCGGCGCAACGGCTGCTGTGTTTTCTCGCATGACCTTTCCCGTCCGCATCGGCACCCGCCGTTCGAAGCTGGCCCTGACGCAGTCGGGCATGATGCAGCGTGCCATTGGCCGGGCCCTGGGCGTGGCCGACGCCGACCTGGCCCGCGACGTGCCCCTGGTCGAGATCGTCACGACCGGCGACCGGGTCCAGGATCGCCGCCTGCTGGAGATCGGCGGCAAGGCAATGTTCACCAAGGAGATCGAAGAGGCCCTGCTGGCGGGCCGTATCGACGTCGCCGTCCATTCGATGAAGGATGTTCCCGCCGAACAGCCGCCGGGCCTGGCCGTGGCCGCCATCCCGGAGCGGGAAGACGCCCGCGACGCCTTCGTCAGCACCGACTATGCCGATTTCGCCGCCTTGCCGCACGGCGCACGCCTGGGAACCGCCTCCCTGCGCCGTCAGGCCCAGGCCCTGGCCCTGCGCCCCGACCTGAAAATCGAGATGCTGCGCGGCAATGTCGACACCCGCCTGAGGCGGCTGGCCGAGGGTGAGTTCGAGGCCATTCTGCTGGCCGCGGCGGGGCTGAACCGGCTGGGCCTGTCCGAGGTCATCCGCGAATGCCTGTCGCCGGACGTCTTCCTGCCTGCCCCGGGCCAGGGGGCCCTGGCCCTGCAGACGCGGATCGAGGACATCGACGCGCCCTGGGTCTCCGCCCTGAACCATGCCCCCACGGCCCTTGCCGTCGCCGCCGAGCGCGGGGCCATGACAGCCCTGGAAGGGTCGTGCCGCACGGCCGTGGGGGCCCATGCCGTCATCAACGGCGACCGCCTGACCCTGACCACCGAAATGCTCAGCCCCGACGGTGCGGCCCGTTGGCGGCGCATCGGCACCATGGACGGCACCGACCTTGAACAGGCCACGATCCTGGGCCAGCGCCTGGGGGCCGAGGTCCATGCCGACGCTGGCGACCAACGGATCGAGATCTGAGATGGCGCGCCTGCGGGACCGGGGACCACCGTGTGTCTGGGTCACCCGCGCCCAGCCGGGGGCCGACCGAACGGCTGAACGTGTGCGGGCCATGGGCGCAACGGCCCTGGTCCAGCCGCTGCTGACGATCCGGCGTCTGGAGCCTGCGATCGATCTGGCCGGCGTGACCGGCCTGGTCTTCACCAGCACCAATGGCGTGACGGCCTTTGAGGCGCTCAGCCCCGGCCGTCGCCTGCCGGTCTGGGCGGTCGGCACCGCCACGGCTCGGGCGGCGCAGGCGGCGGGCTTTACCGAGGTCGTCTCGGCGGACGGCGACCTGTCGGCCCTGGCCCGCCTGATCCGGTCCCGGCATCCCGCTGGCCAAAGCCTGCTGCATCCCCGTGCCCAGGAGCCTGCGGGCGATCTGACGGCGCTGCTGGCAGACCATGCCCCGGTCCGGGGTCTGGCTGTCTATGCCGCCATGCCGACGCCGGAGCCCGCGCCGTCGGAATTCGATGTGGTTTTGATCCATTCCCCGCGCGCGGCCCAGGCGCTGGCAGCCCGGGCCGGGTCCGGCTGGGGGTGCCGCCTGGCCGTCGCGATCTCGCCCGCCGCCGCCCGTCCTCTGTCGGGCCTGGATCTGGCTGGCGTCCACGTCGCCGACACGCCGGATGAGCCTGCCCTCATCGCGACGCTTGGCAAGGCGATCGGTCCCGTATAAACAGCCCTCCTCGCGTCGGACCCCGGTCCGAACCACGCGCAAGGCCGCTTTAGCTCAGCCGGTAGAGCATCGCATTCGTAATGCGGGGGTCAGGTGTTCGAGTCACCTAAGCGGCACCATTCCTTCTTCCTACAGAAACAAGCCTTTGGTCCCTCCCAAGCCGGGGGCGTCGCGGCGTGCGCGTCGCGGCGCGTGGCACAAGTCCGCAGGCGGCTCTTGAACATATAAACATATCTTTATATGTCTGCGCCCCAACGCTGAATGCCACGATCCTTTCTAGGAGTCCGCCTTGTCCCGTTCGACCTTCCTCTTCACCTCGGAAAGCGTGTCCGAGGGTCATCCCGACAAGGTCGCCGATCGCATCAGCGACACGGTCGTGGACCTGTTCCTGTCCAAGGATCCCTATGCCCGGGTGGCGTGCGAGACCCTGACGACCACCAATCTGGTGGTTCTGGCCGGTGAAATCCGCGGCAACGGCATCATGGACACCGCCGGCGAATGGGCCCCTGGCGTCCAGGACGAGATCGAGGCTGCCGTGCGCGCCGCGGTCAAGGACATCGGTTACGAGCAGACCGGCTTCCACTGGGACAAGTTCGAGTTCATCAACCGCCTGCACGGTCAGTCGGCCGACATCGCCGTGGGCGTCGATGCCGCCGGTGACAAGGACGAGGGCGCGGGCGATCAGGGCATCATGTTCGGCTATGCCTCGAACGAGACGCCCGAGCTGATGCCGGCCACCCTGCAATACAGCCACAACATCCTGAAGCGCCTGGCCGAGGTCCGGCATGGCGGCGACACCCGCCTGGAGCCGGATGCCAAGAGCCAGGTCACGATCGAATATGTCGATGGCAAGCCGGTGCGCGCCACCTCCATCGTTCTGTCGACCCAGCATGCGCCAGGCCTGTCGTCGGCCGACGTCGCCGACATCGTCAAGCCGCACATCCTGGCTGTGCTGCCGGAAGGCTTCACCGACGAAAACACCGTCTGGCACATCAATCCGACCGGCATCTTCGAGATCGGCGGACCGGACGGCGACGCGGGCGTGACGGGCCGCAAGATCATCGTCGACACCTACGGCGGCGCGGCCCCGCACGGCGGCGGTGCCTTCTCCGGCAAGGATCCGACCAAGGTCGATCGCTCGGCGGCCTATGCCTGCCGCTATCTGGCCAAGAACGTCGTGGCCGCCGGTCTGGCCGACCGCTG
This sequence comes from Brevundimonas vitisensis, assembly GCF_016656965.1. Classification (NCBI taxonomy): domain Bacteria; kingdom Pseudomonadati; phylum Pseudomonadota; class Alphaproteobacteria; order Caulobacterales; family Caulobacteraceae; genus Brevundimonas; species Brevundimonas vitis. The sequence continues at coordinate 2,023,740 of NZ_CP067977.1, forward strand.
CACCATCCAGATCTCCTACGCCATCGGCGTGGCCGAGCCCCAGTCGATCCACGTCGACCTGCACGGCACGGGCAAGGGCATCACCGAGGCCAAGCTGGAAGAAAACATCCTGGGCCTGATCGGCGGGGCGACGCCGCGCGCCATCCGCGAGCACCTGGGTCTGAACAAGCCCATCTATGCCCGCACCTCGGCCTATGGCCATTTCGGCCGCACGCCCGATGCGGACGGCGGCTTCAGCTGGGAAAAGACCGATCTGGTCGATCAGCTGAAGGCCCTGGCCTGATCCTCGGCGTCATGGCGGGGGCGCTGAATCAGCGTCCCCCGATGACACAACACGGCCTTTGAGGCCTGAGCGCCAGCGCGCTGCGCGAGGCCTTTCGATCACGCCTTCTTGACGAACTCGGTTCTCAGGACGAGGCCGCGTACCTTTTCGACATTGGCCTCGATCTCGTCTGGGTCCCCGGTCAGGCGGATGTTCTTGACCAGGGTGCCGCGCTTCAGCGTCACCCCGCCCGATCCCTTGACCTTCAGATCTTTGATTAGGGTCACACTATCGCCATCGGCCAGGATGTTGCCGGTGGAATCCTTGGTAGGGTCGTCCGTCATGAGGCCTGCCGAAAGGGCTGAGTGATCCATTTGGCCAGAGGCCCGGCTCACTATCGCGGGGCGCCTGGTGGAGCCGAGGGGAGTCGAACCCCTGACCTCGTCATTGCGAACGACGCGCTCTACCAACTGAGCTACGGCCCCGTCTCCGGGTTCAGGCGAGGCGCGACATAGGCGGGGCGGGGACGAGGTGTCAACGGCAAACGCGCGCGCGCCCCCGACCACGGGCATGTTGGCGCGGGGCCCGGCCTGGTCTAGAAGCCGCAGTCTCGCAATGGAGCATCCCGAATGGCCGTGGCCGTCATCCAGTTTATCTTCTTCCTGATTGACGCCGTGCTGGGCCTGCTGGTGCTGGCCATCATCGTCAGCGCGATCCTGAGCTGGCTGTTCGCCTTCGATGTCATCAACTATCGCAACCGCTTCGTGGCCAGCCTGGCCGAGACGCTGGACCGGATCACGGCCCCGATCCTGGCTCCCCTGCGCTCGATCATCCCGTCGCTGGGCGGTCTGGATGTCAGCCCGATCGTCGCCCTGCTGATCATCCACGGCATCCGCATCTATCTGCTGCCGGCCTCGCAGGCCGCAGCGCTGAGCCTGGTCGTCGGCTACTGAGCAACAGTCGGCGGGCTCTTGCACTGCAATAGATTGCCCCCGGAACGTCACCCTCCTAAGGTGCCAATCCTCCCGGGCAGATCGCCGCAGCAGACCGTTCCTTCATGACCTCGATCCGGACAGTGGCCGTCATCGGCGCGGGCCAGATGGGCGCCGGTATCGCCCAGGCGGTGGCCGTGGGCGGTTATGACGTGCGGCTCTATGATTCCGATGAGCAGCGGGTGCCGCTGGCTCGCGCCATGATCGCCGCCAGCCTGGCCCGTCAGGTGGGCCGCGGGCAGCTGGATCAGGGTGTGGCCGATGCGGCCCTGGCGCGCGTCGCCGCCCTGTCCACCCTGGCCCAGGCCGGAGCAGCCGATCTGGTGATCGAGGCGGCGGTCGAGGACGAGGCGGTCAAGAAGTCGGTGCTGAGCGAGCTGACGCCGCATCTGGGCCCCGACACCCTGCTGGCCTCCAATACATCTTCGATCTCGATCACCCGCCTGGCCTCGGCGACGGACCGGCCGGACCGGTTCATCGGCCTGCATTTCATGAAGCCGGCGCCGGTGATGCGGCTGGTCGAGATCGTGCGCGGCATCGCCACCTCGGCTGCCACCTATGACGCGGCGGTCGCCTTCGCCGAAAGCCTGGGCAAGACCACGACCCAGGCCGAGGATTTCCCCGCCTTCATCGTCAACCGCATCCTGGTGCCGATGATCAATGAAGCGATCTATACCCTTTACGAGGGGGTCGGGAACGTCGCCTCCATCGACAAGGCGCTGAAGCTGGGGGCCAACCATCCGATGGGGCCGCTGGAACTGGCGGACTTCATGGGCCTGGACGTCGTTCTGGCCATCATGAACGTGCTCTACGACGGCCTGGCCGACAGCAAATATCGGCCCTGTCCGCTGCTGGTGAAATATGTCGAGGCGGGCTGGCTGGGGCGCAAGTCCGGGCGTGGCTTCTACGACTATTCCGCCGAGCCTCCGGCGCCGACACGATGAAGTTCCGGCTGGACAGTCCCTCCGACCTGCCGGGCCAGCGTGCGGTCATCTGGCGCAAGTCGCCGGTCATGGTGGCCCTGGCCGCCGTCCTGGGGGCCGCCTGGCCGCCGCTGATCCTGACCCTGCCGCTGTGGCGACCCAACAACTGGATGCCCGGCCTCTCCATGGACTGGCGGTTGCAGGTCTTCGTTCTGGGCCTGATCGCGGTGCCGGCCATTCTGTGGGTCCTGGCCCGCGAGCGCGAGCGGTCCAATCGACCGGCGACCCGGCTGGGCGTGGTCTGGCGCTTCATGTTCTTCGGCGGCCTGCTGTCGGCGGCCGGGCAGGTGCTGATGGCCCTGCTCACCGCGATTGCCGGGGGGATCGGCTCGGCCGGCGTGGGCGAGGCGGCGGGCTTTGCCGAGACCGTCTTCCTGATCTTCGGCGTCGGGGGACTGCCGATCGCGATGATCGTCGGGGTCAGCTACGCCCTGTGGGCCGGGTTGTGCGCCGCCTTCATCGCCTTCGAGGCCCGGCCTGCGCCGGTGCGTGATCGCCTGGGCGTGATCGGCGAGACCGACGCGGTCTGACGGCCGTTGTCTGGATTACGGCGAATTTAGTTTTCCGGCGACCGGCTTGGTGTCAAGCTTCCTTGTCTTAACGGCGGGGGCCTCCATGACCACGATCGATCCAGCGACATCCGTCAGCCTTGCACCGGCTCGCCTTGCGCCAGTCGCTCCGGCGGACCGCGAGTTCAATCTCGACATGCTGCGCGGCTGGGCCATCCTGGGCATCCTGGCGGTCAATGCGATGACCTTCGCCTGGCCCTTCGCTCTGGAAATGAGCCCCGACCTGACCCCCTTCGCCATGGCCGGGGCGGACAAGGTCGGGACCTGGGCGACAGATGTCTTCTTCACCGACAAGTTCCGCAGCCTGTTCTCCATGCTGTTCGGGGTGTCGGTCTTCCTGATCGGGGGAGAGCGGTCGGACGCGGCGCGCGGTGCGCTGCTGCGACGGCGGCTGTGGCTCCTGGCCCTGATCGGTGCTCTGCACGGTGCGGTTCTGTGGTTTGGCGACATCCTGCTGAACTACGCCGTCTGGGGCTTCGTCATGCTGCTGGTCCGGTCCTGGACCGGGCGGCGGCTGGTGTGGACTGGCGGCCTGCTGCTGGTCTTCTGGTCGCTTCTGGCCGTGGGGATGGTCTATCTGACGGCCTGGGGCGAAACCTATGCGGCTGCGCAGGGGGCCGAGGCGGCCCAGTCCGGCAATCCCTTCGCCGTGACGGCGGCGGGCTTCCAGGCCCAGATCGAGGCCGGACGCGCCGGATGGCCCCAGGCCGGCATCCAGAACTTCCAGAACTGGCTGATCACCGCCCCCTTCCTCATCATCATCTTCGGTCCGGTGACCCTGTCGCTGATGATGCTGGGCCTGGGCCTGTACAAGACCGGCTTCTTCAGTGGCCGGGCCCCGGTCTGGGTTTATGGCCTGCTATCTGCGGCAGCGCTGGCCAATCTGGCGGTCTTCGCCTGGTCGGAGTGGATCTCGCTGGGGTCGCCCAAGGGGCAGGATCCGGCCGGTCTGATCGACGAGATCGCCGCCTCCTTCGCCCCTCTGATCACCCTGGGCTATGCCAGCCTGCTTATCCTGATGACCCGGTTCGGGCTGAAGGTCGTGACATCGGTCTTGGTGCCCGTCGGACGGATGGCCTTCACCAACTATCTGACCCAGTCCCTCATCATGGCCAGCCTCTTCTATCTGAACTGGGGACCGGGCTGGTACGGCACCATGGGGCCGGGGGCCCTGTGGGGCGTGGTCGCGGCCGTCTGGGCGGTCCAGCTGATCTGGTCGCCCCTGTGGCTGTCGATGTTCCAGATGGGGCCGCTGGAATGGCTGTGGCGATCGGCCACCTATGGACGGTGGGTGCCGCTGCGAAAGGGGTGATGAGGCAGGAATGAGCCTTCAGAGGCACCGGCGGCCTTTTGCTCACTAGCCCTTTTCACCCGACCCGCTCTAAAAGCGGCGCATGAGCGACCAGCCCCTGTCCCCCCGCCCCGAAGCCCGAAATCCGCGAGGCTTCGGCGACCGCCGCGGCCGCGACCTGATCGCGGAGCGCCGCCTGATCGCGCGGGTCTCGGCCGTCTATGAGCGCTGGGGTTTCGAGCCGCTGGAGACGCCGGCTTTCGAATACGCCGACGCCCTGGGCAAATTCCTGCCGGACGACGACCGCCCCAATGCCGGGGTGTTCGCCCTGCAGGACGATCCGGAGGATGAGGGCGTCGGGTCATGGATGGCCTTGCGCTACGACCACACCGCGCCGCTGGCCCGCTATGCCGCCCAGAACTGGGAGACCCTGCCCAAGCCCTTCCGGCGCTATGCCTATGGCCCGGTCTGGCGCAACGAAAAGCCCGGGCCCGGCCGGTTCCGCGAGTTCGTGCAGTGCGATGCCGATACGGTCGGTTCGGACCGGCCCGAGACCGACGCCGAGATCATCGCCATGGCGGGCGAGGGGCTGATCGCCGCCGGTCTGGCTCCGGATCAGGCCGTGATCCGGGTCTCCAACCGCAAGCTGTTCGACGGCCTGTTCGAGGCCGGTGGTGTGACCGATCCGGTCCAGCGCCTGACCGCCTTGCGCGCCGTGGACAAATTCGACCGCCTGGGCTGGGAGGGTGTCAGCGCCCTGCTGGGCGAAGGCCGACTGGATGAGTCCGGCGACTATACCAAGGGCGCCGGGCTGTCGCCGCGCGTCATCGGCACGCTTGAAGCCTTCCTGTCCTCGGCGACCCAACCGGGTCTGGATCGTGCTGCCGTGCTGGATGCCGTGTCGGGCGCGGGCGATCTCGGCGCGGCCGGGGCCCAGGCCCTGGCCGAGCTGTCGGCCATCGATCGCGCCCTGTCGGCCATGGGGGTGAGCCAGGACGCGGTCCGGTTCGATCCGACCATCGTGCGGGGTCTGGAATACTATACGGGCGCCGTGTTCGAGGCCGAGTTGCTTCTGCCGACCACCGATGACAAGGGGCGGCCCGTTCGGTTCGGCTCGATCGGTGGCGGCGGACGCTATGATGATCTGGTCGCCCGGTTCACCGGGGCCAGCCTGCCTGCCACTGGCTTTTCGTTCGGGGTGTCGCGACTGGCTGCGGCCCTGAAGGCGGCGGGCCGGGCCGAAACCGATGTGCGCGGGCCGGTGGTGGTCATCGTCTTCTCCGACGACGACATGAAGACCTATCTGGATGCCGGGTCGGAACTGCGGGCCGCCGGCATCGCGGCCGAGGTCTATCTGGGCCGCGCGGGCATGAAGGCGCAGATGAAATATGCCGATCGCCGCGGAGCCCCTGCCGTTGTCATCCTGGGCGGTGACGAGATCTCGGCGGGTCAGGTGACGATCAAGGACCTGGATGCGGGTCGGGCCCTGGCTGCGAATCTGGCCGACAATGCGGCGTGGAAGGCACAGCGTCCGGGGCAGCGGGTCGTGCCGCGCGCGGACCTGGTTTCGACCCTGAGGGAGATTATCGACGGTTCGTCGATAAATGTGCCGCCAGTCTCCTGACTTATCGACGTTCAGTCGAGGAAAGTGCGGTTTTCGCGTGTCCTTTGATTGACTTGGGTCGGGCGAAGGCGTCTCATGAACTCACTCGAGAAGCGCGGCTTTGCTGTCGCAGCGTTTCGGAGGCGTTTCGGGGAGGAAACGTCCGCTCCATAGAGAGCGAAAGAAGCCCGTTGCGATGTATCCCCCGCAACGGGCTTTTTCGTGCCTGGAATCCTGGATTGCGCGCCAAGCGGTGCCTCACGGCAGGGAGCGGGCAGCACGCCCATTCCCCGCCGTGATCGCGCGGTCTGCCCCCGATATTACCAGAGGCGGACCCGGTCGGCCGGAGCCAGGTAATAGGCATCGCCCGGTTCTACGTCGAAGGCGTCATACCAGGCGTCCAGGTTCCGCAGCGGGCCGATGACGCGGAACGGGGCCGGCGAATGGCTGTCCGTGGCGATCATCTGTTTGGTCGTCTCATCGCGCGCCTTGCTGCGCCAGACCTGAGCCCAGCCATAGAAGACCCGCTGGTCGCCGGTGACGCCGTCCAGGACCGGTGCCTCGGCCCCATCCAGCGACAGGTGATAGCCAGCCAGACCCAGGGTCACCCCGGCCAGATCGCCGATGTTCTCGCCCATGGTCAGGTCCGGCTGGATGTTGAAGCCGGGCAGGGGGGCATACTGGGCATATTGCGATCCCAGAGCCTGGGCGCGGGCGTTGAAATTGGCGGCGTCCTGGGGCGTCCACCAGTCCCGCAGGATACCGTCGCCGTCGGACTTGCGCCCCTGGTCGTCGAAGCCGTGGCCGATCTCGTGTCCGATCACGCCGCCGATGGCACCATAGTTGACCGCCGGGTCGGCGAGCGGATCGAAGAAGGGCGGCTGCAGGATGCCGGCTGGGAAGGTGATCTCGTTCTTCGTGGAGTTATAGGTGGCGTTGACGGTCTGAGGCGTCATGAACCATTCGTTCGGATCGACCGGCCGGTTCAGGCGATCGCGCTGATAGGCCCAGTTGAAGGCGGCGATGGCCTCGCGGTTGCCGAACAGGTCGCCGGGCGTGACCTGAAGCGCGGAGTAGTCGCGCCATTGGTCGGGATAGCCGATCTTGACCGAAAAATTGTCGAGCTTGTACAGCGCCTGCTCTCGGGTTTCCGGGCCCATCCAGTCCAGCTGGGCGATCCGTCCGGCAAGCGCGATCCGCAGATTGTTGACCAGGGCCTCCATCTGGGCCCGTGATTCCGGCGGAAAATATTCGGCAACATAAAGCCGGCCCAGCGCCATCCCCAGGCCGGATTCGGCAAAGCTGACGGCCCGCTTGTCGCGGCTGCGCTGCTCGGGCGTGCCCGACAGGTCACGGTCGCGGAAGGCCCAGCGCGCGTCCGAGAAACGCTGCGACAGGACCGGCGCGGCCTGGTCGACCACGCGGAAGGCCTGCCAGGCCTGCAGGGTCGCGATGGGGGTCTCTTCGAACACCGCGGCGATCTTGGGCAGGGCGGTGTTCTGGCGCACGACCAGCCGGTCCACCTGTCCCAGCTGAGCGGCGTCCAGATAGGCGGTCCAGCCGAAGCCGGGCATCTGCTGGGCCAGTTCGGCCGGCGTGGCGGGGTTGTACGTCAGTTCCCGGTTGCGGCTCTGAGCCGGCGACCAGTGAGCCTCGGCAATGCGGGTCTCGAAGGCGACGATGGCCGCTGCGGATCCGACCGGGTCTTCCCAGCCGATCATCCCCAGCATGTTGGCGATATAGGCCTCGTACAGCACCTTCTTGTCGGCGAAACGGGCGTCCAGATAATAGTCGCGGTTGGCCATGCCCAGGCCGCCCTGGCTGACATAGGTCACATGGACGTCGGGGGCCTTGGCGTCGTCGCTGATGCCAATGCCGAAGATGGAGGCCCCCAGCCGCCCCTCGCTGCGGCCCATCAGGGCGGCGAAGGCGGCGTGGTCGTTGGCGGCACGGATCTCGTTCAGGTAGGGCTGGATCGTCTGTGCATCCAGCGCCTCGATCCGATCGACATCCATATAGCTGGTATAGAGGGCCGCGATCTTGGCTTCATCCGAACCGGCCACCAGATCGGTGCGGGTGGTCAGCCCCTGGACGATGGCCATCAGCCGCGCGTCGCTCAGTTCCCGCAGCACGTCGAAGGAGCCATAGCGGGTCCGGTCGCCCGGGATCACCAGGGCGTCGACGGCCGTTCCATTGGCATGGCGAAAGAAGTCGTCGCCGGGGGCCACGCTCAGATCGCGACCTGCCAGATCAAAGCCCCAGGTGCCGTACCGCGGCGCATCGACCCCGATCAGAGTCCCGCTGCCACCGCCGGACCCGACGTCGAACAGCGACTGCACAGCGCAGGCCTCATCCAGACACTCATGATCATGATCGGCCGCAACCTGTGCGACGGCGGCGGACGGCAGCCACAGAGCGGCGAGGGCGGAACCAGGAGCAGGCGTTTCATAGGCTTAAGTCCTGAACTGTGCCGCGCATACTGCGGCCTCCGGATCGTTCTAGGCGCGGATGGGGTCGTCCTGCCTTAAAAAAAGTTCATGCACGCGCTGCGGCGGCTCGCCACGCCCCCCCGATCTGGGCGACAGTGCCGCTGACAAATCTGGAGGATCGATGGCGGTCGAGCACGGCGCGGGCGAATACAAGGATCTGGTGGTCTTCCTGGCCGCTGCGGGCGTGGTCGTGCCCCTGTTCAACCGGCTGAAGATCAGCCCCGTGCTGGGATTCCTGGCGGCGGGTGTCCTTTTGGGCCCTGACGGTCTGGGGCGGATCGCGGGCAACCAGGGCTGGCTGTCCTGGCTGACCATCAGCGACGAGGATCAGGTACGCCAGCTGGCTGAGCTGGGCGTCGCCTTCATGCTGTTCATGATCGGGCTGGAACTGTCCTGGGAGCGGCTGAAGGCCATGCGCAAGCTGGTGTTCGGCCTGGGCCTGACCCAGGTGCTGGCCTGCACCGTCGTGCTGTCCGCGGGCTTTATGATGCTGGGCCAGTCGCTGGTCTCGGCGGCGGTTCTGGGCATGGGCCTGGCCCTGTCCTCGACCGCCGTGGTCATGCCCGTGCTGGCCGAGCGGGGCCGGTTGAAGACCGCGACCGGGCGATCGACCTTTTCCATCCTGCTGGCCCAGGACCTGTCGGTCGCGCCCATCCTGATCACCGTGACGGTGCTGGCCGGCCTGGCCCAGGGCGGGGGCGAACTGGACCCCCAGGTGTTGAAGACCGCCCTGTTCACCCTGGCCCCGGCGGCAGTGGGGCTGGCGCTGTTGGTCCTGCTGGGGCGGATTGTGCTGCGCCCCATGTTCCGCTCGGTCGCGCGCGCCCAGATGAAGGGGCAGGGACACGAACTGTTTGTGGCGGCTTCGCTTCTGGTGGTCGTGGGGGCCGGACTGGCCGCCCAGGCGGCCGGCCTGTCCATGAGTATCGGGGCCCTGGTCGCAGGCCTGCTGCTGGCCGAGACCGAGTTTCGGCGCGAGGTCGAAATCTCCATTGAGCCGTTCAAGGGGCTGCTGCTCGGCGTCTTCTTCGTCGGCGTGGGTATCGGGCTGGACCTGGATGCCGTGGCCGCCGACCCCGTCGCCGTCTTTGCCCTGGCCCTGGTCATCACGGGGGTGAAGGTGGGGATCATCTTCGCCCTGGCGCGCGCCTGGGGCATGTCGGTCCGCGTCGCGCTGGAGACGGCCCTGGTGCTGGGCCCGGCGGGAGAGTTCGCCTTCGTCATCCTGTCGGCTGGTATGGTCGAGGGCGTGGCCTCACCACCCTTCACCCGCACCGTGATCCTTGCGGCCACCATCAGCATGTTTACCGTGCCCCTGCTGGCCCTGATCGGTCATCGGCTGGCCCAGCGTGCTGCCATCACCAATCCTGTCTCAACCCAGCCGGAAATGGACGCCGCCCCTCTGGGCGAGGCGGGCGAAGGCCGGGTGCTGATCGTCGGCTTTGGCCGGGTGGGCCGACTGGTGGGCGACATGCTGACCGAGCATGGCCAGGCCTTTCTGGCGGTCGATGCGGACCCCGCGACGGTCGAGGCGGCCCGGCGCGACGGACTGGACGTCATCTATGGCGATGCGGGCCGTGCCGAGATGCTGGCCCGGTGCGGCCTGGATAATGCCCGTGCCGTGGTCGTGACCATGGACGCGCCGGGCAAGGTCGATCAGGTGGTCGAGGTCGTGCGGCGGCTGCGCGCCGACGTGACGCTGATCGCCCGCGCCCGCGATGACCGCCATGCCGTCCGCCTCTATGCCCTGGGCGTGACCGATGCCGTGCCCGAGACGACCGAGGCCAGCCTGCAACTGGCGGAGAATACCCTGGTTGATCTGGGGATACCGATGGGTCTGGTGCTGGCCTCGATCCACGAGCGGCGCGATCGCTACCGGTCGGTCTTCCAGGCCGCCCAGCCCGAGGCTCAGCGTAACCGCCCCAATCGCGCGCTGCGCAGTGCCCTGCGGGTCGAGCCGAACCGGTCCTGATACGGACACATTGACGCACGCGAGCCATGGCTTGTTAAGACGGATACCCCATTTTGGTCATCGTTCGGTGGTGAAAGCCCCGATCAAGCCTTGGCCGTTGATCGCCGTTCCGCGCGATCCAAACCCCTAAAGACACGGCACACCCTGTTCCTTGCGGCGGCCCTGCCTCCGCACAGTACGAGTACCCGTTTTCAATGCGAGATTCCGTCATCACTACCGTCGACCCGTCCGAGTCCGAAGCGACTGCGCCCCGCCTCAACCGCCGCCAAGCCGCCAAGGTCCGCACCCGCCAGAAGGTTCTGGACGCCGCCCGGACGCTGTTTGCAGAGCGCGGATATGACCCGGCCACCATCCGAGACATCGCCAAGGGTGCCGGTATGTCCACCGGCGCGGTCTTCGCAAACTTCCAGGACAAGGCCGAACTGTTCGAGGCCGTACTGTCCGAGGACATGGCCAAGATGGCCGAGGTCCTGAAGAACGGTGCCGATCAGGACGCGGGCCTGCGCAACCGCCTGCTGGGGGCCCTGACCGCCGGCTATCACGGCTCGATCGACCAACTGCCGCTGGTCCAGGCGGTGGTTGCCCGCTCCTGGTTCCAGCCCCTGGCCGCCGAGATGCGCAGCCGGACCCTGACCAAGGGCCTCGTCGTTGTCGTCGGTGACATCCTGCAGTCGGGAATCCGCAGCGGCGAACTGCGCCAGGACACGGACGTCCGCCTGCTGGGCGAACTGATCTGGGACGCCTATCTGTCGAACTACCGCCGCGCGGCCTACGACAACTGGGGCGTTGAGGAACTGTCGGCCCATATGGCCAAACAGATCGACGTCCTCCTGGCTGGCGCCCTCTCGCGGCAGTAGTCCTGGGCCGCGGTCGTCGGCCTCCGGGACTTCCCGACCCGACGCGGTCGGATATCCCGTCTCCTCCCTGTTCGCGCAGCGGATGGGGAGGTGGCGCGGCGCGGCTGCGCGCCGTGACGGAGGGGACCCTTTTGGGCCCGTTGCTACGGAAAGACCCCCTCCACCACTCCGCGGTCCCCCTCCCCATCCTTGATGGGGAGGAGAACTTTCAGCTCTTCCACCTCAGCACCGCCGCCTTGACGGGGTTGGCGAAGGCGCGGCCCTCAGCGCGGCTGCGCGCCCATTCGCGCTTCAGCTGCTGATACCATTTGGCCTGTTTGTCGGCGTCGTCGATCCACAGCAGGGCCGGGTCGTAGCGCAAGCCCTCGTTCTGCAGGTTCACCATGCCGCCGTCCTGTTTCAGGAAGGCCCGCACGCCCAGCCGCAGGAACGGCCGGGCCAGGGCGAAGACCCAGTGGTCGGACCAGAAGATCTGGGTGATCCGCGTCCGCGTTTCCGTCACCGGCGTCAGACAGGTCAGGGCCAGAACCTGGCGCTCCCCGACCTGGATATGCTCCCACCGATAACCAGGCAGGCGGAAGGTGATCTCGGTCGCCGGAGCCCCGCCCAGGATGCGATAGGCCCGGCTGTTGGACGACGGCGCATGCCGCACCATGGCAAAGCCCAGGTCGCGCGGCTCGAACGCCTTGGCCTTTTCGTGCATGGAATGCTCGGACCGCCACCACCACTGCTGGTGTACGAAGGGGCCATGGGCCGGATCCATCAGGCCGACGACGGCGTGGTCGATGTGGCTGTCGAAATCCATGCTCTCGACCAGGCGTGCATCCCCGCCCACTACGCCTGGAAAGACCGGAGGCTCATGGTCGGGGGCCGCGTCGGAACGCGGGTCGGCCGCCATCCAGACGAAGACCATGCCCTGGCTTTCACGCACCGGATAGGACCGGACCCGGATGCGGTCGGCCTCGAAAGCCTGATCCTCGACCAGCGACGGGATCGCCGCGCACACCCCGTCGGTGCGGAACCGCCAGCCGTGATAGGGGCATTCCACCGTCTCGCCCTCGCCCGCCTTGTCGACGACGCGCCCGGCCGACAGCGGGGCGGCCCTGTGCGGGCAGATGTCGCGCAGGCCGAAGACGGCACCGCCCTTGGTGCGTCCGATCAGGACGGGCTCGCCCATCACCTCATGCCGCTTCAATGAGCCGGCGGCGACGTCGCGCGACAGGGCGACGAAATACCAGCTGTCCATCACGAACCCCTTGCCGAAGGCGGTGGTCGGGGCCTTTGCGGAAAGCGGCTCGGCTTTGTGAGAAGAAGGAAGGGCGGTGTCGGCTGGGCTCATGGGCGGGATCATAGCGGGCCCGAGAGATTTCGTCTTGACCCGCGATCAGCCTGCATCCGATCAAGTGTGCTGCGGCGACTAACCATCAAGAGAGCCTTGCGGGCTCGGCCTTTGGAAACGACACCATGAAGATCCTGACACAGACCCTGGCCCTCGGTGCCTGCGCTGCCCTGACCCTGGCTTGCGGAGCTCCGGCGATGGCTCAGGATCACGCGCATCACGGGCATGCCGCACATGGCCATGCCCATGCCGACTTCCAGTCCGGCCGGTTCCATGTCCGGGTGGACGGGCTTGAGGGCGGCCCCGACATCATCCTGATCCCCGGTCTGTCGTCGTCGCCAGAGGTCTGGGACGGCCTGACCGAACAGCTGAAGGGCCGCTATCGCGTCCACCGCATCCACGTCCAGGGCTTTGCCGGGGCCCCGGCCATGGACAATGCCCAAGGCGAGACCCCCGCGCCGGTCGCCGCGCCGGTGGCCGAGGACATCGCCCGGTACATTGCCGAACAAGGGCTGGATAAGCCTGCCGTCATCGGTCACTCGATGGGCGGCACCATGGCCATGATGCTGGCCGCCCGCCATCCCGACAGCGTGGGCAAGCTGATGGTGGTGGACATGATCCCCTTCATGGGCGCGATGTTCGGGGCGCCGGGCACCACGGCCGAGTCCGTCATCCCGACCGCCGACATGATCTATCGCGGCATGCGCAGCGCCGCCCCCGAAGTCTATCAGGCCCAGGCAGCCCAGGCCGTCACCGGCATGATCGCCACCGAGTCCCTCAGGGCCGGTCCGTTGCAGGACGTCGCCACCAGCGACCAGGCCGTGTCCTCCGCCGCCTATCGCGAACTGATCGTGACCGATCTTCGCCCCGAACTGGGCCGGATCACTGCCCCCACGCGCGTCCTGTATGTGAAGTTCAATGATCCGCGCATGACGCCTGAAATCACCGATGGCATCTACCGCGCCTCGTTCGCGAACCTGCCCTCGGCGACCCTGATCCGCATCGACGACAGCGCGCACTTCATCATGCTGGATCAGCCGGCCCGCTTTGCGGCCGAGGTCGAGGCCTTCCTCGCGGCGGAATAGGGCCGCCTTTCTTTCGGCCGAAACACCGCTCACGCTCGCGTGAGACGCGGGGGGCGTTTCGGATCGGTGTCCGGCAGGCTAAGACAGTCTGGCGCGGGTGATGAGAGGGCGAGCATGGCGGGTTTCGGACGCGGAACGGGAAACGGTGCGGCGGATGGCCCGGCCCAGCCGCGCACGCCGTTGCAGCGCCTGCTGTACTGGACCGCCGTCGTCGGCGTCTGGGGGCTGATCTTCCTGGTCGTCCTGTTCGCCGTCTTTGCACGGGACCTGCCGGATACCTCGGCCCTTTATGAGATCGATCGCCAGCCCTCGATCACCTATCTGGACCGCAATGGTGCCCTGATCGCGGTACGCGGCACCCAGCAGGCCCCGCCCGCCGATCTGGCGGCCCTGCCCGACTATGTCCCCGCCGCCTTCGTGGCGATCGAGGACCGCCGCTTCTGGCACCACCCCGGCTTCGACCCGGTCGGCATGTTCCGCGCCGCCGCCGCCAATATGCGGGCCGGGCGGGTGGTTCAGGGCGGGTCGACGATCACCCAGCAGTTGGCCAAGAACCTGTTCCTGACGCCCGATCAGAACCTGCGACGCAAGGCACAGGAGCTGATCCTGGCCGTCTGGCTGGAACTGAAATTCTCCAAGGAAGAGATTCTCGCCCTCTATCTGAACCGGGTCTATTTCGGCGCGGGCGCTTACGGCATCGAGGCGGCGTCCCAGCGGTATTTCGACAAGCCCGCGACGCGGCTCACCGTCGGCGAGGCGGCCCTGCTGGCCGGCCTTCTGAAGGCCCCGTCCCGCTATTCGCCGGTTTCGGAGCGGGAACGGGCTGCCGCCCGCGCGACCGTCGTTCTGGACGAGATGGAAGAGGCCGGCGTCATCACATCGGAGCAGCGGGCCGAGGCCGTGCTGCGTCCCGTCACCGTGTCGCGCACCCTGGCCAGCCAACATGCCCATTACTTCATCGACTGGCTGGACCAGGAGATCCGGGGCCTGGTCGGTGAGCCGACCGAGGACCTGATCGTCGAGACGACGCTGGACCTGACGCTTCAGACCGAGGCCGAACGGTCGGTGCGCCGCATCCTGGAACGCGACGGGTCCAAGGGGGTCGAACAGGCAGCCCTGGTCGCCCTGGATGGCGAGGGACGGGTGCGCGCCATGATCGGCGGCGCCTCCTATGCCGACAGCCAGTTCAACCGCGCCGTCGACGCTCGGCGCCAGGCGGGATCGGCGTTCAAACCGTTCGTCTATCTGGCGGCGCTGGAGGCTGGCTATACGCCCGAGAGCCGGGTGGTGGACGAGCCGTTCCGCATCGGCTCCTGGTCGCCGCGCAACTATTCCGGCCGCTTCGCCGGCGAGATGAGCCTGGCCAATGCCGTGGCCCAGTCGACAAACACGGTGGCGGCGCGACTGGCCGACGAGGTCGGACGCGACAATGTCTCGCGCGCGGCGCGGCGCCTGGGCATCTCCAGCCGGATCGGCCTGGAACCGGCCATGGCCCTGGGGGCGGTCGAGGTCTCGCCCCTGGAAATGGCCCAGGCCTATGACGCCTTCGCCAACGGCGGTCGCCGGGTCGAGGCCTATGGCATCAGCCGCATCCGAACGCCCCAGGGCCGGGTCATCTATCAGCGCTCGGCGCGCGAGGGCCGCTCGGTCCAGGTCATCAACAATCCGCCGCTCTATTACATGAACCAGATGCTGCGGGGCGTGGTGACCGGCGGCACCGGCACGGGCGTGGCCATCTCGGGCCGTGACATCGCGGGCAAGACGGGCACGACGTCCGATTACAAGGACGCCTGGTTCGTCGGCTACACCGGCGGTTTCGTCACCGCCGTCTGGGTCGGCAAGGACGACAACACGGCCATGCGCGGCGTCACCGGCGGCTCCTCGCCTGCCGCCATCTGGCGCGGCTTCATGACCTCGGCCCTGCCGCGTCTGAACGTCCAGCCCATTCCCGACGGTCCGCCCATGCCCGAAGGCTGGCAGCCGCCCAATCCGGTCGAGGACCTGATTTCCTCCGTCGGCGATCCGTTCGGTGACGTGCCCGAAGGCGAGACGCCGCCTGATAATCCGGCACCCAATCCGGAACTGCCCGTCGTCCGCCCGACCACACCTCAGCCCCAGGCCCCTCGGCCCCAGGCCCCGCCGCGTGATGAGCCCGCGCAGCGGCCAGAACCGGCCCTGCCGCCTGAGAAGAAGGCCGATCCGCTGTTCTTCTGACGCCGATCAGGCGGCCCCGACCCCGTGCAGGGCGGGGCCGTGTTCGCGCAGCCATGCGCGATAGGGGCGGTGGTCACCCACCAGCCGGTGGACCACGGCCCAATAGGCCGGACTGTGATCCGCATGGACCAGATGGGCCACTTCGTGCGCGGCCAGATAGTCGATGACCTCCGGCGGGGCCATGACCACGCGCCACGAGTATCGAATGGTTCGGTTGTGCGGGCTGCACGAGCCCCAGCGCGATTTCGGATCGCCGATCGAGACCTTGACCGGCCGCTGACCCAGGGCGTCCAGATGGACCTGGGTGCGGGCCACCAGCACCTGCCGGGCCTCGCGTTTCAGCAGGGTCAGAACGCGCCGGACATAGGCCTCGCCCGTTCCGCCCGAGACGATCAGTGGCCCTTGAACGTCGTGCGTCAGCCGGGCCGCCGTGCTGCCCGGCCCGGCCACCAGCCGTGTCGGACGCCCGAACAGGTCCAGTATTTGACCGGGTTCCAGCGGTGATCGTTCGGCCCGGTGCGACAGGCGCTCAGCGATCCAGGCGGACTTGGTGCGCGCAAAGGCGACGGCCTGGTCCAGGCGCCGCTCGCTGGGTGCCACCAGGACGGCCTCGCCCTGACGGGCATCGATGCGGATGGAGATGCGGCGCGCGCGGGGATTGACCGACAGCCGAACCGGATTGCCGTCAAGCGGCAGTCGCTGGCCGTTCCGATAGAGGGTCGTCGCCGGCCGTTGAAACATCATCGCCAATGTCGCCGATCGCGCTGCTGCGGGCAATGAAGTCTCGCACGCGCGGATAGATTTCGGTCTCGAACCGTCGCCCGTTGAAGACACCATAGTGGCCGACGTCCGGCTGGACATGCAGCACCCGCCGATCGTCGGGAATATTGGGTGTCAGGACGTGAGCGGCCTGGGTCTGGCCGACGCCGGAGATGTCGTCCTTTTCCCCTTCGACGGTCATCAGGGCGATGTCCGTGATGGCCGCCAGATCGACCCGGCGACCCCGGTGCTCCAGCTCGCCCTTCGCCAGCAGGTGGCGCTGGAACACGATGTCGATGGTCTGGAGATAGAACTCCTCGCTCAGATCCAGCACCGACAGGTATTCGTCGTAGAATTCCTCGTGCTTTTCGGTCGCGCTGCCGTCGCCCTGAACCAGGTTCTGGAAATAGCGGCGATGGGCGTCCAGGTGCTTTTCCTCGTTCATGGACATGAAGCTGTAGAGCTGGACGAACCCCGGATACACCCGCCGTCCGAACCCCGGATAGGGCCAGGGGACGGTGTGGATCATGTTGGACCGGAACCAGGTGAAGGGCTTGGCCTCTGCCAGCTGGTTGGTCACGGTCGGCGACAGGCGCGCATCGATCGGCGAGCCCATGAAGGTCATCGAGGCCGGACGGCAGGGATCCTCATCCTCGGCCATCAGGGCGGCGGCGGCCAGGACCGGCGGGCCCGGCTGGCAGACACCGACCACATGTGTGCCCGGTCCGATGGCCGACAGCATGTCGCGGACGTGGTCGATATAGTCGAAGAAGTCGAACCGCCCTTCCAGCATGGGCACCTGCCGGGCGTTCACCCAGTCGGTCACATAGACGTCGTGGTCCGCCAGAAAGGTCTCGACCGTGCCGCGCAGCAGGGTGGCATAGTGACCCGACAGAGGTGCCACGATCAGGACGGCAGGCCCGTCTGCCGGTTTGCCGGCGCGCTCCAGGTCCTCGGGGTTGCGGACGAAGCGAACCAGTCGGCACCAGGCCGAGGTCCAGACCACTTCCTCGGTCGTGCGGACAGGCCGGTCGGCCACGGTGACGACATCCAGCCGCCAGGCCGGCTTGCCATAGCGACGGGTCAGCCCCTCGAACAGCTCAGCGGATGCATAGGCCGTTCGGCCGATGGCCGTGTCGGAAGCCAGATTGAAGGGAGAGGACCAGAACTCGCGGGCCAGCTGGGCCCCGAACCGGAACGGCATCGCCGAGTGATAGGCGAGCTCGTGAAGCGAATAGAGCATGAATGTCCGTCTGACGGCCGCAGCCTTTGCCGCAGGGCAACATAGAACGCCCCGCACTGCAAAAGGATTATCATCGGATCGTGAAATCGTGACCCGATGCCTGTGACCGCTCTATTCCTCGCGCCGCCGGCGCTGGCCGAAGGTTGGTGCTGCCGCCTTCTGTTCGGCCCAATAGGCAGCGCCATCGCGCGGCTTGAACATGGTCCGGGGCGTGCCATTGCGGGCCACGACGGCAAAGGTGTTGGTGCTGGCCTGATAGTAGAGCTTGTCGCCATTGGGCCGTTCCACCATCTCGGCATCGGCGGGCGGATTGCCGGTAAAGGCGGTCAACTTGGCCAGATAGTCCTCGGCCGACCGGGCCCCGAAATCGGCACCGTTGGTGTCGAACAGACGCTGAACCTTGGCATCGACGGTTTCTCTGCGATT
The DNA here is from genome assembly GCF_016656965.1 of Brevundimonas vitisensis. Taxonomy (NCBI): domain Bacteria; kingdom Pseudomonadati; phylum Pseudomonadota; class Alphaproteobacteria; order Caulobacterales; family Caulobacteraceae; genus Brevundimonas; species Brevundimonas vitis. Next base: position 2,041,824 of record NZ_CP067977.1, read on the forward strand.
GCCGGTGACGACGGTGCGCGCCGCCGGGGCCGTGTCCAGGGACGCCGCCGTTTCGGGGGCCGGACCTGAGGTCAGGGCCACGCCACCGGCTGCTTCCACCGCGCGATCGCGCGTCTGGACCGCCGATCCGCCGTTGTCGCAACCCGTCACCAACAGGGCGATCAGACCAAAGGCCGTCGCCGTCATACCGCCACGCATTCAACCCTCCCGTGCAAAACCCGCCGAACGCAGTTAGTCACACGCTGATCGTTCTTGCAATGTTCTTTTTTGCGCCGATCGGTCCGGTCCGCTACACCCGCCGAATGTCCGCACTGTCCGAACGCAAGATCCTGCTGATCGTCGGGGGTGGCATCGCCGCCTACAAGGCGCTGGAGCTTGTGCGCCTGATCCGCAAGGCCGGGGGCCAGGTCCGGACGGTGCTGACCCACGGCGGCAGCCAGTTCGTTACCCCCCTGTCGCTGGCGGCCCTGACCGGTCATCCGGTGCACCAGGCCCTGTTCTCACCCGAGGACGAGACAACCATGGGCCATATCGAGCTGTCGCGCTGGGCCGATCTTGTGGTGGTGGCACCGGCCACTGCGGGCCTGATCGCCAAGGCCGCCCACGGCATGGCCGACGACCTGGCCTCCACCACCCTTCTGGCCACGGACAAGCGGGTGCTGCTGGCCCCGGCGATGAACGTCCGCATGTGGCTCCACCCGGCGGTCCAGGCCAATGTGCAACGCCTGACGGGGTTCGAGGGCCTGCACGGCATGACCGTGGTCGGCCCCGACGACGGAGAGATGGCCTGCGGCGAGTTCGGGCCGGGCCGTATGGCTGAACCCGCCGCTATCCTGGAAGCGATCCAGGGCTTGCTGGCCGGCACCGCCGGTCGTCCCCTGGCCGGACGCCGCGCCGTGGTCACAGCCGGGCCGACCTTCGAGCCGATCGATCCGGTGCGGGGCCTGACCAACCGGTCCAGCGGCAAACAGGGCTATGCCATCGCCGCGGCCCTGGCCGAGCGGGGGGCGGAGGTCACCTTGGTTTCGGGCCCGGTGGCCCTGGCTGTGCCGCCCGGCGTGAACCGGGTGTCTGTCGAAACGGCGGTCCAGATGCAGGCGGCGGTCGAGGCCGTCCTGTCCGATCCGGCCGGGCCTGCAGACATCGCGGTGATGAGTGCCGCCGTCGCCGACTGGCGGATCGACACGGTCGCAGGCGGCAAGATCAAGAAGGCACCGGGCGGCCCGCCGACCTTCAGCCTGATCGAAAACCCCGACATCCTGGCCGGGGTCTCCGCGCCCGGCCCCCTTCGCCCGGCCCTCGTGGTCGGTTTCGCCGCCGAGACGACAGACCTGGAAGCCAACGCCCGTGCCAAGCTGTCGCGCAAGGGCTGTGACTGGATCGTCGGCAACGATGTCTCGGCCGATGTCTTCGGAGCCGAGGCCAATGCCGTGACCCTGTTCCGCCGGGACGGCACGACACAGACTTGGGCGCGTCAGTCCAAGACGGCGGTGGCCCAGGCTCTGGCCGACCGCATCGCCGACCATTTCAACGCCTGAAAGATCCATAACCCATGACGACCGTCCGCTTCCTGCGCCTGGACCATGCCCATGACCTGCCGCTTCCGGCCTATGAGACGGCGGGTTCGGCGGGCATGGACCTGAGGGCCGCCGTGCCGCACGAGTCGCCGCTGACCCTGCCGCCGGGCGGGCGGGCGCTTGTCCCCACGGGTCTGAAGATGGCGCTGGATCACGGCTATGAGGCCCAGGTCCGGCCGCGGTCGGGCCTGGCGCTGAAACACGGCATCACCTGCCTGAACAGTCCGGGCACCATCGATGCCGACTATCGCGGCGAGGTCGGCGTGATCCTGATCAACCACGGCGACGAGCCCTTTGTGATCCGGCGCGGTGAACGCATTGCCCAGATGGTCATCGCCGCGGTGGCCCAGGCGACCGTCGCCGAGGTCGAAGGCCTGGACGACACGGCGCGTGGCACCGGCGGTTTCGGCTCTACCGGTCGCTAGCCGCGCGACCTGTCCCCCTAGGGTACGTGGGCGTCCAGTTCGTCCAGCCATACCCGCGCATTGCCGTCCGACGGCGCGCGCCAGTCGCCCCGCGGCGACAGGGAGCCGCCGGTCACCACCTTGGGCCCATTGGGCAGGGCCGAGCGCTTGAACTGGCTGGTGGCAAAGAAACGCACCAGGAATTTGCGCAGCCAGGCCTTGATGGTCGCCAGGTCATATTCGACCCTCTCCTCGTCCGGCGTGTTGGCGGGCCAGTGACCGCTGGAGGCATCGCTCCAGGCCTGATGCGCCAGGAAGGCGACCTTGGACGGCGCGGTGCCGAACCGGGTGACGTGGAACAGGAAGAAGTCGTTCAGCGCATAGGGGCCGACCGTCCCCTCGGTCGACTGGATCTTGCCGTCGGCGCCGGCGGGCACCAGTTCGGGCGAGATTTCGGTGTCGAGGATGGCCTGCAGCACACCGGCCGCCCCGGCCATGTCCTCGCGATGGGCCACCCAGCGGATCAGGTGCCGGATCAGCGTCTTGGCCACCCCGCCGTTGACGTTGTAGTGGCTCATATGGTCGCCGACGCCATAGGTGGCCCAGCCCAGGGCCAGTTCGGACAGATCGCCGGTCCCCAGCACCAGGGCCCGGTTCTGATTGGCCAGGCGGAACAGATAGTCGGTTCTCAGCCCCGCCTGGACGTTCTCGAAAGTGATGTCGTGGACCGGCTCGCCGTCCGCGAACGGATGGCCGATGTCCTTCAGCATCTGTTCGGCGGCGGGGCGGATATCCAGTTCACTGCCCGTGACGCCCAGGGCCGTCATCAGGGCCCAGGCATTGGCCTTGGTCCCGTCGGAGGTCGCGAACCCCGGCATCGTATAGGCCAGGATGTCGCTGCGCGGCAGGTCCAGCCGGTCGAAGGCGCGGCAGGCGACCAACAGGGCCTGGGTCGAATCCAGTCCGCCGGACACCCCGATGACCAGTCGCTTCGTTCCCGTCGCGGTCAGGCGCCGCATCAGCCCCTGAACCTGGATGTTGAAGGCCTCGAAACAGTCCTGGTCCAGTCGCGCCGGATCGTCCGGCACGAAGGGGAAGCGATCAAGGGGGCGGATCAGATCGCCTGTCGCGGTGCTCTCGCCGGCATCGAACGGCACGATCGTGGCCGCCTCGCCCTCCTGCCGGGCGCAGTCGGCAAAGGTGCCGTTCCGCAGCCGGTCCAGCCCGATCCGTCCGACATCGACATCGGCCACCGTCAATTGCGAGGTCATGGCGAACCGCTCGCTTTCGGCGAGCCTTGCCCCCAGTTCGTGGATGGTGGCCTGGCCGTCCCAGCCCAGATCGGTGGTGCTCTCACCCCAGCCGGAGGCTGAGAACACATAGGCGGCCATCGCGCGCATCGATTGACTGGCACACAGGACGGCGCGTTCCTCCGCCTTGCCGATGACGATGTTGGAGGCCGACAGGTTGCACAGGATGCGGGCTCCGGCCAGGGCCGCACGGGTGGACGGCGGCAGAGGGGCCCAGAAGTCCTCGCAGATCTCGACCGCAAAGACGAAACCGGGCCGGTTGGTCGCCTCGAAGATCAGACCCGGCGCGAAATCCACCGTCTCGCCGTTCAGAACGACCGTGTCCTCGCTGCGGGCCCCGGACGGGGCAAACCAGCGTTTCTCGTAATATTCCCGATAGTTGGGCAGAAAGGTCTTGGGCACGACGCCCAGTACTTCGCCCCCGCCCAGCACCACGGCGCAGTTGAACAGGGCGTCGCCATTTCGGATCGGGGCCCCGATCACGGCGATCACGCCGGTTTCGGCCGTCACCTGGGCCAGCCGGGCGATCTGGCGCTCGACCTCGACCAGCAGGGCATCCTGCATCAGAAGGTCATCGATGGCATAGGCGGTCAGGCTGAGTTCCGGAAAGACGATCAGGTCCACCCCCTGCTCGCCCGCCTGGCCGATCAGGGCCTCATGTTCTGCGGCATTGGCCACCGGATCGGCGATGTGCACCAGCGGCGTCGCGGCGGCGACCCGCACGAAGCTGTGGGTCCGGGCCGAATGAAAGGGGTGGGTCTTGGACATCAGATCTTCCGCTCATCCCCGCGACAGCGAGGACCCGGTCCTTTCGTAAGGCAAACCGGTCGGGTTCGCCATTCAGAGCAACGCCACAGGACAGGTGCGATAACGGGTGACGCTGCCCCGAGGCCCGGCTAAACCCACACCATGACCGACGCCCCCAAGAAAGGCTGGTTCTCGCGCCTGAGCGAGGGCCTGTCGCGATCCTCCCGGCAGATGACCGAACAGGTCGTCTCCGCCTTCGTCAAGGAACCGCTCAGCGAAGCGGCCCTGCAAGGGCTGGAGGAGCATCTGCTGGAAAGTGACCTGGGCCCCCGGGCCACAGACCGGATCGTCGCAAGGTTCCGGGAATTGCGCTTTGCGGCAGGAGCCAACGAGCTTGAGGTCAAGGAAGCTCTGGCCGAGGCCGTGGCCGCAGAACTGATCGGGCACCAGGCGCGCTATGCGCCGCTGGAAGGGCCCCGGCCCTTCGTCACCCTGTTCGTCGGGGTCAATGGCTCGGGCAAGACGACGACCCTGGGCAAGATCGCCTCGGACCTGACGGCCCAGGGGGCCAAGGTCATGATCGTCGCCGCCGACACCTTCCGGGCCGCCGCCCGCGAACAGTTGAAGGTGTGGGCCGAGCGGGCCGGGGCCGACTTCGAAAGTCGCCGCGACGGGGCCGACCCGGCCGGCTTGGCCTTCGATGCCTATACCAAGGCGCGGGCCGAGAATTACGACGTCGTCCTGATCGATACGGCCGGACGGTTGCAGAACAAGTCCGCCCTGATGGACGAACTGCTCAAGATCGTTCGCGTGCTGAAGAAGATCGATCCGGACGCCCCGCATGAGACGCTCCTGGTCCTGGACGCCACGGTGGGCCGCAATGCCCTGGCCCAGGAACAGATCTTTGGCCGCACGGCCTATGTCTCCGGCCTGGTGATGACCAAGCTGGATGGCACGGCCCGCGGCGGCGTCCTGGTGCCCGTGGCCCAGGCGTCCGACGCCCCGATCAAGCTGATCGGGGTGGGCGAGGGGGTCGACGACTTGCAACCTTTCGACGCCCGCGCCTTTTCACGTTCCCTGGTGGGGCTGGAGAACTGACCATGACCGAGGTTGAGGCCACAGCTGCCCCCAATCGCCAGTGGATCCGCCAGGCCGTTGATTTCGGGGCGCTGGTCGCCTTCGGGGCGGCCTATATCGTGCACCGGGCGCGCGGGCTGGAGGGCGGCGAGGCCCTGGTTCAGGCGACCTGGGTGCTGGTCGCCGCCTCGGCGATCGCCCTGATCGTCGGCTATCTGGTGGAGCGGCGCCTGGCCCCCCTGCCGCTTCTGGCGGGCGGCTTTGCCCTGATCTTCGGCGTTCTGACGCTCTTTTTCCACGATCCGTCGGTGCTGAAGATCAAGCTGAGCATCCAGAACGGCCTGTTGGCCGCGATCCTGCTGGGGTCGCTGCCGCTGAAGAAATATCCGTTCAAATATCTGCTGGGGGATTCCATTCGCGTTACCGACGCAGCCTGGCGGACCCTGACCCTGCGCTACGGCCTGTATTTTGCGGCCATCGCCATCACCAACGAGATTGTCTGGCGCAACTACAGCGACGACACCTGGGTCGCGTTCCGGGGCATCATCTGGATCGCAGCCTGCGTCTTCGGCCTGGCCCAGGTGCCCTTCATCCTGAAGAATCTGATCAAGGACGAAGCGCCCGCCGTGCCCGGACCAACCTCGCCCGATCCCGGACTTTAGCCGACGCGGACGGAAGGCCTGTCGTCAAATCGTAAAGGGCCCCTGATAACTGTCCGTGCGCGAACGCATGGGGACACGCTCAGATGGTCAAATCCGGGAAACAGGCGCGCCGGGCGGGGGCTCTGGCCGATTCGCCCAGTCACCTGATGCACCGCGCGCTGCAGCTGGCGCTGGACATCTATGCCGAGGAAATGGGGCCAAGCGGCCTGACCCAGCGCCAGTTCGCCGTGCTGGAGGCGGTTTCGGCGAAGTCGGGCCTGACCCAGACCGACCTCGTCCGGGCGACGGGCATCGATCGCTCGACCCTGGCCGATCTGGTCTCGCGCATGACCACAAAGGGGCTGCTGGAGCGGGAGCGTTCGACCCTGGACGCTCGCGCCAAGGCCGTCCGTCTGTCGCCGTCAGGAACCGAGGCGCTGGAGACCGCACGTCCCCGCGTCGTCGCCGCCGACAAACGCATCATGGCTCTGTTGCCCAAGAACAAGCGCGACGGCTTCCTTGAACTGCTGGGTGAGTTGGGGGCCGCGGCCGATGCCGCCCCCGAGCAGGCCAAGACCGAGGCCAAGGCCTTGAAGAAGGCCCAGAAGGAAGCCCGCAAGGCTGAAAAGGCCGCGCGCAAGGCCGAGCCCAAGCCCGAAAAGGCCCCCAAGCCGCCCAAGGCCGAAAAAGCGCCCAAGCCCAAGAAGGCCAAGCCCGCGCCGGTGCCGGAAGCCGAACCGGTCGGCTAGACGCGAATATCCAGCAGGCTGCCGGGGCGCGGGTCTCGCTCAGGGCTCGCCGAACGGGTCGGGGCCGCGGTCAGCGGGCTGGGCTGCGGGGTCTGCTGAACCGCCACGGACGGCTCAGCCTGAGCCAGGGCCGCACGAAAAAAGGCTGCCTGTGCCGAACGGACCGCCGCGCCGGGCTCGGGCCGCACGGTCGGCATGGCAGGCAGGTCGGGCCGAATCGAAGACATGCCTCAAGGTTAACGAAACCCGTCTGAAAAGGGTTAACGCCTTATCGCTCCGTCGCGGTCGGCAAGGGGCGGGCCGGGGCCTGCATGGCGTCGACCAGCCGCTGGACGTCCCGTTCGTCGATCAGTGGGCCGGAATGTTTGGCCACGATCCGGCCCATGGCGTCGACGGCGAAGGTCTCGGGCACCCCCGACACGCCCAGGTCCAGCCCGGCCCGTCCCTCGGCATCGACCAGTACCATGGCATAGGGGTCGCCCAGCCGGTCCAGGAAGGCCCGTGTCGCAATCGGATCGTCCTTGTATGCCACCCCGACGATGGCCACGCCCTGAGCCCGCAGCGCCATCAGCTTCGGATGCTCCACCTGGCAGGGGGCACACCAGCTGGCGAACAGATTGACCAGCATCGGGCGTCCGACGCCTGCGGTTTTCAGATCGACCATCCCGGGACCGGCGGTATCGCCCGTCAGCATGGGCAGGACCGTCTCGGGCACCGCCTGACCGACCAGGGCGTCAGGCTTGAATTCGGGATCGCGTTTCAGCGACCAGCCGACGAACAGCACGGCCAGGGCGACCAGCACCACAAGCGGGATCAGGGCCAACCAGCGGTTCATGGCATGCTTGTTTCGGCTGCCGCGCTTCGCGCTACGTGAGCCGGACCCTCGGGGGTGGTCGGGTCGGTGCCGGCCTCCAGCCGCGCCATCTCCGTCTTCCAGCGGCGCGCCGCCGCCACCGCTCGGACGACGATGGCGCCCAGGCCCAGGGCGCTGATCGCCCAGGCGGACCAGACGAAGACGGCATAGGGACTCATGTCCAGATCCAGCATCAGGCCTCCATTGCTCGCCGCGCCCTGAGGGTCATGACCCGTCGCCGCCGCACCTCGGCGCGGATGGCGGTCAGCCAGACGGCCCCGAACAGGGCCCCATAGGCGGCCATCATTACCAGCAGCGGGGCCAGATAGGATGAATCCAGACTGGTCCCCCCCATCCGCAGCAGGCTGGCCGGCTGGTGCAGGGTGTTCCACCAGTCGACCGAGAATTTGACGATGGGCAGGTTGATCAGCCCGACCAGGCCCAGCACGGCCGCGGCCCTGGCGCCCCGCGCCTCGTCATCGATCGCGGACCTCAGGGCCATATAGCCCACGTAAAACAGAAACAGCACCAGAACCGACGTCAGCCGCGCGTCCCACACCCACCAGGTCCCCCACATCGGCTGCCCCCAGAGAGAGCCGGTGACCAGGGCCAGGGCGGTGAAGACCGCCCCCGGCAGGGCCGCCGCCCGCGCTGCCGCATCGGCCAGAACGTGGCGGAACACCAGGCTGAAGAAACTGGCCACGCCCAGTGCCCCATAGGCCATCAGCCCCAGGCTGGCGGCCGGCACATGCACGAACATGATCCGCACCGTGTCGCCCTGCTGATAGTCTTCCGGTGCTGTGAACGACAGCCATGTGCCGACCACCAGCAACAGGCCGGCGACCGCCCACAGCACGGGCGTCAGCGGACGGGTGAACCGCATGAAGCGATCGGGATTGGCCAGGCCGAACATGATGATGGGTCTTTAGCGACCTATTCTCGGCCGCGCTACTTGGGCCCGTGTCGCATGACCCCGGCTATCCCTGGGCGTTGCGGATGGCGGCGGCGGCGGCAAAGGGAGAAATGACGGCCGCGAACAGCACATAGGCACCCAGCAGGGCCATGCCCGACAGGGGGCTGAGGCCCTCGGCCGCCCGGTCCAGGGCCCCCGCACCGAACACCACCGGCGGTATGAACAGGGGCAGCACCACCACCGCGATCAGCAGCCCGCCTCGCCGCGCGCCCAGGGCCAGGGCCGCCCCCATGGCTCCGGTGAAGGCGAAGCCCATCCCGCCGAGCGCCGCCGTCAGACCCGTCAGCACGATCAGGGACGGCGACTGACCCAGGATCAGTGCCGCCAGCGGTGCGGCAAGGGCCAGAGGCAGGCCCGTCGCCAACCATTGGGACAGGGCCTTGATCACCACGACCGTCTCCAGGGGCAGGGGCCCGGTGGTCAGCAAATCCAGCGCCCCGTCTTCCAGGTCACGCTCGAACAGTCGTTCCAGAGACAGCAGCGACGCCAACGCCAGGGCAAGCCAGGTCATGCCCCCGGCAACCGGCCTCAGGACCGCGTCATCCGCCCCCACCGCCAGGGGCAGGATACCGGTCAGGCACAGCAGGAAGCCGCAGGCCAGCAGGGGGCCGCCACCCCCGCCCCAGGCCAGCGACAGCTCGCGCCGCAGCAGGATCGCGACGCCGCTCATCGCCCGCCCCCCAGGTCCAGCGCGCGGGCGGGTATGGGCAGGGGATCATGGACGGCGGCCAGGATCACGCCGCCCCCCTTCAGATGGTCCTGCATCATCGTGCCGACCCGTTCGCGCCAGCGGGCATCCAGCGGACTGAGCGGCTCGTCCAGCAGCCACAGCGCGCGCGGCGCGGCGATCATCCGGGCCAGGGCCAGGCGCCGCCGTTGTCCGGCCGACAGCTTCCTGACCTCCAGGTCCAGCAGGGGCTCCAGCCCCAGGGCCGCGACCGCCGGATCGACATTTTCGCCGCCCAGCCAGCCGGCCTGAAACGCCAGTTCCTCGCGCGCCGTGCGGCCGCCCTTCAGCCCGTCCAGATGGCCCAGCATATGGATGTGCTGCCCCCGCACCGTCTCGGCGTCCAAGGCACCGTCGGGGCCTTCAAAGCCGATCGTCCCCGCTTCGGGCCGGATGAATCTCGCCACGGCCCGCAGAAGACTGGTCTTGCCCGCCCCATTGGCCCCGGTCAGGGCGACGGCCTCGCCCGCCCGTATCGACAGGCTGAGATCGCGGAACAGCAGGCGTTCGCCGCGCATGATCGACAGGCCGGAAAGGGTGAGGGCGGTGATCACGAAGTGCGAACCTTTCGCAATGTCCCTTCACACGTCATGGATACATGGACGAACGGCCCAGCCGGGATTATGAACCCGGTCGCCGCAGCAGGCTTTCTGCGCGCGCGTCGGGGACCTGTGTGCCCCGATGTTCGCCGCGCGAGGGCGCGACCGGATGTCCGGGCGGCTTTGACCAGAGGAAGCTCTCCATGCCGTCAGTCGACAGCCTATCCACCCGCCGGGACCTGACCGTCGGGCGTAAGAAATATGCCTATTACAGCCTTCCGGCCGCTGAGGAAGCCGGTCTGACCGGGATCGGTCGCCTGCCGCGCTCCATGAAGGTGCTGCTGGAGAACCTGCTGCGCAACGAGGACGGGGTTTCCGTCACCCAGGACGACCTCAAGGCCGTCGCCGCCTGGATCGAGAACAAGGGCGCGGTCGAGCACGAGATTGCCTTCCGTCCGGCCCGCGTCCTGATGCAGGACTTCACCGGCGTGCCCGCCGTCGTCGACCTGGCCGCCATGCGCGATGCCATGGCCGCCCTGGGCGCCGATCCGGCCAAGATCAATCCGCTGAACCCGGTCGATCTGGTCATCGACCACTCGGTCATGGTCGATCACTTCGGCACGCCGGGTGCCTTTGGCCAGAACGTCGAGCGCGAATACGAGCGCAACATCGAGCGCTACAAGTTCCTGCGCTGGGGCTCGTCGGCCTTCAACAATTTCCGCGTCGTGCCGCCTGGCACCGGCATCTGCCACCAGGTCAACCTGGAGAACCTGGCCCAGACCGTCTGGACGATCGCCGAGGGCAAGGCCACCGTCGCCTATCCGGACACCGTGGTCGGCACCGACAGCCACACCACCATGATCAACGGCCTGGCCGTGCTGGGCTGGGGCGTCGGCGGCATCGAGGCCGAGGCCGCCATGCTGGGCCAGCCGATCCCGATGCTGATCCCCGAAGTCATCGGCTTCCGCCTGACGGGTCGCCTGCCCGAGGGGGCCACCGCCACCGACCTGGTGCTGACGGTCACCCAGATGCTGCGCAAGAAGGGCGTGGTCGGCAAGTTCGTCGAGTTCTTCGGCGACGCCCTGCCCAGCATGACCATCGAAGACCAGGCCACCATCGCCAACATGGCCCCGGAATACGGCGCCACCTGCGGCTTCTTCCCGGTCAGCCAGGCGACCATCGACTATCTGACCGCCACGGGCCGCGACAAGGCGCGCGTCGCCCTGGTCAAGGCCTATGCCGAGGCGCAAGGCCTGTGGATCGACGAGACCAGCGAAGACCCGGTCTTCACCGACGTGCTGGAACTGGACATCTCGACCGTCGTGCCGTCCCTGGCCGGGCCCAAGCGGCCTCAGGACCGGGTTGAACTGAACGTGGCCGCGCCGTCGTTCGAAACGGCCCTGGGCGAAGTCTTCGGCCGCGCCACGGACGCCGAGCGCGTGGCCGTCGAGGGTCAGGACTTCACCGTCGGCGACGGCGATGTGGTCATCGCGGCCATCACCTCCTGCACCAACACCTCCAACCCCTCGGTCCTGATCGCGGCGGGTCTGGTGGCGCAGAAGGCCAACAAGCTGGGCCTGAAGGCCAAGCCCTGGGTCAAGACCTCGCTGGCCCCCGGCTCGCAGGTCGTCACCGACTATCTGACGTCCGCCGGGCTGCAGAAGGAGCTGGACGCCCTGGGCTTCAACCTGGTCGGCTATGGCTGCACCACCTGCATCGGCAACTCCGGCCCGCTGGACCCGGCCATCTCCAAGGCCATCAACGACGGCGGCGTCGTCGCCACCAGCGTCCTGTCCGGCAACCGCAATTTCGAGGGCCGGGTGAACCCCGACGTCCAGGCCAACTATCTGGCCTCGCCGCCGCTGGTGGTCGCCTATGCCATCGCTGGTTCGATGCGGATCGACATCACCAAGGACCCGATCGGCCAGGACAAGAAGGGCAATGACGTCTTCCTGAAGGACATCTGGCCGACCTCGGCCGAGATCGCCGCCATCCAGAAGAAGAACGTCACCCCGTCCATGTTCGCCAAACGCTATGCCGACGTCTTCAAGGGCGATCAGCACTGGCAGGGCATCGCCGTCGAAGGCGGCCAGACCTATGCCTGGGACGACGCCTCGACCTATGTGGCCAACCCGCCCTATTTCGAGGGTCTGTCGATGGATCCGGCACCCGTCGCCGACATCATCGAGGCGCGCGTCCTGGCCATCTTCGGCGACAGCATCACGACCGACCACATCAGCCCGGCCGGTTCGATCAAGACCGCCTCGCCGGCCGGTGTCTATCTGACCAACCACGGCGTCGCGCCGCTGGACTTCAACAGCTACGGCGCCCGCCGCGGCCACCACGAAGTCATGATGCGCGGCACCTTCGCCAACATCCGTATCCGCAACAAGATCACCCCGGACATCGAGGGCGGCGTCACCCGTCACTTCCCGTCGGGCGACACCATGGCCATCTATGACGCGGCCATGCGCTATTCGTCGGAAGGCCGTCCGCTGGTCGTGTTCGCGGGCAAGGAATACGGCACCGGCTCGTCGCGCGACTGGGCGGCCAAGGGCACCCGCCTGCTGGGCGTCCGCGCCGTCATCGCCGAGAGCTATGAGCGGATCCACCGGTCCAACCTGGTCGGCATGGGCGTGGTCCCGCTGCAGTTCAAGGCGGACGGCTGGCACAAGCTGGGCCTGACCGGCGAGGAGATCGTCACCATCCGCGGCCTGTCCGACGTCAATGTCGGCAAGCTGAAGCCGCGCCAGGACCTGTGGGTCGAGCTGTTCCGCCCGTCGGACGGCAAGATGGCCCGCTTCCCGGTCCGCTGCCGCATCGATAACGCCACCGAGCTGGAATATTTCCGCGCCGGCGGCGTCATGCCCTACGTCCTGCGCAACCTCGCGCGCGGCTAAAAAGGCCCCTCACACCCTCTCCCTCCCCCGCCGGGGGAGGGTGGCCGGGCCGTCAGGTCCGGTGTAGCGCGCCATTTGGTTTTGTAATTCCGGACACTTGCTTCTGTAGCACTTTCGTCCGCTTCCGCGACTGCCGAAAGGCCGGTCTGAAGCGAACCTCAGACCGGCCTCGGGCTGGCCTCAGGCTGGGGTCTGGATGATCAGCTCCTTGGCCCCCACGCCGCCCTTGCCCGGCAGGGTATAGGTGACGCCGACCGCCTCGATAGCCGCCCAGGCGAAGATGGCCCGCACCTCGGGCGTATCGTTCAGCGACAGCATGAACCGGCCGCGCAGGCCTTGGAGCAGGCCGCTCAGCCGCTCGAAGTCATCCGGGCCGAACATGCCCGGCCCGTAGTCGTCCTCGCAGCCCCAATATGGAGGGTCGATGTAGAACAGGACGCCCGGCCGGTCGTAGCGGGGGATCAGCCGATCATAGGGCAGGTTCTCGATCAGCACTCCCGCCAGCCGCTCATGGATGTCGGCCAAGCGCGGGACGATCTGGGTGAAGTCGAATCGCGCCCTCTGACCGTGACTGACACCGATCGAGCGGTCGGTGACCTTCCCGCCGAACGCCAGGGTCTGCAAATAGAGGAACCGGGCCGCCCGTCGCAGATCGGTCAGGGTGGTGGGGTCCTGGCGCATCAGCCGGTCGAACTCGCTACGGCTCGACAGCTTGAACCGCAGCATTTCGGTGAACGGCACATAATGTTCCTGAAGCACGCGGAACAGACAGGCCACATCGCCCGACAGGTCGTTGATCACTTCCATTTTGGGGCGGCAGTCGCGGCGAAAGAAGACGCCGCCCATGCCCACGAAGGGCTCGACATAGGTGTGGTGGTCGATCGCGCCGATCCGTTCGACTAGGCGGCGCGACAGGTTACGCTTGCCGCCTTGATAGGCAGCGGGCGGCCGGATCGGATCGATCGGCCGAAGGGGGGTGGACTCCGTCACTGTTACTCGCTCGATTGTCCCCGCCGGGTGCACCGGTGGCGGGACGGAAGGCGGCCATGGCCGCCCGATGTGCAGGCTCTGTTCCTGCGGTTAGGGCGCTCCAACGCCCTAACCCCCGCCCAAAGGCGGGGGAATGTCTTAGCCCGCCACGCCCAGTTCGGCATCGACCAGCTCTGGGTCGAAGGGCTCGAAATAGTCGAAGCGGCCGAGCCGCAGGCTCTTGCCCGCCGCCAGGGTCAGATTGCCGAACTGCGGCACGGTCGGGAAATAGGGCTTCAGCACGCCTGTGCGAAACTGACCGTTGACGTCCTGGGCCGCACGCTCCTGAACAAACATGCTCCAGGCCGGACTCCACAGAAGGGTGTCCAGGGCCGGACGGTCCAGGCCAAAGGCCTTCGCCTTGCCCGTCTCGCCGTGCCACATCACCAGACCGCCCACCTTGCCGAGATAGTGGTTAACCCACAGGGCAGGAGCCACCGGCTGTGCCGTGTTGAAGGCCCAGACCTGTGAACCGCCGATCGGGCGCACTCGCGTATCGTCGCCCTGATGATCCGGGCCATAGGCGGCGCGGTTGCCCGACGAGAACGTCGAGAGGGCCGCGTTGAACCCGCCCTGCATGTTGAAGGCGGCGACCGCCTTGAACTCGACGGTGTCCTCGATCCCGGCCGGGGTGAGGGTGTCGATCTGGCGGACCTCAAGGGCAACCACACCTGTGAAGTTGGGCTTGGCGTGGACGTCTGCCCGGCGCTTCATTCTGATCCGCTGACCGGGGGCGGCCATCACCACTTCGTGTCGCTTTACCCAGCCGCCCGTCAGGGCAACCGGCGCGACGTCGGGGTCATAGAGGGCGACCGAGAGGGCTGTGCCCACGCTCTGGCTGGGCCATTCGACTGTGTAGGGATCGATCACCGTGCACTGTGCCTCGGTGACCGTGCGGTTGGCGCCGCCCATCGGATTGAGGGTTGCGTCGCTCTTCAGCGCCGGGAAGCCCCAGAAGGTGACCTTCTTGGCGGCACTGTTTCCAATGCCATGGGGGGTGGCGAAGGTCGCGCGATTGATGCCGCCCGTCCGGCTGAAGGTTACCGAGCGTGCAAAGAGATAGATCGGCTTCCGGTCCAGCGTCAGCTCCAGGGAGAGCTGTCGGGCATAGTGGTGGGAGCCGCCCATGTTCCCCACGGCATCACCGGCGGCAGCCGATTCCAGCCGCCCGCCCGCCGTCCAGTCGTCGTTGCCGGACAGGTCGTTGCTGCTGAAGGCGTAGTCGGTGCGGATGGGTTCAACGCCGGGATCGTTGAAGTTCATGCCGTCTGCGCAATAGGCGACGCCATACTGGTAGAAGTTGGTGGCCGGGGCCGGATTGCCCTGGACCGATCCGCGTGCCGAGGTCCAGGCGGCGCGCATCTTCAGCCGCCTGGCCTTGGTATCGGCCCAGACCGGCACGTCGACACAGCTGCCCCGGATGAACTGACTGTCGTTGATGGTACCAGAGATGCAGGTGTCGCCCGGCGCGAGGGGCCCGCCGTTTGCCGCCAGGACGGCAGGCAGCCATTGCTTACGGGTCACATATTGCTGGGCCGTCGGCACCAGGGTGGTGGGCACGACCTGGACCGCGTCGGTGTCCGTCAAGCCGACCTTGGCAATGACCTGACCGTTGGAGGTATAGCCGAGGGTCAGGGCGAGATAGTTGATGGGGCCGAGAGCCGACAGATCGGCGTCGATGTATCCGGTCGCCTGGACCATCGGATAGGCGACCGCTCCGCCGTCACCATCGGTGAAGGCGGCATGGGTGTATTTCAACCGCTTGCCGGGCCGGAAATAGGCCTGGCCACAGCGATAGTGCTGTCCGTCAAAGCCATAGGGATCGACGTTCCAGGCATAGACCGCAGCCAGCCAATCGCCCCGGCGCGTCTTCTTGGCCATGAAGATCACGGGCGGCCCGGCATACTGGCTGAACCGGTCAACCGCCTCGCTGGAAACAGAGCCGACGTTGCCGTCGCCGAAGGTGCCGAACCCCGCGTTGCCGCTGCCCATAACCCAGACGGCGGTCTCGCCGGTGCCCGCGAACTTCTCGCGCAGGCGCTCGCGCTCGATGGCGTAGTCGGGTGACAGGGCATAGCCCTGGGCGGCCGTCACGGCCTGCTGGGCCAGCACCCGGTCAGCGGCAATGGCGGCGGCGGTGGGAGAGACAAAGGCCGTCCAGCCCGCGACGCCGACCGCGCCGGTCTTCCGGAACATGCCGACGCCGGCGACCTCCGCCAGGGTGCCAGGCGGATAGGCGACCGCCGCATTCATCGCCGCCTCGCTCGTGAAACCGACCAGGCCGCCGGGCTGGGCCGAGGCCATCACGTCGATCTGAGCTTGGAGATGATCGACGTCGTCCGACGTCGGGGTGCCCAGTAGATTGAGGGCTTCGGCGAGAGGAACAGCAACCATGATGGCTCCAATGCCGCGCTCAGGCGGCGCGTGATCCGGTGACGGTGGTGGTGAAGCCCGCGCCTTCAAAGGCGAGGGTGTGCGTGACGGTTTTGGCGATCCAGCGACCGGACAGCTCGGGTCGCAGGCCGGTGACCTCGATCGGCGTCTGGGCGACAATCACAGCCCGGCCGGGCAGGATCAGCTCGACCTCAGCGCGGTCCCGATCAGCCCGGCCCAGCGCCGCCTCGGCCGCCGCGCGGGCCGTCGCCTCGTCGCGATAGGTGGGGCGCAGCGTCTTGACCGGGTCGCCCGATCCGGCGGTCGCATACTCGGTCCGCGCAGCCCGGTGGTCGCGCCAGCGCGCCTTGACCGACCCCTGGCTGTTCCGATCCGCTTCCTTGCCGCTCCAGCGGGTCAGGTCGCGGCGGTCCAGGGTGACCACATCCATCGCCGCGCCCGAGACGGACAGGCCCGTGCCGATCGGGGCAAACACCAGCTTGCCATCCTTTGGTGCGGCCACCGCGCCGAAGTCTCGGCCGAGCCGGGTCAGGAAATGCAGATCGCTCTCGTTGGTCTGGTCGCGATGGACGATGACGACGCTGGCCAGCTCGGCCGCGACGGCGGGCGTCAGCCGGTGGTCGCTGGCGATGTCGGCCACGATCGCGCCGATGGTGGTGGCGGTGAAGGACCGGGTGCGCTGGGCCTTGAACCCTTCGCGCATGTCGGCCGCCTTGGCCTGGATGATCAGCACATCCGGGGGGCCTTCGACCGTCACCTCATCGACGGTGAACTTGCCCATGTGGAACAGTCCGTCGCCCTCATAACCGATCGACAGCGACAGGACCGCCCCGCGCCGGGCCGTCTCGATGGCGTTGTCGCGATCGTCGAGACGGACCTCCAAGGTGTCCGATTCCTCGCCCGAGTTGTCGGTCACCGTGAGCGAGAGCAGCCGGTCGCGGACGCGCGCGGTCACGTCCTCGTCACCCAACGTCAGCTGGAAGTCCGGCTCGGCCTTCAGTCCCACAGTCGCACCGTCGGCTTGGCGGCGGTGACCGGCACGTCCGGCAGGACGATCACGATCCCGGCGGGCAGATGAGGCGGTTGCCCGGCCAGGCCGGGGTTGGCGGCCAGGATGGCCTCGGTGGTGCCATCGGAGCGGCCATAGACCTCGATCGCGATCCGATCCAGCCGATCGCCCTGGCGGGTGGTCATGCGCCGGATCATCGGGCGTCCTCGCCGTAAGCACCGAGGCTGATCCGGAAGTCCTGCCGCTGGGCGATGCCCTCGGGGGTGAAGTCGGACCCACGCTCATCCACGCCCTCGATCGTGAACAGGCCCCAGACCGCGCCGGTCCCATCGGTCAGCAGGGCGGGTTTGTAGGTCCGGGCCAGCGCGCGGAAGCTATCGACCCGGTCCCGCGCGTGGCGCTGGCCCGGATAGCAGATGCCCTCGATCTCGATCGTCTCGTCCTCACCCAGCACCTGGCGCGCGGCCTGCCGACCGGCGCGGGCCTGCCGCGACACGACAATCTCCAGCCTGCGGCTAAGGCGCTGATACGCGCCCTCGGTCACCGAGAAGCGGATGTCGCCCAGGGTCATCAGAACCTCGGCCATCAATCCGCCCCGTCGAACAGGCGGGCGCGGACGGCGTCACCGGCGGCGCGGCCGACCGCCTGGCCCGTGGCCCGCGCATCGCCGCCGCCCTGGACGGTGACGTGAACCTCGATCCGCCCGATGGACACGGTCGGTCGCGCGGCAGAAGGTGCGCCCGCGCCGCCCTGAGACTGGACTGAGGCCGGGCTCAGGCCCGCACCGGCGGCGGCGGGCTGAGCGGCGGCCAAGGCGGCGACCATGGCACCGGCCACGGCGGTGACCTGACCCACGGCCCCCGGTCCACCGGCGCGCAGGCCCTGGCTCAGTCCGGCCATGGTGTCGCCGCCCAGACCCGCAAAGACGCGGCTGGGCGACCGGATGCCGAGGCGGGTGCGGAAGCCCGAGATCACCCGATCCGCCACCTGGTTGATCGCGCCGCCCACGGCGCTCAGCTGCGCCATCAGGCCCGCCACCAGGCCCCGGATGATCTCGCCGCCCCACCCGCTGAACCGGCCCTTCAGCCCGGCGAAGAAACTCGCCAGATTGAACAGCGCCCGGATGCCCATCACGAACAGGCCGATGGGCGACAGGTTGAAGGCGGTGACCAGCGCTTGGCCGAACCGGCGACCGGCATTGGTCGCCCCGTCGATCTGGCCTTTGGTGGACTGAACCGGCTGCATCAGGCGGCCGAACCACCCGAGGACGTCGCCGATGCCCTTGCCGATCGCATCCCACATCGGCTTCAGCGGGGCCAGCCAGCGGCCCATGGCCTGAAGGCTCGGCCCGAAGGCCTCGCCGAGCGCCTGGCCCACACCGGTGAAGAAGGCCGAGATCGGCTGCCAGTATTTGCGGACGACGATCGCGACCAGGGCGATGGCGGCCACGGCGGCGGCCACGGCCAGCACCACGGGGTTGGCCAGCATCGCCAGGTTGAACCCGATCGCGGCCAGCCGCATCCGGCCCAGCCAGCCGATGACCTGGGCCGCCCCGCTCCGGATCGCCGCCCCTCCCAGCGTGCCGAACAGGGTCCGCATGATGTAGAAGGGGCCGAGAATGCCGACGATCGCCTGGCCCACGAAGGCCGCGCCCAGAGCGATGCCCGCGAACCCGGCCACAACCCAAACCGCTGCCTTGGCCAGCCACGACCCCTCCTCGCTGGACCGCGACATCCAGTTGGCGACGCGGCTCAGCAAATCGGCCGCGACGCCGACGGCCGGGGCCAGGATAGTGCCCACGGCGATGCCCGCCCGCGCCGCGCCCGAGGTGTAGCGGTCGAAGCTGGCGGCCGGACCCTTGGCCGCCCGTTCCAGATCGGCGAGGTAGCTGACCAGGACGTCGTCGCCGGTCAGCTCGCGGCTCATCTTCTTGAACTCGTCCAGGTTCTGGACGATGGCCATCAGGCCGTCGCGCGCCTGCCGGTCGCCCAGCAGCTCGCCGATGCGGAACTGGTCGCCCGCCGTGGCATCGCGGGTCAGGGTGGCGATCGTTTCCAGGGGCGACACGCCCGCCTCGACCCCCGCCTTGATCCGGGCTTCCAGATCGATGCCTGCTTCCTCGAACTTGCGCAGGGTCTCGGGGCTGGCGATGGCGGCCATCAGGTTGGTGACGTTGTTCGCCGCCTGGTCGCTGGACCCGGCCAGGCGCTTGGCCAGCTGGTTGGCGGTCAGCAGATCGGCCAGTCCCCGCTCGTTGGCGAACCCGAACCCGACCATCCCGCCCGTCTGGGCAGGCAGGGCGCGGGCCAGCACGGCCCCGGACACCCCGCCCTGTTTCGCCGACCGGATGGCCATGGCGTTGGCGCGGTCCAGCTGATCGGCCCGCAGCTTCAGCGACGAACCCATGGCCGCGCTGAAGGACCCGGCCTCGGCGTCCGTCAGGCTCTCGCCCATGGTGCCCAGCAGGTGCTGGAATCGGGCGACGGCCACGCCCGCCCGCGCCAGCTCGGTCTCGGTCCGATAGACGCCCTCGGCCAGCACGGCGTTGAAGGTCGCCTGAACCGTCGTCGGCAGCGCACCGAGATCCGTGGCGGTTTGCAGGATGGTGGACCGCAGCGGGCTCAGCTGAGCGTCTGTCATGCCCGCCGTGATGCCGATGCCGGTCATGGCCCGGTCGAACTGCGCGCCCGCCACCACGCCTCGGCGAAGGGGTCGGACCACGGACTCCCCGGCCCGGCCGAGGCCTTCGGTCGCCAGCGACGCGGAGGCCAGCCGGTTCATCCGCTCGTCCAGTTGATCCAGACCACGGGTCCAGTCGGCCGAGGCGCGCGCCGCCATCTTCTGCGCGCGCTCGATCGCCCCCACGGCCGAGGCGGCCGATCGCGCCGGTCGGGTCAACCGATCGACAAAGCGCAGGGTCAGGGAGGCGACGAGGTTCTTCACGCGGGGGGTCCGGTGCGGGGTTCAGAGGACGGGGGTTCGAAGGCGGATCAGGTGATCGAGGCGGACTTTGGCGGCCTCTGCCCAGCCTTGCAGGAGATCGAGCGGCAGTTCGTCCAGGACGTGGGGCGGCCAGTGGTAGATGAAGGCGACGCACTCCTGCATCGCCTCCAGCTGGCCGCCCGTCAGTTTCCCAGGATGCCGTTCAGCCAGACCTGCACGACCATGACGTCCTCGCCGTCCATCTCGTCGAACAGGGCCTCTTCCCGCTCGGCCAGGGCGGCCATCATGGCGAAGCCGACGTCGCCGTTCTTGCCCGCCCCGGCGTTTTGCATCTCGCGGACCTCGCGCCCCTTGGGTCGGCGCAGGGCCACCTCGGTGATCTGCTCGCCGCCGAAGTCGAAGGGATGCTTCAGGGGGAAGGTCTTCTTCAGGCCTTGAATGGTCATGGTCGATGCCCTCCTTACAGGCCGAGATTGGCGCGGCGCTGCGCCAGCTGATCGACCCCGTTGATGCGGCGGACACCGCCGATCAGGTCGATTTCGTAAACGACGTCCGGCCCGATCTTCAGCCGGTAGTAGTCGGGGGTCAGCATCAGCTTGACCTCGGACTTCTTGGCCTCACCGGCCCACTCGCCTGGATCGACCTCGGTCACCAGGCCGCGCATCTCGGCGACGACAGAGACCTTGGCCCCGCCTTCGCCTTCCATGCTGCCGCGCAGGGTGATGGGCAGGTTGCGGCTTCCGACCGCGCCCAGGACGTGGCGGTCCAGTTCGGCGAAGCCCAGCTCGGCAGCCATCTTCTCGATGCCCAGCTCCAGATCGGTCTCGCCGTCCATTCCGCCGTCGCGGTGGCCTTCGGTCTTCATCTTGATCACCGGCAGCTTGCCGCTGGTGGTCCGGCCGATCATGCCCCGCCCGTCGACGAAGGCGGTGAAGGCCTTGATGGTATGAGGGAGTCGTCGCGTCATGGTCCTGGTCTCCGGTTAAGCGAGCTGCTGATTGGCGGCGGAGACCAGCTCGGCGTAGTAGCCGGTCTCGCGGGCGAAGCGGAACGTCAGCCGGTCCAGCGGCGCGGGGGCCTCGCCGTCCACGTTGACGTAGAAGCGACCCGCCCTGAACGTCGCCTCGGTGTTGAGTTCCTCGTCGAGCCAGACCCGGCCCCCGAGCATCGCGCCCTGGGCCTTCAGCTCGCGCTGATAAAGCTCGGTCGATCCGGCGATATCGACCAGCAGCTGGGCGCTGAACGGACGGTCCATTGCCCAAAGGAAGCTGGCTTCCAGCGCGTCGAAGACGGCGTCCAGGGTGCGGCGCTGCGCCAGGAAATGGACGTCGCCATCGGTCGCCGGGGTCCGGTTGCCCCACAGCTTGAACCCGCCCTCGTTGACGATCACGGCCACCCCCGCCTCGTTCAGGATGTTGGACGAGGCGGTCGGGTCCGACAGGCTGAACTCGATTGGCCGGCCGATCGAGACCACGCCGTTGACCGGGCGGTTGGACGGCGACCACCAGAAGCCGCGCTCCTGATCCGACAGGGCGATGACCCCGGCGACATGGGCCGAGGCCGGGCGCTGCGCGATCACGCCGGTGCGGTCCAGCACGCCCACGGTGGGCTCGACCGGATAGACACGGTCGCCCGCTTCCAGCTCGGCCTTGTCGATTGCGGCGGCGTCCGTGTCGGACGGGCCGTCCGTCACCACGATGGCGCGCAGGCGGGCCGCAACGGTCTTCAGGGCGATGGCCACCGGGTTGGCCGCCCCACCGGTCTGCTGATGGGTGAAGCCCGGCGCGATCAGAATCTTGGGCTTGGCCCCGGTCATCGCCTTGGCGGCCAGCAGGCCATAGACGCCGGTGCGCTCGTCCTCTGCGCCGACCATCAGGGCCTGCTGGTCAGCGGCGTCGGGGTCAGCCGCCACGCGGATGAAGACGATCGGCGTGCGCGCCTGGTCGGCGATGGCGGCATAGGCCTGCGGCAGGGTGCCCTCGGCGTTGATCAGGGCATTCTCCGGCAGGGTCGCCTTGAGGAAGGCGGCCTGGGCGGCCGAGGTCACCAGGACCGGCGTATCCAGCGGAAACCTGGCGGCGTCGGCATAGGGGGCGGTGCCGACCACGCCGATGATGGAGGTGGCCTTGGCGGCGATGGTCCGGATGCCGTCGTTCAGTTCGACGACTTCGACGCCGTGCAGATATGCATCGGTCATGTTTGGGCGGGCTCCAGTGAAGGGTCAAAGGTGACCGGCGGGGCCGGTCGGTCGATCGCGGCCGGATGGCCGGATGGGCGTGGTGCGAGTCCGGTCATCGCCAGATGATCCAGAGGCCGCTGAGGTTGGTCGGGCGAGTCTCGTCCCCGCCGGTAAAGCCGGTCCAGGTCGCACGGACGTCGCCCGTGGCGTTGGCGTCCTCGACGTAGCCGTTTCCGGCATCACCGTTGTTTTGGGACGGGATGGTGTGGTTGTGCGACTTCACCTCATCGGCCTGGGCCGAGCCAAAGACCCGGCCAGGATCAAGGCCTCGACCGTGGTCCCAGCCGCGCGGAAACTGCCCGCGCATGTCGGGGATGTTGAAGGTGGTCGCCCCGTCGCCGTCGCCGTAGGCCGTGCCGATTACCGCGAACAAGGCCGCGTCCGCTCCGACCCGGCTCAGCGCCCGGCCGTCGCACTCGTAGGCCCCGGCAGGCACCGCCTGGGTGGCGCGAAACACCATGTCGCCCCGGCGCTCGTCCTCGATCAGGGCGCGAGCGGCTGCCATCGTCTGGTCAATGAGGGCCTTGACCCGGCGCGGCGTCATGACGACGTCGGCTGCCTCACCGGCGAGGGCCTGCGGTTCGCTGGCCTCAGAGACGGTCAGCACCCGGTCGGCTGACAGATCGCCGCCCCCGGTGACCAGCCCGCCGCCGGTGACAGTCCTCGCCTTGTCTGCCTTCAGCGCCAGGCTGTTGGTCACGGTCGCGGCGAAGTTGGCATCGTCGCCCAGGGCGGCGGCCAGTTCGTCCAGAGTATTGAGTGCGCCGGGTGCGCCCGCGATCAGGGCGGCGATGGCCACAGCCAGACGACGCGGGGTGATGACCGTGGTCGCATCGACACCGGCCAGGGCCTCGGCATCGCTGGCCTCGGTCACGGTCAAGACCCGGTCGGCTGACAGATCGCCGCCGCCGGTGACCAGGCCCCCACCGGTGACGGTGCGTGCCTTGTCGGCCTTCAGGGCCTTGACGGTCGCCAGACGCCGGGCGGTGATCGCCTTGGTGCCATCGACCCCGGCCAGAGCCTCGGCATCGCTGGCCTCGGTGACGGTCAGGACGCGGTCGGCCGACAGGTCGCCGCCGCCCGCGACCAGGCCGCCGCCGGTGATCATCCGCACCCGGTCGGCCTTGAGCGCGGCGACCAACGCCAGGGTGACCGGGGTGATCGCCCGCGTGGCATCGACCCCGGCCAGGGCCTCGGCTCCCGTAGCCAGCTTGATCACCCCCATGATGGCTTCGGAGGCGGGCGGATTGGTCCAGCCTCCGCCACTGAAGGCAACATTGCCCGCGAGCGCCGACAACAAGCGAATGACGGCGTCGAAGACGGCCCAGGACCGGGCGGTTTTTTCTAGCAGCGGTTCGGCTTGGCTGTAGGCGGCCAGCAGCACGCCAGTGTTCAGATAGACGCCTATCGAGCGGACGACATAGGTGTCCTGGGAGGCATCGACCGCCGCGACGTGGATAGTCTGGGCATCCACCACCTGGCCGGACACCGCGCCGACCCGCTTGAACTCGTCCGGGATGGCCGTCACAGCCGTGGTCACGTTGAAGGCGGTTGCGCTGATGCCGATCTGGGCGATCACGGCGGCGCTGGCCCCGGTCGCCTGGGCATTCACCAGGGCAGCAAGCCCGGCCTGGGTGACGGTTAAGGACAGAGCGGTCACGCTATTGCTCCAGGAACAGGGTCGCGCCACCGGCGTCGATCACGGGATCGCCGTCGTCGGTGACGATGGTCAGGATCAGCGGTGGGCGCTGGGCGAACTCCATCCGGGCGTAGGCCATGGGCCGAACCGCCCCGACGACGTCGATGCCGCCGTCGAACCCCAGCGCCTGGGTCAGGGTGAAGTGACGGCTGCGGGGCTTGGCCTCGCTGACCTCGTCGATCAGCTCATCGACAAAGGCGGCGGCGGGCGGCGGGCCGTCCTCGGGGTCGATCGACAGGGTGACGCTGAAAGTGCCCGGCTCGCCCTTCGGCTCGGTCTGCCACCACTCGACCAAGTCCAGCTCGCCGCCGAAGGCCTGCGATCCCCCGACCAGCTCGATCACGTCCAGCACGGACTGGACGGTGCCGAGGCGGCGGGCCGTGATGATGGCGTCGCGCACGATCGCCCGGCGCACCGCCTCGGGCCAGTCGGCATTCCAAGTTCGGCGACCGACAGCCCACGCCAGCCACGGCAAGGTGTCCAGAGCGATGGTGTCGGCGTCCCAGGCGTCGCGGATCGGCGTCGGCAGCTCGTCGAGGCGGCGGGCCAGCGCGCGTTCGAGCGCGGCTTCCAGCGGCGTGGCATTAGGCGGCAGCAGGGTGCGTGGCTCACTCATCGACACCCCCCGATGTCAGGGTGATCGCCGTGCAGAAGGCCGCCTGGGTGTCGTCACAGATGATGTTGGCGACCGGGCTGATCAGGTCCACCCGCATCACGCCCTCGACCGTCAGGGCGGCGTAGAGGCTGGACAGGTTGATGTCTCGGCCGAGGGTGTGCGCCTTGGTCACAAAGGCCTCGACCGACTGGCGAGCGGCCGTCATCACGACGCTTGGGTCTGGACCGGCATAGGTCCGGATCACCGCCTCGACCTCATAAGGCGTCACGGTCGCCGACTGGACGGTGACGAAGTCGGCGAGCGGGCGGACGGTGGTGGCCGACAGGGCGGCTTCCACCTTGGCCAGCAGTTCGGGCGACGCCAGGCCGTCCTCGACGTGGGACAGGACAGTGACCACCACCTCGCACGGCGCGGGGCTTCCGGCGCTGGCATCCTTCACCTCGCCGTCCGCCGACAGGGCGTGGAACTCATAGGCCCCGGTAGGACCGGCGACGCTGAAGCCCTCCGGGGCCAGCACGAACCGGCGCAACAGGGCCTCGTCGGTCTCGTAGGTCGGGGCGATTCCGAGATCCGCATTCCCGGCATCGAGCACCAGGCGCTGGACGCCGTGCCGCAGGCTGATCTGATCCAGATCGGCTCCGGTCGCCAGGGCGGGCATGACGGCCCGAACCGCCTGGTTGACGTCGTTCGCCTTCAGCATCAACCGATAGGCAAAGGCCTGCCCGACTTTCACGAACAGGTCGCTTTCCAGCTCCAGCACCAGCGCGGCCTCGGGGGCCTCGGCGATGATGTCGGCCTTGACCTGCTCCCACAGGGCGGCGTGATCGATGACCTCGACGGCATCGGGCGGTGGCAGACGCGACAGATCGATCGTGGTGCGGGCCATCAGATCAGCCCTTCCAGGCGGACCGAGCGACCGTTGATGTCGCAGATCAGATCGAGGCCGGCCGAACCGTCCGCCGCTGCCTTGGTGACGATCACCCGCTTCAGGGTGACGCGCGGCTCCCACTGATAAATGGCCTCGGCGGTGTCGGCGACCAGGTCGGCCGTCGTCGCGGCGTTCAACGGCGCGCCCAGACGCTCGGCCGAGCGGCAGCCATAGGTCGGCCGCATAACCCGCGTGCCGATCGGGGTGGAAAGGATGTCGCGCAGCGACGCCAGCAGATGATCGAACCCGCTAAGGGTCGAACCATCGGCAGCCGAGGCTCCGACATAGTCGCTGAGAAGCCGGACCGGGGCGACCATCAGACCGCCTTCACGCTGGCGGAACCGGCGGCGATCTTGCCCGCCACGACCGCGTCGCCGACCCGCGCCACGGGCTGGCCGCCCGCGCCGCCCAGATCAACCGGCCCGCGCAGGGTGATCTTGGACGCGACCAGCTCGGCGGGCGCGCCGCCCGCATCCAGGGTGATGCCGCCATCCTCGATCCGGATCGTCAGCACTCCGACCGACAGGGACAGCTTGCCGCCCGCCGGGATGGCGATGGTCCGCGCCTTCTCGGCCGCGTCATAGGTATCGCTCGCGCCGTCGTGCCATTGTCCGATGACCGTCAGATGGGGCTCGCCTGACGCCTCGGGGAAGGCGTCGCAGGGCAGGCCGCGCAGGATCACGCCCACCGAAGGCTCGCCCGTTGGCGACAGCACGCAGACCTGTTCGCCCGTCACCGGCACCGACCAAACGCGCACGCTCCCGCTGGCCAGCTGAAACACCGGCAGGAAGTCGGACACCCAAGTGTCCTCGAACTGGACCCGCGCCAGGGTGGGCGGTCCGGGCTGGACCTGGGTGATCACTCCGAAGCGGATCAGGTTGGCCTGTCGGTTGGCACCGTCAGCGGCGGCAAAGGCGTCACTCATCGCCGATCACCGTCACGGTCACGCCGTCGATCGGGCCGATGTAGGCGTCTTCATGGGCCGCGCCGGTCTCGGGATCGATGCCGACAAACATGGCCGACAGCGGTCCGTCCGGCTCGCCCTCAGCTGGCCACAGCTGCACCCGCTGCGGGACGTTGATGCCCCACAGGGCGACACCCTTGCTCAAGGTCTCGTCGGAGAACAGGTTCTGTCCATCCGCCGCGCCCGCCGGGAAGGCGAAGTCCAGACCCCAGCTGGAACCGGCGGCCAGCAGCACGATGGTCTCGACGGCCGCCATCGCCGCCGCATCGCGCGTCAGCCTGGCCCCGGCATCCCTGGTGACGACATAGACGGCCAGGCGGACTTCGCCGTCCCAAAAGGGTGCCGCGCCTTCATCCGAGACGATCTCGCCCTTGCCCAAGCCCAGGATCGCCACCCGGATCGCCGGTGCCGTGGTCAGGAATCGGGACAGGTCGGCCGGGGCGAACCGGCCCAGGTGGCCCTCGACGCCGAAGGTCGGCAGGGCCGCCTTGATCGCATCGATCACGGCCTGGCGCAGGATCAGCAGCTGGCTCATTGGGCCATCCCCTCGATCCAGTCGCCCATGGCTTCCTCGATCTGGGCGATATTGTCGGCCGACAGACCCAGATGCTGGCGAGCGGGCACGGCGGCCGGGCCGGGGGCCATGTCCTCGGTGCCGCCGAAGTTCAGCAGCGCGGCTTGGACCATGTTGGACCCGACGCGCAGTTCGTCGCCGGTCAGGTCCCAGGCATAGCTGTCGCGATAGGCCCCGCTGGCGACCAGCAGGGTCTGGCCCTTCTTGCGGGTCTCGCCATAGGCCTTCGACCATGGAGCCCAGGGATCGCCGTCCGGGGTTTCGCGGATGTCGAACCGCTCGCGCGTCTGGCTCTCGATCAGGCCGCCGATATTGGCCAGGCCTTCGCCCAGGCGGCGGGCATCGCCCAGCCCGTTCAGACGCGCCAGCATCGGGGCCAGACCTTCTAGGTCCTGGGTGACATAGGCTCCCGACATCAGAAGCCCCGCAGCTGGTCGCGGGTGAAAATCTTGCCGCCGGTCGAGGACACGATGGGCTGGGGCCGCTCGCCTTCGGTGACGGCAGGCAGACCAAGGTTCATCTCGCCCTTGGAGATCGCCTTCAGGCTGGCGTGAGCCTGGTCTTCGCGGCGCTTCAGATCATCGGTCAGGCCGGTGGCGTCCGACGCCAGGCGCGCGATCGCGATGTCGCAGGCGATGTCGCGCAGCACCTCGGGAATCGTGGGCAGCGGCAGGGTGAACCGCACCGACAGACGCGCATCGATCACCCCGTCCGCATGCGACAGCGCGCGCGCGACGGTCATCGCGTCGTCTTCGACGTCGGGCCGGGCGGCAAGCCGCTCGACCTGATCGGGTCCGAAGGCGGCGTTCAGATCGTCGCGCGTGGCATACATCAGGCGTTTCCGCCCGTGGTCGCAGGCTTGGCCGTCTTGCCCTTGCGGGGCGCAGGCGCAGGCGCAGGCGCAGCGGCAGGGGCCGGGGCGGGCTCGGTGACGGGCGCGGGTTCGCCCGCCGGGGCCTCAGGCTCGGCCGTCAGCTTGGCGAACTCCTGGCGCTCACCGGTCTCGCGGTTGACCAGGGCGATCGAGATCGCCGGGTCGGCCGCCAGCTTGTCCAGCTGGGCGTCGGTGATCTGGTCACCAGGAACGACCACCTCGTCACGGTTCGAGCCGAACCGCACCCCGCCACGCGTATAGGGTGCGCGGCGGGATTTCAGGTGGACATCCATCTGATCGCGGGGGGCCACGATCAGCCGACCCACGGGGCTTCGACGATCTCGACGTCGTCGTAGTTGGTGTTGGTGTTGCCGCCCTCGACCAGCATGGCCTTGAACAGCTTCTTGGCCGCCGCGCGATTGCCCGGACCGACCACGATGATGGTCGGCCGCACGTTCAGGACGCCGCCTTCCTCGTTGCGCTGCGAGGTCATGGCCTCGAACGCCGCCTCGTAGTTCTCGGCGGTCAGGGCGGCCTTGGAGCCGAACGCCAGCTGCCAGAAGCCGAACCCGGCGGCGCGACGGCAATCAACGCCATAGACGAACTCGGCCGCATTGAAGACGTTTTCGTCGGTCAGGGCCGTCTTGGCGACGAACTCAGGCTTCTTGCGGTCCTGGAAGATCAGCGGCTTCAGCGGACGGCGGGTGTCCAGCAGATACCAGCCCTCACCGGCACCGGCCTGCATGTTGGAGACGAGGGTGTCGCCGACCGGGTGCTCCTCGTCGAAGAAGTTCTGCCCGTCATAACAGGGCGTGGTGAACCCGGCCTTCAGCAGGCCGAAGACCAGCTCGTCCGGATGTTCAGCCACGGTCTGGGCCATGCTGGCCATCATCGGCCCGTAGATGCCGAACTCATCGTCCTCGATCGCCGTGCGCGGGACCGCGACGGTTTCCTCGTAGCTTTCGTTGACGATGGTGTAGCTGCTGGTCGACAGCCGCTTGACGATGCGGTCGCCGATCCACTTGCGCAGACCGGGCCAAGCGCCCAGCCAGCCATAGGTGTTGGACGACCGGGTCGAGGTGACACGGGTGGCGACCTTCTCCCAAAGCGGCTTCACGCCAGCGAGGCCGCCGTTGAAGTCGTTGCGGAAGCCCGTGTTCAGGGCCGCCAGTGCGGTTGCAGTCACTTGCATGTCTTCAGCTCCTAGCGACCAGGACCGACACGGACCCAAGCGCCCGCGTCTTCGAGGTCATCGACGATCCCGGCTCGCGCGCGGGTGTTGTTGGGGGAGGTCCGGGCCACCGTCTCGTCGTCGACGAGGAAGCAGGCCTTGCCGATGTCGGCGCGGGTCAGCGGGTCGGCACCCAGGTTGTTGAAGAAGAAGCAGCCTGCCCGCGTGGTGACGCGCACGTCGCCGTTGGCGGCACCGCCGGTGACGCCTTCCTCGGCGACGCCAACAACTTGGAGCGTGGCTGCATCGGCGGCCTTGGCTGCATTGTCCGCCCCGACGCCGGTGCGACCAGGCGCAGCCCAGCCAGCGGCCAGGACGACCAGCGCCCCGGCATGGATCACGGCCCCGGCCAGAACGGGGTGGGAATGTTGGCGCGCGCCGCGCTCCTGGACCTTGCGGCCTTGTGTCAGTGCCATGGCTTAGGACGCCTTCTGCTGAGTGGATTTGAAGGTGGCTTCGTCCTGGCCGAGCGCGCGGCAGACAGCCCGCTCCTCATCGGTCAGGTTTGAGCCGGCCTTGGTCTCGATCGCCTTGTTCGCGGCTCGGCTCTCGGCCGCACCGACGATCACGGGCAGTTTGGGCACCAGCTGGTTGAACCGCTCCAGCCCGCCTTCCACCCGGCACATGGCGCGATAGTCGTCGGCCGAGTCCGGCGTGATCTTGCCCGCGTCCTGGGCCGCGCTGATCGCGGTCTCGATCGCCTTCTCGTGTTCGGCCGCGTCACGCGCCTTGAGCGCGGCCTCTGCCGTTTCGGCGCGGTTGATGGCGGCGGTCAGGTCGGCGCGCGGCGCATAGCTGGTCAGGTCCACGCTGCCGGGTCGATTGGCAGCCTTCGCCTCGGTCACGGCGGTGACGATCTCCGCCTCCGTCGCGGTGGCCGCCAATCCGAGGACGGCGGCCAGTTGGGTTGCGATGCTCAAGGTTTTCTCCGGGGGCTCGCGGTGAGGCTGATCCGTGCCCACGCCGTCGGATTGACGGTTCAAGGCCGTGAGCAGCAGGTTCGGGGTGTTGGTCAGGGCGACGCTCAGCAGACGGCGGATCACGCCGGTCAGCTTGTCGAAGGCGAAGACGGGAGAGACGAACCGATATTCGGGCGGCTTGCCCTGGACGGCGGCGCGGCCACGGACGGTCCAGTTCACACGGCCCCAGATCGAGCCGCCTTCGCGGACCATCAGCTCCTCGATCCAACCGGCAGCCGGGGCATCCAGGCCCAGCGGCGCGCGCACCTCGGTCGAGTGCTCCCAATCCAGCGGCATGGGATGGCTAGCCACCGGGGTGTCGGCCACCACCTGCTCGGGCGAGGGATTGATCCAGGCGCGGCCATCGCGGCCGATGACGTCGAACCCGGCCGGGATCAGCTCGATCCAGTCGGGGGCGTCGCCTTCGTCGTTCAGGGCGATCTGCTGGACGCCGGTCGCCAAGGTGGCCGGTTCGATGTCAGAAGGGGTGGACGAACGCTTGTTCATGGCCCCATGATCGGGGCGTCGGCAGGCTCATCCGACCCCGAAAGGTTTCGGGGTCAGAGAGACACAGGGGTCCAGATGATGACTGTTGCCCCGTCCGATCCCACGGGGATCATCCAAGTCGCCGCCGGGGTTAAGCAGATCGTCGATGCCTTCGCACCGCTCATTACGGTGGTCGGTGCGCTGGGTGGCGTCTGGCTGGGCAGCTGGATGCAGACCAAGCACGCTGCCCATACCTACCAACAGCAGCGAATCGATCGGCTGGATGACGAGCGGCGTGTTGCACTCACTAGCGCAACCAAGGCGGCCGAGCTGAAGGCTTTTTCGGCCTATCGAGTAGCGACCCTTCTCGAAGCCTATGCGAAGGACTGCGCGCGGAAAAGCAACGTGCGTTCCTCACACATAGACAGCTTCACTTTTCCAGACGAGATCGATTGGGTGCCCTTGGGACCTCTTCTAGCAGCGAGGGTTCGCGACTTTGAGACTTCGGTCGAACTCGTCTGGAATTCGACTGGCCACCGGATCGAAGCCACCGACCGATCTGACGATACTCGCATGCAAAAGATGAAGCGCATCTATGAGGAAGCCATCGCCAAGTTGGGCCTTGAGGCATGGGAACTGGCTGTCGATCTGCGCCAAGACGCGGGCTTGCCAGAGCTTCAGATTCCGCCCCTCGGATGGAACTTCATCGACACGCTTAGGTCACGGATACCAGCGGACTGAAGGTGCGGCCATAAAGCGGGTTAGTTGGTGTGGCTGGCATCTCAGCGTCGATCGCGCCGCCACTCATGCGGCAGCTGGAACCGCAGCGACCAGATACCCCGCCGCGCGGCCCGCGCCTCGGTCTCGTCCCCGACATAGATCTCGGAATAGCGCCTGAAGGCGACGGCCTGCCCGGCCTGGACCATGTCGCGGGCCAGGTCGTGGCGACCGATCCGGCAGACCGCCACCACCCGTCGATAACGATCGCGGCTCTCGCCCTCGCACCGGACAGGCCGCCCGGCGATCCGGCGCACCAGCCATTCGCGGGCGTTGACCCCGCAGCGGACGGAGCCGCACATCTGCGCCAGCTCGGGCGCGTCGATGCCGAACAGGCGCACCCGTTCCTCGCCGATCCGCAGGGTGTCGCCGTCGATGACGTGGGCCGGTCCGGAAACGACGATGGCGGGATCGAACATGCTGCACCTCGCGGTCGGGGCCGGACCCCCGCCTAAGCCCGTTTAAGGCCGCCTGAGACCGCTTCTAGCCCATTTCCGCTCCAACGGCCCACCCCGACCCCGCCAGCGGCGTCCTGACGCGATTTTCGCGGGCTGGCGTTTTGCGCCCTTCGCGCCTAGTTTGGGTGGGCGACGGGCGAGCCATTGTTCAGCCGGGCTTGCTACCGCGAGGGCGTAACGTCCCTCCGCCCGCCGCACCTCAGTCCTTCCCACGTCGCCGCAGGCGCTCCTCCCGATCGCTGTCGATCGCGAACAGGGACAGGACCACGACTTCACCCTGGCGGGTGACGTTGACGGTCAGGGTCCACAGCCCGTCGTCCATCCGCATCACATAGGTTCCGCGCCGATCCCGCCGCTCGACCAGCTCGCCGCCGTCCAGGATGGCCTGCACGCGGGCGAAGTCGGCCGGGCGTGTGGGCCGTGCCCCGCGCCGGTGCCCGTCCACGATCTTGGCCACATAGTCGCTGCCCACCATGGCGACCGGGTGCGATGCGTCCAGGGCCGCGCGGGTGGCCTCGGTCATCACGGCCACCGGGGCCAGGGACCGGCGCGCCTTTGCATTGGGCGCGCGCGCCGCCGGTTGCGCGGCCAGGGCCTCGGGCATGGACCCGGCCCAGAAGTCGGACATCAGGGCGCGTGCCGCCGGTTCGCCCGCCGAGGCCAAGTGCTCGGTGAGATTGGTCATCAGGGTGCGCGATCGGTTCAGGCCGGGGTTGGTGTGCCAGCCCGGATCGATGCCGACC
The DNA here is from genome assembly GCF_016656965.1 of Brevundimonas vitisensis. Taxonomy (NCBI): domain Bacteria; kingdom Pseudomonadati; phylum Pseudomonadota; class Alphaproteobacteria; order Caulobacterales; family Caulobacteraceae; genus Brevundimonas; species Brevundimonas vitis. The sequence goes on from NZ_CP067977.1 coordinate 2,074,244, forward strand.
GGAACCTGCACCCGCTCGAAGCTGCCGTCGTCGCGCACCCGGCGATAGGTCTTCGTCTGGACCTCGAACGGAGCGGTGACGCCCCGGCGCTCGGCCTCGGCCCTGGTGATCTGCCGGAGATGGCATTTGCAGCCCCATCCATTGGGCGGAAACCATGCGTCCCAGACCGGGTCGTCCACCGGGCGAACGACACCCTCCATCGCCGCATGCTCGGGCCGGTGGTTCACCGAAGGTCCGAGGCCATAGAGCCAGAACGGCAGCACAGCCTTGGTCCTCTGGCTTCTCTCCCACTGCCCGGCCGCGCGGGCGCTGCGCAGGTTCGCGTCATAGATAGTGCGCAGGCGACGCGGCGATCCCAGCTCCCGATCCCTGACCTCGCCCGTCGCCGGGTCGGCCATCGCCACCTGACCCCACCAGCCCAGGCGTTGCAGCTCGGGCTTCAGCTCGCGCGACCAGGTCTCATAGGGCACGCCCTGGTCGATCGCCCACTGAAGGCTCTCGCGGATGGTGCCCAGCACATCGGCCTGGACCGCCTTGGCCACGGTGAAGGCATGGGCATGCTCCTGCCCCCAGACCTCTGACCATCGGAACGCCGGACGATCGCCCTTCTCGCGCAGATAGGCACTGACCTCGGGCGAGGGCTCGCTGCCGAAGGTAAAGCCAGGGCGATCAGCCATCGCCGAGGAACTTCAGATCGGTCGGGGTCCGGACCGCAAGGCAGCGTAGGGTCGGCATGACCGCCAAAGCAAAAGGCCGCTGGCATGACGGGCAATCGCATACGATCGCGTCGCCGATCGGCTTCCCCTGTGACGAGATGCTGACCCACTCAACCTGCTGGTCACAGAGGGCGTCGCTAAGTTGGCCGATAGTGATTGCTGCCTCCCCAACCGATTCGCGACACCAGGGGCAGACGGGATGGTCGCCAGGTAACGCCCACGTTGATCGTGGAAGACCATCGGTCATGTCAGGCCTCCGGATCGTCTTTGGCGTCACCCTGGGCGCGGGCCTTGAACAGGGCGGCACCCAGGCTCTTGGCCAGGGCCGTCGGGTCCATGCCTTCGACGGCCCCGACCAGGCCCGCTTCGAATTCCGCATAGCTGTTGGCGGTCCTGGCCAGCTGTTCAAACGGCTCAACCATGGGGTCCAGGTCTTCGGTCCACCCTTCCAAGAGATCGTCGCGCAGATCGTCCATCCGATCGCGCGGCTCGGCCTCGGCCTGGGCACGGTTCAGCGCCCGCTCGGCGGGGGCCTTGGGCGCATCGGGCTCGGCCGTCACCGGCGACGGCGTCTTGGCCTGCGGTCCCAGCAGTTCGTCATCGTCCTCGGGCGCATCCAAGCCGAACTTCTCGCGCATCTGGCTGGCCTTGACCTTCAGGCCCCGATCGATCAGCGGGGCCAGGGCTTCCGACAGCGCCTTCAGGTCTTCGGTTTCCGGCGTCTCCAGCGACAGGCCGGGCACCTTGGCGTCTGGGCCATAGTTGAACCGGACGAACGGCTCGATGACGTCGCGCCGGATGGTTCGGGCCAGCTGTTTGGCATCGCTCTCGCAGATGTCGCCGCGCACCCCGTCCAGCACCTTGGCCTGGGCATAGCCGCCGCCGGACTGCATGGTCGAGGTGCCGTCCTGACCGACGATCGCCTTGGACACCTGCTTGTCCAGGAACTCGGCGAACCGCTGATAGAGGTCCGCGCCCGAGCCGGTGCCGCCCTCGGCCTTAATGAACTCGATCTCCATCGCCTTGGGGATCACGGCGGCGCAGTCGGTGCCGATCATCGACACCGCATTGAACAGGATGTCGACGTCCTTGGGCGTGGCGCTGGCGTCGTATTTGCCCAGGCGCAGCGGCTGGCCATAGCTTTCGGCGAAGGTCGCCCAATCCTTGACCCCATAGAACTTGAACAGGAAGGCCCAGGCGGCCAGGCGCGCCAGGCCGCCCCGCACCGGCAGGCCCATCTTCAGATTGGGCCGGTGGATCGCAAACTTGTAGGGGCGCAGCTCGACGCCCTCGGCCATGTCGGCCGGGTCGAGCATCCGCAGCTGGTGACCGGTCTGGCGGTCCCACTGAAACCACCGCGGATCGCGCCAGGCGTATTGGTTCGGCACCCACCGCCTGCCGGTATCCCAGCCGATCTCGACCACGCCATAGCCCTTGCCCAGGGCATCCAGCAGACCGGCACCGAGATCTTCGAACGCCTCGTCCTCGACGATCTCGGTCCGCACGGCCTCGGCGATCTCGATGTCCCTGGCGTCGTCCGACGCGGGCCGGACGTTGCGGTCCAGGCCCAGCACCGCCAGCTTCCGCTTCCCCAGCTCGGAGGCATAATGCCAGTCGCGTTCCTCCATCTCCTCGGCCAGGGTCAGGTAATCGTGGGCGTCGCCCTCGGCCGCGCGCTGAAGCAGGGATGCCAGCCGCTGCGGCGTCAGACCGGCCGCCACGGTGGTGTTGTTCCAGGCTTGGCGCACGCCCGTCGTTGTCGGCCGAGCGACTACCTCGGCGATCTCGGACTTGGTCGCCGCCGCCGCCACGATCATCGGCCGGCCATAGAGATCAATCAGGCCCGACTTGGTCAGGCCCGGCTGAAGAAGATCGGTCATCAGTGCATTCCTCGGCGTCCGCCGTATCGCGACCGGCTGGCCTGATCAGACTGGCGGTCGCCCGGCCGGGGTCCGCCTCGGCCGACGCCGCGATAGTCGTAGGGTTGGTAAGGGTTGCTGGCGGCGCGGCAAGCGAGCGCCGAGGCCCAGAACTCGTCGGCGTGGACCTCGCCGTCATCGACGATCCGGATCGCGCCGCCGACGCTGCCCTGTTGCTTGATCGCCCGGAGGTCGGTGCGCAGCGCGGGCACGGGCGGCAGGCGGATGCGGCACGTCTCCACCCGCTCCTTCAGCGCGATGGCCAGGTCTAGGCGCGACGGTCCGGTCAGCAGCTGGCCCACGATGCGCGTGGTGCCGTAGCGTAGCTGCAAATCCTCGACGACCTTCTCGCCCATTCCGGTCTGATCGACCCAGGCTGCGACCAGGCGGCGGTCGCGGACTATGGCGTCAAAGGCATCGTCCTGCGCGCGGAAGGTGGCCCCGCGTTCCAGCCAGCGGTCCCGCATCCACAGGACATCGCCGACTTCCTCGAACCCGTGGATCACGGGCAGATCGCGGCGGCGCGCGACGTCCCGGCCGACATAGAACAGACCCCCGGCATATAGCTCGGGCTTGCCCGCGTCGGGATGTTCGCAGGCGGCCAGGGCGGCGGGATCGAGCCAGCTGCCCGAGCCCTGTTTGGGGATGCAGTCCAGTTCTTCGCCCGCGTTGTCGCCATAGGTGTCGCGGACGTCGGCGATCCACTCTTCCTTGGTCATCCCTCGGTGGCGGTTGGTCAGCTTGACCCGTTCGTAGAGGCCGTCCTCGATCGCTTCGTTGAAGGTGATCGTGAGGTGCGCGCCCTTGCGCTTGCCTGTGCGGATGTCGTCGATCAGCAGGTTGAACGGGTTCGAGATGCCGTTGTGGGTCGAGACCACCACCACCTGGCCGCCCCACATCAGTAGCGCGATTGCCGCCTTCAGAACCTCGGCCAGTTCGCGGTGAAAGGCCGCCTCGTCGATGATCACCAGGCCTTGCTTGCCCCGCAGCGCGCGGGGCACGGACGGCAGCGCCACGATCTTGAAGCCGGACGCGAACCGAAGGCGGAAGGCCTGAACCTTCTCGCCGTCGCCATCCAGGACTTCCTCATCGACGGCCTCGGCCGCCATGCCGAAGGCGCGCGCCCACATCGCGCAGACGTCGATGAACTCGCGCGCCATCTCCTGGTCGTAGCCCATATACCAGGCGTTCATGCCGCCCGAGGATCGCTGGGCGGCGGCCTTCAGCACGGCATAGGCGGCCAGCGCCCAGGTCAGGCCAATGCGTCGGCTCTTCTCGATCGCCAGCAGCGAGACGCCCGTCTTCAGCAGGGCCATGGCCGAGGCCTGATACTTCAGCAACAGATCGCCGGGCGGCAGGCGGGCAAATGCCGCCTCGGCCTGCTCGCGTTCCCGCGCCTTTTCGGCGACGGCCGCGCGCGACTGGTCGCGCAGCTGCATCAGGCGACGCCGAGGACGGCGCGGCTGATCGCATCGACCGTGTCAGCCGTCAGACCCTTGTCACGGCCGACCGCTTTGACCGCCTTCACGGCATCCTTGGCCACCTCCACCCGCACCTTCAGCAGGCGGTCGGCATCGATCTTCTGGGCACTGGCCAGGGATTGCAGCGAGCGCGCCAGAAACATCGTTTCTTCAGCGTCGAAGGTCACCGGCCCCGCCTCGCCGGTCTCGTCGGGCGAACCGGTTAGCATCTGCATGACGATGCCGTGCATCAGCTCGATGTTCAGGCGGCCGACGCGATTGTCCGCATCCTCGCCGAACCGGCCGACCAGGGCCGTCGCGATCTCGCGCGACCGGCGCAGCTGCTCGCCGACTTCGGCCAGCCCTTTGATGTGGCGGCCCAGCGCCGAACGGGAAACGTCCGCGCCCAGCTCGTGCAGCTTCGCCAGGATCGCGTCGATCGTGACGCCCTCTGCGCGCAGTTTACCGATCAGCTCGCGCACCTCGGGCGGCAGCTTGTCGATAGACGACGGGGAACGGCGGGTGGCGCGGGCCATGGGCTCAGCTGCCGGGCGTGGGCTGGGCGACGCCGTCCACGGTGATGTAGCCCTTGGCCACCTTGACCCCGCGCTCGGTGATCGAGGCGACCATGATGGTGTCGCGGAACATATCGATGGTGACGCAGCCGGTGGTTTCCAGATGCTTCAGGTGCGCGCGAACGCTGGCCCGTTCCAGGCCGACGCGGTGGCCGAGCTGGGCCAGTCCCGCTTCCAGCACTCGCTCATTGCCGTGACCGTTGTCCTGCAACAGCAGGTCCAGGATCACCAGACGCCGGTCGGCGTCCACCAGGTCTTTGAAGCTCATGCGTGCCCTCGCGCGGCGTTGTTCATCAGGAAGCCCTCGATCCGATCGACGCCGCCCTCGATCCGTTTGGCGTGCCCCTCCACCGCCAGCACCTGGCGCTCGATCCCGGTCATCTCAGCCGTGAGGCGCGCCACGTCGGCCTTGGTGGCGACGTTCTCCATCCGCGCCTTCAGGCCGGTGATGTCGCCCTCGGCCAGGCCCAGGCGCGCCGCAAGCGCATCGCCCTGCTGACCCTGGCTCTTGATGGCGGCGATGTCGTTGACGCACTTGTCCAGACGCCGGATCAGCGCCTGGGCTTCCTCGCCTTCTTTCCAGGCCGCCGCCCGCTTCCAGGTCAGGAACAGCAGCAGGCAGTTGGCGGCCGAGATCGCCAGGGCCAGGCCGGTCATGGTCTCGGCCAGGGTCACGGCGTCACCCGCTGGGCGACCAGCGCCAGAACGCAGGCCTGAAGACCGCCCACCAGGACGGCGTTGCTCAGGGCCAGCCCGCGATCGGACGCGCCGGTTTGCAGGGCCTCACGCACCGTGATCGACTCGGCCAGAGGGGCCGGTGTCGGCGCGGGGTTCAGCAGTTCCACTCGGCACTCGACCGGCAGGGGCGGCGGCGCAGGCAACGGCGTCTCCACCGGCGCAGGCGAGGCCGTCGCGCACGCCGCGAGGCAAAGGATCGTCAAGACGCAAAGAACCGTCCGCACGGGCGATCTCCTGATGGGCCGCACGGACGCGGCGGTTGAGTTGTTCGATTTCGGCGGCCATGGCGCGGGACGCCTCCGCCTGGGCCTGGAAGGTCAGGGCGCTGGTGCGCGCATAGTCGGCAAGGGCGTCCTCGGCCTTCTTCTTTCCGGCCCGCGCGGCGAGCCATCCGGCCTCGGCCTTGGTCAGGTCAGCGGCCAGGTCATCGGCCTTCTCGCGGGCGTGGTCGCGTTCAACCGTCACCACCCAAAGCGACAGGGCCAGCCCGGCCACGCCCGCCACGGCCCAGGCGCGCCAGTCGAGCGCGGTGCGGATCAAGGGGGCCCAAATCACGGTTGCCCCCCGCGCCTTATGGCGATCTGAACCCGCGCGGCCTGCACCAGCTGGGTCAGCTCGTAGGCGGTGGCCCCGACGACATAGATCAGGCCGATGAAGATCACCGTGCCGATCAGCCCGTAGGCGATGTGCTGCATGGCCAGCGCCTGAGCGTCCGACATCGCTGAGCCGCCCAGCGACCAGACGATGAAGCCGACGATGGCCAGGGCGATGAGGGTGACGCCGAAGCTCCACCACCGCCGCCACAGCCACTCGATCTCCTTCAGGCGCGGGACCGGCGGAACCAGGGGGCTGTCGGTCATCGAATGGCCGTGGCCTTCGCCCACCAAGCCGCCACGTCGAACGTCGGGCAGAACTTCACCCATTCGCCGGGCGTAACCTTCCCATCGCCGTTGCGGTCGGGAGACAGGTCGCGATGTCCGCAGATGCGGGCCTTCGGATACCGGGCGGACAGCGTGGTCAGCAGGGTCTCCAGCGATGCGTATTGAGCGGGCGTGAAGTTGGTCTCGGCCGTCATATCCGGCTTGACTCCGCCGACCAGGCAGATGCCCAGCGAGCCGGTGTTGTGCCCGACGACGTGGGCACCGGTGACCTCATCCGGACGGCCTTTTTCCACCCGGCCGTCACGTCGGATGACGTAGTGATAGCCCACGTCGTGCCACCCCTTGGCTTTGTGCATGGCGCGGATTTCGGCCACGCCGATGTCGCGGGCGGCAGGCGTCGCCGAGCAGTGGACCACCAGCTTGCTGATCGCCCTCACGGCCGCACCGCCGCCGCTGCGCCGCGCAACGGGCGGGTTGTCGATCGGCTCTGGGTCATGGAAAGAGCGAAGCCCCTGTTGACGCGCCGCCCGGCGCGGACGCAGGGTCAGAAAGGCCAGCTTGGGGGGCTCACTCCCACCCCGAAAACTTTCGGGGCCGGGGCACTACTCGCCGAACAGATCGGCCTCGCGCGCATCGCTCGTGTCGATCCCTAGCTCACGATCGCGCTGGTGACGAATCTCCACCGTGCGGATGTGGATGCCCAGGGCGCGCGCCGCCTCGGCATTGGTCCGGCCCTCGCGGCGCATCGCCCGCATGGCGGCCTTGCGGCGGCGGACCGAGGACGTCGGCCCCATCGGGATCACGATCTTGCCGGGGCTCAGGATGTCCGCAACCATCCGGGCCGCCGCCAGGCCCAGCGTCAAGGCCAAGGGATGGCTCTCGTCGATGCCGTCCGCCTGGGGGATGTAGATCTCGCGCCCGCCATAGGCCGCAGCCAGGCTCAGCGCCACGCCGCCGCCGCACGCGTCCGCGACCCGCTGCAACAGCTCGGGCCAATCCGCCGATGTTTCGGCGGCTGAGGTCACAGAGGGCCGCCCCGGCGCAGCTCGGCCAGGCGCACCTCGGCCATCAGAACTCGAAAGTTGGCGGTCCGCAGTTCCGAGCGCCGGTTGCGGGTCTCGCCCTGTGGGGCCAGGCGAACCCGCACCAGGGCGCGATCATAGGCGTCGTTCGCCCGCTGGACGTCCTGGGCGGCGGCTTCCAGCTGAACCTCCAGCAAACGGTCGGCCGCGTCCTGGGCGCGCTGCTCGCGCTCGATCTCTTCGACCGTCTCGGCTTCGTTCCACCAGAATCGCTTCGGGCCGGTCATCGTCCGGCCTCCCGCTGGGCGATCAGCTCAGCCAGACGGGCCTTCAGCACCGGCAGCCGTTCGTCCGGGGCCAGCCCGGTGGTGTCCTGCGACCAGCCCGCCCGCTCGGCCATCGCCTTCAGCGCCTCGATCAGCGCCGCCCCTTGCGACGGCACCGCCCATTGCAGGCGATCCACGCCCAGCTGGCGGCGCGCGAAGGCTTCCAGTGCAGCCTCGGACGGATCACGAACCTCGCCCAGCTGGTGCAGGGAAATCCACATCGCCCGCGCCTTCAGCGCCAGAGGCGACACCGCCTGTTTCGCGGCGTGTCGGGTCGAGGAGGCAGAGCGTTCTGACCGCGCCGCAGGCTTCGAGGCCTTCCAGCCCTTGGCCTTCATCTCGTCCAGCACCCGGCCCAGCTGGGCCTCGGTGCACTTCGCGGCCGAGTCCTGGCCGGTGATCCGGCTGAGCATCGCGCGATAGGTCGCATCATCCAGACCCAGCTGCTTTGCCGCGATTTTCACCTTGGCGATGGCCCGCGCTCGGCTGTCGCCGACGTCCTGCCGATATCGAGGGGCGGCCATCATTTCGCGGCCTCGAAGCTCTGACCCCAATCGATCAGGACGCCCCGAAACACGGTCTGGCCGGGATGGGTCATCGCCCACCACCGGGCCATGTATTCCCATGGCTCCATCTTGATAATCGCAGACGGAAACGTCTCAGGCAGACGGAAGCCGTCGCGCACGGCAAAGGCGTTCAGCTCTTCGGTCCCCGCAATCACCTCGAAGTCGTCCAGGGTGACGACGTTGGTTTTGAAATCCAGCCGGACGTCGCGGCTGGCGGCGCAGATCGCTCGCCCCAGGCGCACCGGCTTCATGCGCGGGCCGGTGAACAGCTGAAGAGCCTCGCCCGCCCTCGCATGCCGTTTGCGGGGCAGCCGGATCGTCTGACATTTCACCTTAGATCGAATGTCGTCGATGAAGCCGGGTTTGAAGCTGTAGGCCACCATCAGCGGACCTCCCATTTGACAGGCCCCAGCACCGCGACGATGCGCGGGCCATAGTCGCGCGTCAGACGTTCCAGCGCGAACCGGTGGGGGGCCGTGATCCGCACCGGGCGCTGGCTCTGATCGATCACCAGCGGCGCGAAGTAGGACAGCCAGGGACCTTCGCCGACGTCGGCAAACAAGCTGGCCAGCGGGTGATCAGGGCTCGGTCCCTCAGGGGCCGAGGCCGGAGCATCCGGGTCGGTCATGTAGTCTTCGAAATAGCGTTGGTTCAGCCACTTCCGGGCGTGCGGGATGAAGATGGACTTCACCTTCTCCCGGCTGATGAAGCTGGCGTATCGCCCGGCAGCGGCGATCAGGGCCTCGGCGCAGACGCCCTCCTTCAGCAGCCGTGCGAAGACCACGCGCGCAGGGGCCTTCGGGTTTTCGGCCCGATAGGGGTAGGCGGCCCAGAAGCGGTCGAACGCCTCCAGCGTGGTCTTCGGCAGGGGCTTCACGCGGCCATCCCCTTGTCGGTCAGGTCCTGGCGCGGGGCGGCCAGCATCGCGGCCATGGCATCGTCGATCACCGCCATCTCGGCCGGGGTGACCACCCGCGTGAACCGCGATTGGACGAGGCCCTTGTGGACCTCGGCGATCAGCTCCGCCTCAAAGTCGGCCAGAACGTCGCCTCGGGTGAACATCAGGGCATTGGCCCGGATTACGCGCAGCTGCTGCTCATTGCGGGTCATGCCGTCACCGTCGCCGCTGCCGCCCGATCCAGCCGCTCGATCTCGGCAATGGCCAAGGCAACCGACCTGATCAGGTCGCGCCGCGCTTCGGCCGGCTGCCAGGTGTGTCCCGGCCATGGCCAGAACAACGGCGCGGCGGTGGAGCGACTGGCGTTCAAAGCATAGGCCGCGCTGCCTCTGGCCAGCTCGGCATCCACATAGACGTCGTCGCGCGCCGGGGTGTGGCCGATCGCGACCTGGCGCCCCCGTTCGGCCAGGACCTCGGCGACGACCTTCATCGTCGCCTCGGCCTGCATGCCGCCCGTCGCGGCAGGGGTATATCCAGGCAGCATCAGGCAGCCGCCCCGACGATCTCGGCCTGGAACGGCTCAATGCCGAACTCTTCGCCCTCGCTGCCGATCGTCACGCCGGGCAGGGTCCGCGCCAGCGCGGCCTCGGCCAGCATCACCTCCTTGTTCGGCTCCAGCTTGGTGCGAATGAACTGCGTCAGGCCCAGACGGCGGGCTTCTTCAAGCATCTTCTCGACGCCGCGGATGCCGACCTTCGGCGGCAGCGAGCGCCACTTCACCTCGCCGGTGGCGAAGCTGGCGAACTTCACCTTCCCGCCCTGGGTGATGCTGTTGCGGTTGGCCTCGCACCAGCCTTGAACGCGCACCATGATGTCCTCGATCTCGGCATCGATCGGCTGGACTTCCTGCTCGACGCCTTCCTTCAGCCGAGCGGCCTTGTCGCCATAGTCAGCCTGGATGCGCTGACGCTGGCGTTGCAGATCGCCCATGCGCGCGATCAGCTGCTCGGTCTCTTCCTTCGACTGCGCCGCCGGGGTGGCGAGCGCCTTGATTTTGGCCTTGGCCATAGGTGTCTTCCTTCAGTGGGTGGTGGGTTGGTCGGCGCGCCCGCCCTGGATCAGGGACAGTCGCGGAGGCAGGCGATCGGCCGTCTGGTCGCGCAGCGGGGTCAGGCGGTCCCTGATCCGCGTCATTGTCACTTCGACGCGCAGGTGGGTCAGGGTGCCCTCGCGAACGCCTTCGGTCAGGCTGTTCAGCAGGTAGGTGATGGACCCGCCGCGATCGGCATTATGGGCGGTGACGCCGTCCCGGATGCGCTTGGCGATCGCCAGCGCTTCGGGCGGCGTCAGGGTGCCCGCCATGGCGCGGCGGGCCATCATGCCGACGTCGGCCAGGATGGCGTCGAGCGGATGTGTCATCGGTCCCATCCTCACGCCGCCTGGTCTGCGGCCCGCTGGGCATAAGCCTCGCGGATCAGGGTGGCGGTCAAAGGCTCGGACGCCATCGCCGCCATCCGCTTGGCCAGCAGCAGCGTCTTGGTCAGGCCGCGCAGGGCACCGGGCTTGCTGGCGATCTCGCCGCACAGCTTGACCAGCTGGGTCTCGGTCACCCCATGCGCCGCCGCGATCACCACGGCATCCTTGGGATCGGGGCGGCTCAGGCGGACGCGATAGCCGATGCGGCTGTGGAACTGCGCAAAGGCCGACCGGCGCGAACCGTCGAACAGGCTGAAGACGCTCTCGTCGCCGCTGAAGACCAGGCCGACGCCCGTCTTGTCGTGGATCGACCGGAACTCGTCGACGGCCTGCTGGGAAAGGTGCTGCGCCTCGTCGATGACCAGCAGCCCGCCTGACGTCGCCTTGGCCGCGACCCGGCGCGACAGCGCTTGGGGCGTCCCCCGTGCGTCCTGGTCGCCCATGGCCCCCAGAACCTCGATCAGGGCATTAGGCACGCCGCGCGTGGACGGGGCCATCGTGGCGACCCAGACACGAGGACGCAGTTTCCGGTATTGCCGAGTGGTCTCGGTCTTGCCCATTCCGGGGCCGACCCCGACCACCGTCAGGTCGCCGAACACCTGGGCGTGCTCCAGCCCGGCCCAGATGCGGCGCGCCGTCGGCGTCTCCTGGAACATTGGGGCGACCGGAATGGTAGCGGCCATTTCGGCCTGTTCCTTCCGCGCGACCAGGAACCGGTTCACCACCGATGCGACCTCGTCGATCCGCTTCTGGGAGCCTGGGTATTTGTCCGCCAGCCAGGGCCCGAACGTGCCCTCGGGCACCTCGCACTCTTCGGCGAACTGTTTGGCGGTCCAGCCGTGGCGGTCGATGAAGGCGCTGGTTTCCGCGCGCAGCTGGCCCAGCTCGTGGGGGCTGAAGGTGGTTTTGCCGAGGTTGGGTGTCATGCTATTCGTCCTTTGTTGAAGCGTGCCTACAGGGCCGGTTGGGGTGGCAGCCCCGACCGGCCTTTCTCATTCGACCAGCCGCAGATGGTCCCGTTGCTCTCGCGCCAGGGCCTCGGCGTATCGGTCGTCAAAGCGGATGGGATCGGCCTCGGCGGCCAGGGCAGCAGCCCCGCCCAGCGAGCCCAGACCGGTGATCATGCGGACCGCCCGAGGCGCGGGCGCGGGTGCCACGTCGTCCTCGTCCAGCTCCGGCAGCAGGGCGGCGACATCGCTGGCCGACAGACGCCGCTCGACCGCCAGCTGATCCTTCTGTGCCTTGATGAAGGCCGCCCGCGCCCGGTTGTGCTCGCGCGCCGCCGTCGCATCGGCAAAGCCGGACGCGGCCTGAAGCTCGGCGGCCCCCAGATAGGCGCCAGCCCGCGAATAGACATGGACCGGTTCTTCATGCAGCCGGTCCGGGTCGAACCGGACGATCAGCTTCTCGCCGCGATGCTCGTTCAGGAACGCCGCCCAATAGACGTTGTCGAACAGGCGCAGCGACCCGGACCGTTTCTCCGCCGTCACGCCCTCGTGGGCCAGCATGCACATCCGCAGCTGGGCCTCTGTGGCGGTCCGGATCACGGCACCGGCGCGAGACGCCTCATAGGCCTGGTCATAGGACAGCACGCCCCGGCAGACCCGCGTCCGACGCCCGACCTTGGCATTGTGCTGGGCGATGACCTTGGTGACGACGGCCTTGAAGACATGCAGGGGAACGGCGCGGGACTGATAGTCCTCGGGCTTGGCCATGGGCGAGTTGCCGGTATAGGCACCCTGGAACGCCGGGTGCCTCGCCCCGTGGTCGCACAGCGTCTCGAACGCCCGCTCGATCGGCTTGGACTGACCCGAATACGGGCGCGTCCAGCGCACCTCGACGCCCAGGGCGGTCAGGACGCCAACCGGCTCTTCCTTCTTGACCTTGAACCGGAACCGGTTCGGCGTGCCGCCCGTGATCCACTTCGAGGCAAAGCCCCGCCCGTTGTCCAGCCAGGCCAGCTCGGGCACGCCGTGGTCGCGGAACAGATCGCCAAAGGCCAGGCGCACCGTGTCCGCGCCTTCGTTTTCGGCCAGACGCCACGACAGGATTTTCCCGGAATACAGGTCCTGAATGGCCAGCATCAGCGGGCGCACCGGCTTGTCCCTTCCGGGCCAGGCGACAAAGACATCCCAGCGGTGGCCGTCCGCGTTCACCGCCTGCATGGCGTGGAACTGGCTGCGGTCGCGCACCATCGGCGGATACATCCGGGCGTGGACCTCGGTCCCCTCGCGCGCGATCACCCGCAGCGCTTCCGGGATCTCGGTGTCCAAGCGACGCTTCATCGTCTTGGCCGAGGGCAGCGCCCAGCCATGCAGGGCGGCGGCATCGGTCAGGCGGTCCCAGCAGCTCTCGAACGAGGGCTGCGACAGGCGCAGATAGTCGCCTTTCAGGAACTCCCAGGCATCGGGATCACAGTCGGCCGTGGCCGTTCGGCCCTGAGTCTGCGGGACTAGCGCGGGCAGCCAGTCACCCCGGCTCAGATGGCGCACCACCTTCTGCCAGTTATAGACCGTCTGGACGCTGAACTTGTGCTCCTTGCCTTCCCCCGCGCGGAACTTCAGACCGTGCAGGTGGACGACATGGGCGACTGCGCCGGTGGCCGAATGCCCGGCCTGGCGCAGGGCCTCGACCTCCTTCAGAATATCCAGCCGGAACCGCGCCACGGCCTTCTTGCACTCGGGCAGGCCGTCGAACGCGGCCCATAGTTCGGACCGGGCCACGATTGGCCGGGCGGCGGTGTCCAGATTGACCACCAGGCCGCGCGCGACCAGCGCCGCGACGGCCTGAACCGGCAACACCGAATAGTGATATTCCATCCCGCCGCCCTTGCCCTTGCGGGCGCGGGCCAGCGGCTGGCCTGACGCATTGGTGCGCGAGCCCCAGCCGAGCTGATCGGCTGTCTCGTTGATCTTGCGCTTGGTCGTCGGCAGGCCCGGCAGGGTCTGCATGGCCAGGTCTTGGGCGGTCCACCACGCCTTCATGCGGCCCTCCCATCCAGCGGGCGCGCGCGCGTGGTCAGATCGCGTTCCAGAGCCTTCAGGCGCCGCATCTCGGCTTGGACGTGGCCCAGCTGGGCCAGCACATATTCCTCACCTTCCAGCACCCGGCACCCGATCCGGGTAACCAGGGCGTCCAGGGCGTCCGAGCGTTTGGTCGCCACGACCAGGGCCAGGAACCGGGCGGCCGAGATGTTGTGTCCGTCCTTTGAAGGGGCGGCATAGGCATAGAGCATGTCCTTGGACACGGTCTCGCCCAGCACCGCCGACATCGCGGCGGCGACTTCGGCCTGGGACCGCGAGTCCTCCCGCACGATGGCGGACACCAGCCCGGCGACATAGGTGTCCAGACCAGCCAGCAGCCCCTCGGTCGGCGTCACCCGTGCCGGGGCGTCGAACGACAGGGCCATCTGCCGGGGATCGATCCGGTCGCGCTTACCCATGCGCCCGCTCCACGGCCAGCAGGGCCTTGCCCTCGGCCGTCAGCAGGTTGTGCTCGGTCAGCAGCCCATCGGCCCGCAGGTCCAGGATCATGGCCTGGCGCGCGGCATAGGCATCGGACACCTCGACCGTCCGGCCCGCCGCGCCGGTGTCCCAGCCTGCCCAAGGACCGTCGCCCGCGCCCACGGCCCGCAGCACCGCCATCCGGCTCTGGAAGGTCCAGGCGGCGGCGGTCATGCGTCGTCCCTCGGACGGCGCAGGGTGACGACAGCATCATCGACCGCGACGTCGATGGCATCCAGCTTGTCGTAGAGCGCCTGGATGTCCGCCTCGACGGCCCCGTCGATCTCCGACCATTCATAGGCCAGGGCTTCCAGCTTGGAGCGGATCAGCGCCGTAGTCCGCTTGGCCCGTTTCGACACGACGCCGGGCTTGACGCCCAGCTCCTGCGCCTTGGTTTCCCGGATCATTTCGTCACCTCGACCGAGCAGCCCTTGGGAAGTTCGGCCTCGGCCAGGAAGGCCAGGAAGGCCCGCCGATCGCGGGCGTTCATCCGCTCCCAAAGGTCGATGGAGCGCGACAGCGATCGGTCTTCGGCAGGCTTGACGGCCTTGCCGTCGATCCGATCGAAGGCCTCATTCACCGACCGCGCGGGGTTGTCCTGGGCCAGCAGATGCCCGACCGCCGCCACCTGTCGTTCGTGGGGATGTTTCGCCAGAGCTTCCAGCGCCGCCTGATTGGACGCCAGCGCCGTGTGCTGAACCGCCTTCACAACGTCCGGCGAGAGGGCCTCGGCCAGCAGAACCGCCCGGCGGATCGTGCGCTCGGAAAGTCCCGTCTTGTCGGCGATGTCGGCGCTGAAGGACCAAGTGGCCAAGTTGGCCACTTGGTCGCTGCGACGATCCCCGCCGTGCTTCGCCTCTGGGTTCAGGGCCTCATAGATGCGCTTGCGTTCGGCCAGGAACCGGGCGCGATCCAGCGCCGTCAGCTCGTGCCGGATCAGGTTCTCGTCGATCTCGCGCAGCCGGAGTTCCGCGTCGTCGGCCTCGGTGATGATGGCCTTGATGTCGGCCCATCCCGCGATCTGGGCGGCCCTATACCGGTGCGCCCCATAGACCAGACGGAACCGGTCGCCCCGGCGCACGATCTCGATCGGCGTGCGCTGCCCCCGTTCGGTGAACGACGCGGCCATCACCTCAGCGTGGGCGTCGTTGACCTCCCGCAGCCTGTCGCTGGCATCGATCAGCGCCAAAGGCACCAGAACGATCTGCTCGATCGCGACCGGATCGATGACGGCGGCGGGCTGATCGACCGGCCCGGATGTGATCCCCTGAGCCATGTCTAAACCGCCTGCGTGCTTAGACGATGCGGCACACTTTGGAGTGCGCTACTATTCACCTTCGTGAAGATTCGTCGGCCCCGCGTGTCGTATCGCTCGGGCCAGACCTCGTGGAGCTTCCGACCGATGCGCTTTGCAATCACCCGATCGACCCGAGGACAGGGCACCACCAGCGCCTTGCGGCAAGCTGATGGGCTGAACCCATGGCGCAGCGCCAACCCTGTCAGGGTAATGCCCGTCATGCGAACCTCGCACTTGATCTCTTCAGGATGCAACGCCATTCGCCTTCGTGAGGAAAGTTCACTATCGTGAGTGATACGCCTCCCACGCGATTCACGTCAACCACGATCGTGGATGATGATGATGATTTGGCACGCGGCTTCTCGGAGCGGCTTCAGCTTGCCATGGGCACTACGTCACAGGCGGTCGTAGCCAAGCGGGCACGCATCTCGACCGGTGCCATGAGCAAGTATCTCAATGGCAGCGAGCCGGGCCTGCTGAAGGCCGCCCGCTTGGCGAAGGCTCTCGATGTCAGCTTGCATTGGCTGGCGACCGGAGAAGGCGCGCCCAGCGCTTCGTCGTTCGGTTATGTGGGGCTGCCCATATTCGACGTCCGCCTTTCGGCCGGCACGGCCAGCTTCTCCGACGCAGCCAGGGAGATCGGCACCATGCCGTTCGATATGGACCTGCTGCGGGCCTTGGGCAGAGCCAACGGGGACGGTCTGGGCGTCCTGGAAGCCGAAGGCGACTCGATGGAGCCGTTGATCAGCGACGGTGCCCGCGTCGTCATTGACTTCAAGGATACCCGCCTGCGTGAGAAGGTATTCGCCTTTCGTTTCGACGACGAACTTCGCCTGAAGCGCCTGCGCCGCACCATCGACGGCATCGAGATTTTGTCCGAAAATCCCCGCTACGAGCCCGAGCTGCTGTCCGGCGAGGCCCTGAACCGTTTCCAAATCCTCGGCCGCGCCCTTTGGTCGGGGTCCATGCTTTAAGGCTGCACATGATCCGCCGCTCGATCAGCCCAATCATTTTCGCCTGCGCCTGGGTGGTTGGTTGCGGGGACGTGGCCGCCCCGCCATCGCCATCCGTCGAGATCGAATCGGTCAAGCTGCTCGCCTGCCCCGATCCGGACATCGGTCGAACCTGCGAGTTCGACCACGTCAAGAGTCCCGAATATCTCGCCGACGCCCTGAAGGGCGACTACCAGGCGCAGCGCAACATCTCCTACGCCCACACCTCTGGCGTCAGCTGGATCGTCGCGCGACCCGTCCAGGGATGCGGCTGGCGGATGGTGATCATGGTCAGTCGCCCGGCCGGTGCGACCTATGATGACGCGGGCATGTATCGCATCCAGTGCGGCGACCTCAGCCCCGCCGACCTCGAACAGAGCAAGCGTCTCGCCCAGATCATCTATCGGCAAATTCACGGTGCCGACCTTCCGGCCCTCCCGCCCATCCCGGCCTGACGATCATGTTCAAGCGCTTCACTCAGCTACCGGAACGCCAGCCTATCTATATCCGCGAAAGCCGGGTTCAGGCCTTCGCCGCGACCGAGGACGGCACCCGCATTTTCCTCAGCGGATCGCTCAGCTGCCTGGTCGCTGAGGGTGAAGCCGACGTCCTGGCTGCCTTCACCCGCTCCGCCGACAGTGAAGGCTAGACCGTCCCCGATCCGCATCGGCATCCCAGAGGGCAAGATCGCCTGGCCTGTTCTGGTCACCGCGAGCGGAGTCCATGTCCTGGGCTCGGGAGAGGTGCCGCGCGTCAAAATCCACTTCGGCCGCCTGGGCCGCTTCGTCCCTCGCTCAGCCCTGCCGCCCTTTTCCGGCACCGACGCATGGTTTCTGATGCACATCAGCGACGGCCGCTTCTACGTCGGCGACCAGACCACCCAGCCCGACAAATAGCGTCCCACTTCGGGCGTCATCGGCGACCGCTCTCGCGACCCCTTCGGTCCCGCCCCGTGGGCCTTTGCCCGGCATTGAGGTTTCTGGGACCACCAGGTCCCACTTTTCCGACGCCGGTTCGCACCCCGCGCGGCCCTTCGGCTCCACCTCCAGCCCTCATGCCACGGAAGACGATCCCGGCACACCGGGCCTGAGGCCAGCCTGACCCCAGCCTGAGGCCACCCTGAAGCCGACCTCGCCCCGATCGCTGGCCGCCGACAAAATTATAAGTTCAAGTGTCGAAGGTCTGTCTAAACTGCCACTTCGATTAGACAGCCCGCGCCGCCGCCGCCGACAAAATTATGGAAGAGGGATCGTTGATGAATAAGGGAAATCCCACGGTAGACCGCCTAATCCCGGCGTATCCCACCCTTCCAGTTTCTAATGTCCCCTAACATCCGGCCGGGTGGGGCGGACTCAAGCAACCGGACTCAGCCCCCTCACGGCCACGCCTCCGCCACCCCGTCCGGCAGCTCCACCTGCCGCCGCCAATCCTGGCGGAACAGCCGCATCAGCGCCGCGTCCAGCTGGGGCAGGGGCCTCAGCCGCCCCTCGGCGTCCCAGAACGCCTGCGCCCATTCATGGTCCTGCGCCCGCTCGCGGTCCATGGCCGCCACCTCGGGCCCCAGGTGCCGCGCCCGCCAGTCATAGAGGAAGGGCATGTGCCACAGCGGCGCCTCCTCGATCGGCCCGCCCTGCATCACCCGCACCAGGTCCAGCGCCAGCTCGCGCACCGCCTCCCGCTCGGCCTCGAATTCCTCGACCTTGCGCGCGGCATAGCGGTCCCAGCCCTCGACCGGCTCGGGCGGGGCGTCTGCCGGGCGTCTCTGCCACCCCTCCTTGGCCCGCCGCCGCCACAGGTTGTCCAGGCCGACGTCATAGCGCCGCGCGACAGAGGCCGCCGTCTCCCCCGCCTCCCACGCCCGCCGCACCTCTTCCCAGATGTGGCCCGACCGAATTTTCTGGGGCGCGCGCGGGCTCATGGGACGAAGGGATCCCGGACAGCGGCGTCAGGCGCGGACACAGGGCCCCGCCGCGTCACAGCTTCACCCGCTTCAGGGCCCGGATTCCCCACTCGATCCTGGCCCGCGCCCGGCGCTGCGCTGCCGATCCCTCGGGCAGGTGCCACGCCGCCGCCAGTGCCTCGGCCAGGCCGATGATCGCCTCCGCATGGCGCGACGCCCGCTCGACCCGCCGCGCCCCCCTCGCCGCCGCCCGCCGCTCCGCCACTGTCAGCGTCTTGACCGCCTCTGCCATCCGATCCTCCCTTGATCCGAAGGCCAGACCCTGCCCGACGCTTCCGTCAGGATCGGACGTGGGGGGGGTGATCAGGCCCGTCGACCCTCTCCCGTTGGGAGAGGGATCAGGTCCGCCGATACGTCCCGCGCCCGTTGAACGCCAACCAGCCCGGTCGCGCAGCACCTGAAGCTGCTGCCTGATCTTGGGGCGGACATTGTTGTTCCCAGGATAGAGCGCCGAGAGCGTCGCCTCATGGGCATAGACGTCGTCGAGGGCCAACTCTGGCCGCCTGACCGCCTCCACCGCCCGCATGACGCCCAGCAGCCAGCCGCGCGCATTCAGGCTGGCGTCCTTCAAGAACAGGGTGGAGCGCCAGCGGTCCACCACTTCGGCGCGGGGCGAAACCACGCCGCTGATGATCAGGGGGATGCGTCCAGACAACGGCACGTCGCCGATCAGGATGTTGCAGCCCTGCCATCCGGCGCGGCGGGCGTTCGGGCCGAGTGGCTTTCGCGGTTCGATCAGGTCGACGGTGAAGAAGTAACGGGGCACGACGATCAGGTCGGTGACGCGGGTGCGGCCCGGATCGTAGCTCATGACCATCAGGCTTGGGTTGTTCCGCGCCTTCAGCCGCGCGGTCATCGTGCCATATGCACCGTCCATGATCCGCCGCTTGATCGGCCCGCGTTGAGCCTTGAGCTCATATTCTTCGGCGCAGACGGAGCAGTGAAAGTCCGCCACGGGCGAGTTGGCCTTGAAGGCGGACAGAGGCTCCGCGCCGCAGGAGGGACAGAAGCCGTGCATCGCCATCCAGCCCTCGGACAAGACGCGGACGTTCTGCGGTGCGCTGGCGAAGACGGCAGTGTCCTCGGCGAAGCCGAGATTGCGGAAGGGTTCGTCGTCGGCGGCCATGCCGCAGCATGGCGGCAGCTTGGCTAATTAGCCCTTACCGCGTGTGTAGTCGCTAATGACATCGAGCGCGGTAAGACCGTCCCCGCCTCTCTCAACCCGGGTGTCGAAGCGGGTCATCGCCATAGGTCCACTCAGTCCTCCATTTCGCATCAGCACCTTGCACGAGAACTTGGGAAGGCTGGCCCGCTTTCCACCATCCCAACGCGTGCCCACGAGCAGCTTGGATCGCAGCGGCCTGAGTCAAATGGCTGCTGACCAGCCCCCCTTCGCACCTGACACCCCACTGCGTGCCGTTCACCACAACGTAAAAAATCTTCCTGGCCATATCGCAAAAAATCTCCGTCCAGCCGTAGGAGATAACCCGACATTAGGTTACCCCTCCGATGGTGACACACAGGTGGACACCAGAGTGGACATTTTCAATGGCGAAATCGAAGAACCCCGGAACTACCGAACCTACATCGCTCAAGATTCGGTCAAACGGTGAGTCATACCTTCGGACGCATCCGTGGCTTGTCTTTGGCCTTCCGGATACCCGGGAATGGCCAGCGCGCCTTTGGCTGGCCTTGGGGGAAGCAAGTTCCAAATGCCATCACCTAGCGGGCGTGCCGCTAATGCCCGAGTTTGCAAAGAACCTGCATCGCGTTTTCCTAGCCAAAGGCGTTCACGCTACGGCAGCGATCGAGGGTAACACGCTCACCGAGGCGCAGGTTTTGCGAATCGTCGAAGGCGAGCGCACGACGCCGCTATCACAAAAGTATCTTGAACAGGAGATTACAAATGTCCTCGGCGTGGCCAACAGTATTGTTGAAGAGATCGAAATAAACGGTCGTCAACCGCTGACTGTACAAGATATAAAAGACTATAATGCGGATATTTTGTATGGTCTCGAATTAGAAGATCACGTTGACCCTGGCAAATTTAGAACATGCTCGGTTGGAGTGTTCGACTATAAAGCGCCAGATTGGGAAGACTGTGACTCGCTCATGGAAAGACTCTGTGACTGGCTAAACACCGGATTCGAACCCCCTGAAGCCGAAGATGCTATCGTCTACGGAATCATAAAGTCCGTGATTGCGCACGTCTATCTCGCGTGGATTCACCCATTTGGAGACGGAAACGGTCGGACGGCCAGGATGTTAGAGGTTCGCTTCCTGATGGAGGCGGGCGTGGCTTCTTCCGCCGTTCACCTTCTTAGTAATCACTACAACAAGACCCGAGGTGACTACTACAGGCGGCTTTCCGACGCCTCGAAGAAGGACGATCTGGTCGGCTTTCTCTCTTACGCGACACGAGGCTTTGTTGATCAACTAAGGATGCAAATCCTGTACGTAAAGAGACAGCAATGGCACGTTGCGTGGGTCTCTTATGTCCATGAATATTTCGGCACGGAGAAAACTATTGCCGATAAACGCCAGATTTGCTTACTTCTCGCGCTGTCGCAAAATCGAGGCTATACACCGGTTCAAAAACTAAGGCACATGTCTCCCGTTTTGGCCGAAATGTATGCAAATAAAACCGCCAAAACGATATCGAGAGATCTAAACTCACTTCTTTCCGCTGAATTAATTGAGCGCACTAAAGCTGGCGTGAGAGCAAGAACGGAAATAATACTTGCGTTCCTGCCCAAACAAAAGCTGGACACAGATTTTATCGGCGTCGATTATGACGATTTGCTTAAGCAAAGGCTTGAAGAACTTGATCGCGATCTGCTGCCATTTGGCCGCGCGATAAGCGATGCGTGATGCCCCCTATCGCCCCTTACGGAACGCCTCCGCCTTCTCCACCTGAGCCTCCTTGCGCCAGCGCTTCGGGGCGGTCTTGTCGACCTCTTCGCCGGCGGCGGTCAGGACTTCGTTGGCGAATTCCAGGTCGAGCAGTTTCAGCTTCTTGATCTCGTCGCGCAGGCGGCCGGCTTCCTCGAATTCCAGGTTGGAGGCGGCCTCGCGCATCTTGGCTTCCATGTCCTTGAGCGTGGCCTGGAAATTGTTGCCGATGAAGGGTTTGGCGTCTTCGCGCACCCCGGCGGTGGGGATCAGGACGCGGTCCTTCTCATAGGGGCTGTCGAGGATTTCCTTGATGTCGCGCTTGACGCTTTCGGGGGTGATGCCGTGTTCGGCGTTATAGGCCTCCTGCCGTTCGCGGCGGCGGTTGGTCTCGGCGATGGCGCGCTCCATCGAGCCGGTCATGCGGTCGGCGTAAAGGATGACGCGGCCGTCGACGTTGCGGGCGGCGCGGCCGATGGTCTGGATCAATGAAGTCTCGGAGCGCAGGAAGCCCTCCTTGTCCGCATCCAGAATGGCGACCAGGCCGCATTCGGGGATGTCCAGCCCCTCGCGCAGCAGGTTGATGCCGATCAGCACGTCGAAGGTGCCCAGGCGCAGGTCGCGGATGATCTCGATCCGCTCCATGGTATCGACGTCACTGTGCATATAGCGGACGCGGACCCCCTGTTCGTGCATGTATTCGGTCAGGTCCTCGGCCATCTTCTTGGTCAGGACGGTGACCAGGCTGCGATAGCCGTTGCGGGCCACGGCCTTGACCTCGTCGATGACGTCGTCGACCTGGTTGCGGGTCTTGCCGGAGACGGGGCGGATGTCGACGGGCGGGTCGATCAGGCCGGTGGGGCGGATCACCTGCTCCACGAAGACGCCGCCGGTGCGCTCCATCTCCCACGGCCCGGGGGTGGCGCTGACGTGCACCGTCTGGGGGCGCATGGCGTCCCACTCGTCGAACTTCAGCGGGCGGTTGTCGATGCAGGAGGGCAGGCGGAAGCCGTATTCGGCCAGGGTCGACTTGCGGCGGTAATCCCCCCGGAACATGGCGCTGATCTGGCCGATGGTGACGTGGCTTTCGTCCACGAACAGCAGGGCGTTGTCGGGGATGTATTCGAAGAAGGTGGGCGGGGGCTCTCCGGGCGCGCGGCCGGTCAGCCAGCGGGAATAGTTCTCGATCCCGGCGCAGGAGCCGGTGGCCTCCATCATCTCCAGGTCGAAGCGGACGCGCTGTTCCAGCCGCTGGGCCTCCAGCAGCTTGCCGTTCTCGACCATCCAGTCGAGCGTCTCCTTCAGCTCCGCCCGGATGCCGCCCAGGGCCTGGTTCAGCGTCGGGCGCGGGGTGACATAGTGGCTGGCGGCATAGACGGTGACCTCCTCCAGATCGGCGGTCTTCTTGCCGGTCAGGGGGTCGAACTCCTGGATGCTCTCGATCTCGTCGCCGAACAGGCTGATGCGCCAGGCGCGATCCTCCTGGTGGACCGGGAAGATCTCGACGGTGTCGCCGCGCTTCCTGAACATGCCGCGCTCGAAATTGAGGTCGTTGCGCTTATACTGCAGCGCGATCAGATCGGCCCTCAGCTTCGCCTCATCGATCTGCGCCCCGACCTTCAGGTCGAACGTCATGGCCGTATAGGTCTCGACCGAGCCAATGCCGTAGATACAGCTGACCGACGCCACAACAATGACGTCATCGCGTTCCAGTATAGAGCGCGTCGCCGAATGCCGCATCCGGTCGATCTGCTCGTTTATGCTGGAGTCCTTCTCGATATAGGTGTCAGTACGAGGAACATAGGCTTCGGGCTGATAGTAGTCGTAATAGGATACGAAATATTCGACGGCATTGTCAGGGAAGAAGGCCTTGAACTCGCTGTACAGCTGCGCCGCCAGGGTCTTGTTGTGGGCCAGGATCAGGGCGGGACGCTGCGTGGCCTCAATGACCTTGGCCATGGTGAAGGTCTTGCCGGAGCCGGTGACGCCCAGCAGCACCTGATCGCGCTCCGACCCCTCCAGCCCCTCGACGATCTCGGCGATGGCCGAGGGCTGGTCCCCGGCCGGCGTGTAGTTGGTGACCAGACGGAAGGGCTGCTGCTGGCGGCCTTTCAGCGACTTGGCGGGGCGGTCGGGACGGTGCGGAGCCCAGTCGTCCGGCTTGCCGGGGGCCTCCTCCGGCGTCAGGCGCGGGCCGGAAACGGGCGCGAACATTGGCATGTTGCGCATGGCCTGCGGCATGGGCGCCGCATCGTCGCGCAGAAAGGCGGCCGGAGCCTCTGCCATGCCCGCCTGCGGCACATGGACGGGCTTCTTGGTGCGGGGGGCCGACCCCTTGGGCGTCGAGGAACGGTTCATGAACACAACTTAGGATGCGGCAGGCCGGATCGCCAGAGGTCGGGGGTGCCGGTGGCTTGACGAATCAGCGCTGGGGGCCTGCCTTTGGTCATGCTCAACTTCCGGACAGGCGCATATGCGGTGGCGATGGGGGCGTGTCTCGTCCTGATGTCCTGCGCGCCCCGGAGCAGCGAGCGGCCGTATACGCCCGGCGACGGCCCGCCGCGGCCCGCTCCCGCAGCCGCCGCTCCTGCCGATGCCGGCCTGATCGATGCGCCGATCGATGGCCAGACGCGGTCGCGGATCGCGCGGGCCGCCGGGGCAGGTGTCGCGGCCTGCGCGGCCAGCCTGGGCGCGGCGAGGGTGACTTTCGATCCCGTGCCCGACCGCGTGGATTCGGCGACCTGCGGGCTCAGCCAAGCGGGCGTGCTGGCGGTGGACCTGGGCACGGTAGCACGGCTGGCTCCGGCCGCCCCGACCATGACGTGCGAGACGGCCCTGGCGTTCAGCGTCTGGCGCAGACAGTCGGTGGAGCCGGCGGCGCGTGAAATCTTCGGCCAGGATGTGGTCCAGATCGACCATTTCGGCACCTATGCGTGTCGCAGCGTCAGCAACCGGCCAGGGGCCCGGCCCAGCGCTCATTCCCTGGCCGCCGCCATCGACTTCGGCGGGGTGCGCCTGCGGGACGGGCGGCGGATCACCGTCGCGGCCGACTGGCGCGGCGACACGGATGAGGCGCGGTTCCTGCGCCGCATCCGCGACGATGCCTGCCGTATCTTCGGCACGGTGCTCAGCCCCGACTATGACGCGCCGCACCAGGATCACCTGCACCTGGAACCGGGGGCCCGACCCTTCTGCCGCTGAGGTGCCAGGTCCGATCAAGGTTCGCTGATGAGGATTTCGCAGGATGTCGGCCCGGTCGCGGACTGCTAGCGTGCGGCCATGACCGATACGCCCTCCACCTCGCCCTCGCCTCACCGGTCCAGGCTGCCGTCGCTCAGTCTGATGGTGCTGGCGGCCTTGGCGACGGGACTGGTGGCGGGGGCCTGGGCTCAGACAGCCGGTCTGCCGGGCGGGACGGCAACCGCCGATATGGTCGCAGCCCTGGGGCAGTTGTGGCTGAATGCTCTGCGAATGACGATCGTGCCGCTGGTCTTTTCGCTTCTGGTGGTCGGCATTGCCTCGATCGCAGACGCGGCGCGAACGGGGCGAACGGCGGCCCGGGCCGTGGCGATCTTTGCGGTGCTGATCGTGGGAGCCACCCTTTATGCCATCGGCGCCGCCTATAGCCTGCTGGCCCTGTGGCCGATCGATCCGGCTGGCGGTGCCGCCCTGGTGGCCGGAGCGCCGCCCGCGCCTGAGGGCATCGGCCAGACGGCACCCTTCTCGGCCTTCGTCCAGACCATCGCCCCGGCCAATCCGATCCGGGCGGCGGCCGAGGATGCGATCCTGGGGCTGGTGGTGTTTGCCGTCTTCTTTGGTTTTGCGGCCTCGCGCCTGCCCGAGCGTCTCCGGGTGCCTCTGGTCACGCTGTTCGAAGCGGTGGCCGAGACCATGATCGTGATCGTGCGCTGGGTCTTGGCCGCCGCGCCCTTGGGGGTATTCGCCCTGTCCCTGGGGGTTGGACTGTCAGCGGGGATCGGCGCGGCGGGAACCCTGGTCCACTATGTGGCCGTCATCTCTTTGTCCTGCCTGGGCATCACCCTGCTGATGTATCCTCTGGTCGCCCTGTTCGGTCGGGTCAGTCTGTTCCGCTTTGCGCGGGCAGCGGCTCCGGCCCAGGTGGTGGCCTTCTCGACCCAGTCGTCCCTGGCCAGTCTGCCGGTGATGGTCGAGCGGGCGGTCGATGCCTTGGGTATCAGCCGAGCCGGTGCCGGTCTGGTTCTGCCGCTGGCGGTGGCGGTCTTCCGCATTACCAGTCCGGTGGCCAATCTGGGGGTGGCGGTCTACGTCGCCCACCTGTTCGGACTGGAGCCGTCGGCAGGCCAGCTGATTGCGGCGGGACTGGCCGCCATACTGGTGTCGATCGGCACGGTTGGCCTGCCCGGACAGGTGTCCTTCTTCGCCTCCATCGCCCCAATCTGCATCGCGATGGGCGTGCCGCTGGAGGTTCTGCCTCTGTTGCTGGCGGTAGAGGTCATTCCGGACATTTTTCGCACCGTCGGCAATGTGACCGCCGACCTGGCCGTGACGCGCCTGGTCGAGAGACCGGAAGCCGAGCCTCGCTAAGCTGTCAGATTGACTCTGTCGCACAGTGTGCGGCATACACTGTGTGTCACACACTATGTGGCGGACAGGGCGTGCAATGGCTTTGGATCCGGAACAGTTCGATTCCATGCGGCTGGAGCTGCGGCGTGGGTCTCTGGTCCTGGCTGTCCTGGCCCGGCTGAGAGAGGAACGCTACGGCTATACCCTGCGTCAGGCCTTGGCCGCTGACGGGCTGGAGATGGAGGAATCAACCCTCTATCCGCTGCTGCGTCGACTAGAGAGCCAGGGCCTGCTGATCAGCGAATGGCGCGAGGAAGAGAAGCGCAGGAAGCGCTTCTACCGCCTGTCGCCGGGCGGGGTCGCCATGCTGGCCGAACTGACCGCCGAATGGCGCGGCATCAATGCGTCGCTTGAGAAGATTTTGTGACCGATCAACGGGTTGGGGGACCGACATGACCATGCTCGACACCTATCTGGATGCTGTGGCGGCGCAGCTGCCGCGCGATACCCGCGACGACATCGTCGCCGAACTGCGCGACACATTGCTGAACCGCTTCGAGGAGCGAGAGGCCGAACTGGGCCGCGCGCTGAGCGATGACGAACGCGAAGACATCCTGCGAGCCATGGGTCATCCGTTGGTCGTGGCGGCCCGCTATGGCAGGGGGCCGCAGAGCCTGATCGGGCCAGAGCTGTTTCCCTATTGGCTGTTTGCGGTGAAGGCGGGTCTGTTCATCCTGCTGGCGGTGCAGGCGCTGGGTCTGGTCATTCACCTCGTGTCGGGCACGCCGAATTTCGGCCAGTCGATCTCCCAGGCCTTCCACGGCTTCTTCGGCAGCGCCCTGACCCTGATCGGCGTGGCCACGGTCGCCGGTGCCGTTCTGGACTGGCAGAACATTCGCCCCGACTTCCTGACGAAGTGGAAGGTGAAGGATCTGGCCGCGCTGCGTCTCAGCGACCCGGCCAACTGGGCGACGGGCATGGCGGGGGCCGATCTGAATGCAAAGCCCTCGGCCTACAGGCCCCGCCCGGCTCCCAAGCCCATGCCGGGGGCCGACGCCCTGTGGGGCGTGATCGCCGGGATCGTGTTCGTGCTGTGGTGGATCGGTGCGCTCCGGGGAGTGGGCATGACGGCCGTATCCTTCGGACGCGAAGACATGGTGTTTCAGCCTGCGCCCATCTGGGCCGCCCTGTTCACGCCGATCCTGGCCTATGCCTTGTCGGGCGTCGCGGTCGATCTGCTGACCGTGGTGCGTCCGAGTGCGATCAAGCTGCGGGCTCTGTTCCGAATCCCGTTGGCGGCGGCAGGGCTGTGGCTGGCTTCCGTCCTTTACCAGGCCGGAACCTGGTTCACGCTCAGCCAGGATGGCGTGACTGCTCTGGTCGGTCCGGCGGGACGGTATCTGGCCCCGGATGCCTGGCCGCGCATGGCCGCCGCCGGAAAAGACATCGACGGTGCCGGTCTGATCTTGAGCACCATCCTCACCTGGGTGCTGGCCATCATCGCCGTCAGTCTTGTCTGTTCGATCCTGCTCAATCTGTGGCGGCTGGTTCGACCCGCCCGAGACAGGGTTTGAGATCGATGTCCGAAAACCGCGAGACTTGAGGGGCGGCCGGGCGCATCCTGTCTCGCATGGAGATCGCACCGCCCCCTCTGGACCAGGATGCCTGCTATCGGGCGGTGCTGACGCGCGATGCCCGTTTCGACGGGCGGTTCTTCGGGTGTGTGAAGACCACGGGCATCTATTGCCGTCCCGTCTGTCCGGCGCGGACCCCGCTGCGGCAAAACATGATCTTCGTGGTGACTGCGGCGGCGGCAGAGGAGGCAGGCTTTCGGGCCTGTCTTCGCTGTCGGCCAGAAACCGCCCCGGACATGGGAGCCTGGCGCGGCACGTCCAACAGCGTCAGTCGGGCCCTTGCCCTGATCGAGGCGGGGGCGCTGGACGGAGGGGCGGGCGGTGAGGGGACGACCGAGGCCCTGGCCGAACGTCTGGGCATGGGGGACCGCCACCTGCGCCGCCTGTTTCGCCAGCATCTGGGGGCCGCTCCGGTCAGTGTGGCCCAGACCCGGCGTGTGCTGCTGGCCAAGACCCTGCTGCATCAGACAGGTCTGTCGATGGCCGAGGTGGCCCTGGCCTCCGGCTTCGGCAGCGTGCGGCGGTTCAATGAGACGTTCCAGGCCCTCTATGGTCGACCGCCCTCGTCCCTGAGGCGAGGCCGCGAACGTCCTGGATCGACGCCCGGCATCGCCCTCAGCCTGCCCTATCGTCCACCTTATGATTGGGATGACATGATCGGCGCGCTCGCGGCGCGTGGCGACGCTGTGGAGGCGGGGCGATGGTCGCGTGTCCTCTCGCCCGAGATCGATGGGACAGACGGCCGGGTCGGCGTCGAGCACCGCATCGGCGGGCGGCTTGATCTCCATGTCGAGGCCGCCGACTTGAAGGCACTGCCAGGCATACTGGCCCGGGTGCGCAGGGTTTTCGATCTTTCAGCGGACCCGGTGGCGATCGAGCGCGATCTGTCCGCTGACCCTCTGCTGGCGCCGCTTGTGGCCGCCCGGCCGGGCATGAGGCTGCCGGGAAGCTGGACCGACCGCCCTGGCGACGCGCCGAACGATCGGTTGCTCGACGAGGCCCTGACCCTGCGTGCCGAGGCCTGGCGGCCATGGCGGGCCTATGCGGAACGGCACCTGCGCCTGGGCGGCGTCATCACCAAGGAGGACCACCATGTCCGCTGTGCAGCCTGACACCCTGATGCTCACGCTCGACCGTATCGCGTCGCCTGTGGGGGAGGTGTTGCTGGTCACGGACGTGGACGGCGCGGTCCGGGCCCTCGATTTTGCCGACTATGAGCCGCGCATGATGCGTCTGCTGGGGCGGCACGCGCCCGGGGCCGTCCTGGTGGCGGGCCGGGCTCCGGAGAGTCTTCGGGCGGCGATACAGGCCTACTTCGGCGGGGATGTGCGGGCGCTCGACGCGGTGGGGGTAAAGACCGCCGGCACCGCCTTTCAGCGCGCGGTCTGGGCTGCGCTGCGTGCCATTCCGGCCGGCCAGACCCGCAGCTACAGCCAGTTGGCCGCGGCGATCGGTGCGCCCAGGGCTGTGCGGGCCGCCGGTCTGGCCAATGGCCAGAACCCCATTGCGTTGATCGTCCCCTGCCACCGGGTGATCGGCACGAACGGCACCCTGACCGGCTATGCCGGCGGCATCGAGCGCAAGAGCTGGCTGCTGCGGCATGAGGGCGTCATCCTCTAGTGTGCCCTTGCAATCCGTGCTGATCGGCCTAGATTGCGCCTGCTTATGCTGAATGTGAGCATAAGGGTATGGAGGCGACGATGGCAGACGGTGCAGCGATGGCGCGGTGGACCACGGTCCAGGATGTGACCGACCATGTCTGGCCCAAGGTGCGCGACCATGTCACCCCGATGGAATGGCCGGTCCAGGCCGAGCTGATCGCCGAGATCAATCGGCTGAAGGCCGATCGCGACGCCGTCATCCTGGCCCACAACTATATGACGCCCGACATCTTCCACGGGGTAGGGGACTATGTCGGCGACAGCCTGGGCCTGGCCAAGGAAGCCGCCCGGTCCGATGCCAAGGTGATTGTCCAGGCCGGCGTCCACTTCATGGCCGAGACGTCCAAGATCCTGTCGCCCGACAAGACGGTGCTGATCCCCGACCTGCGGGCCGGCTGTTCGCTCGCGGCCTCGATCACCGGGGCCGATGTGCGGCTGATCAAGGCGCGCTATCCGGGTCTGCCGGTCGTGACCTATGTGAACACCACCGCCGATGTGAAGGCCGAGACCGACATCTGCTGCACCAGCGCCAATGCGGTCCAGGTCGTCGAATGGGCGGCAAAGGAATGGGGCGTCGATCGTGTCATCCTGATCCCCGATGAGTTCCTGGCGCGCAATGTTGCGGCCCAGACCACCGTCGGCATCATCGCCTGGAAGGGCCGGTGCGAGGTGCACGAGCGCTTCACCGCCGCCGACATCGCCGACATGCGCGCCGCCTATCCGGGTGCCGAAATCCTGGCCCATCCGGAATGTCCCGAGGATGTGCTGGCCGCCTCCGATTTCGCAGGCTCCACAGCGGCGATGACGGACTATGTCGCAGGGCGAAAACCCAAGCAGGTCGTCCTGATCACCGAATGTTCGATGGCCTCCAATGTCGCCGGCGACGTACCCGGCGTGCAGTTCATCGGCCCGTGCAACCTGTGTCCGCACATGAAGCGGATTACCCTCGAAAACATCCGCGATTGCCTGATCAACATGCAGTTCGAGGTGACCGTGCCCGAGGATATGGCTGAGCGTGCGCGCCTGGCCGTGCAGCGGATGGTCGATCTGCCGCCGCCCGCGATCCCGGCCCGCTATGACCTCTTCAAGGCGCGTCACCATGTGGCGGTGGAGCTGATCTGATGCACTATGTCGCTCCCGTTCACGCCTCGGTTCAGGTTGATCGCAAGACCCTGCGGCTTCTCGCCCTCCTGGCCTTGTGGCTGAGGACGGACAAGGCCAAGTCCGAGCGATGAGCGATCCAACCGACTCCGCCCGCCGCGGCCCCTGGGACCTTCCCGTCAACCCGGTTCCCTCTTCGCCACCCCCTGCGGACCGGCCCCCGGTCCAGCCCGATCTGGTCAAGGGCCAGCATCCGGCCTGGGCCCTGATCTCGACGGCGTTGCTCGGCGGATTCATCTGGTGGATCAGCGGCAGCTGGGTCATCGCCGTGGCAGCGATCTTCGGCCTGCTGGTGCATGAATATGGGCATGTCCTGGCCATGAACCGGCTAGGGATGGGCCCGGCCAAAATCTATATCATTCCCTTCCTGGGCGGCGTCGCACGCGGCCAGCGCATGCCCGTCAGTGAGTGGGACGGGGTGCTGGTGTCCCTGGCCGGACCGGCCTTTGGCATATTGGCGGCCATCCCCTTCTTTGCCCTGGGGGCCTATACCGCCCAGGCGGAATGGTTCGTGGGCGCGGCGGCGATCGCGGCGATCAATCTGATCAACCTGGCCCCCGCGCCGCCTCTGGATGGGTCAAAGGCCCTGGGGCCCGTGCTGGCCCGGATTCATCCGATGGTCGAGATGGCGGTCATGGTGCTCATCGGCCTGGCGGTCGTGGCCTGGGGCGTGATGAACGGCAGCTATATCTTCGCGGTCTTTCTTGCCCTGGCCCTGATCGGACACCTGCGGCGCGGCACATGGCGGCCGGAAGGGCGGCAGCTGACCTGGCGCGAGGCGGGCATGAGTGTCGGCCTGTTCCTGGTCACCGCCATCTTGTGCGCCGGCGTCGGCGTCGCGGCCCTGGCGCCTCTGACCGACGGTTCGGTCGGCGGGGCGCTGGAGATCGGCGGACGCTATTTCGGTATCGGTCGATGACGGCTCCGATCATTCATGACGGGCCGCTGATCATTGGCGGCGGACTGGCGGGCCTGTCGGCGGCGCTGGAGGCGGGGCCCCGGCCGACGCTGGTCGTGACCCCCATGCCCCTGCTTCAGGCCTGTTCCTCCGCCTGGGCGCAGGGCGGGGTGGCCGCAGCCCTTGGCGATGACGACAGCGCCGCCCTGCACGCCAAGGACACGGCCCTGGCCGGCGCGGGGCTGGTGGAGCCCTTGGCCACCCGAACCCTGACCGACGACGGGCGCGAGACGGTCGAGTGGCTGGCCGGTCTGGGTGCCCCGTTCGATCGTGCCCAGGGCGGCGGCTTTGCCGTCAGCCTGGAGGCCGCCCATTCGCGCCCGCGCGTCGCCCGCGTCGGCGGTGACGGTGCGGGCCGGGCCATCCTGTCGGCTCTGGTCGCGGCGGTGCGTGCCGCCCCTCATGTCACGGTATGGGAGGACGGACGGCTTTGCGGCCTGATCCAGGACGCCTCGGGCCGGGTGCGCGGGGCCCTGATCGAGCGGTCGGGCGGACGCCGGGTTCAGGTTCTGGCGGCCTCGGTGGTGCTGGCCACGGGCGGGGCCGGCGGCCTTTATGCCCAGACCACCACCCCCGCCGCCCTGCTGGGCGAGGGTCTGGCCCTGGCCTGGCTGGCCGGTGCCGAAATCCTGGATCCCGAGTTCGTCCAGTTCCATCCCACGGCCATGGACGTCGGGCTGGACCCCATGCCCCTGGCGACCGAGGCGTTGCGGGGCGAGGGCGCGCGCCTGATCGACCGGGACGGCGGTTTCCTGCTGGGGCCAGCGGACGATGCGGACCTGGCACCGCGCGATGTGGTGGCCCGTGCCGTCCATGCCGCCAGGGCCAAGGGCCGCGGAGCCTATCTGGATGCGCGATCGGCCATTGGCGAGGCCTTTCCGCACGAGTTTCCGGCGGTGTTCGCCGCCTGTATGCGGGCGGGCCTGGACCCTCGCGAGACGCCGATCCCCGTTGCGGCGGCGGCCCACTATCACATGGGGGGTATTGCGGCGTCGCCCGATGGGCGCACCAGCCTGCCCGGCCTGTTTGCCGTGGGCGAGTGCGCGGCGACCGGGGTGCATGGCGCCAATCGCCTGGCCTCCAACTCCCTGCTGGAAGCGGCCGCCTTCGGACGACGCACGGGCCGGGCGGCGGCAGCCGAGGCAGGCGGGCTGACCCCGGTCCTGTCGATCGTAAGCGGTGCCACCCTTGAGGATGCGGACCTGCAGACGCTGCGCCATGCCATGAGCGACCATGTCGGCGTGGTGCGCGATGCCGAAGGTCTGGCCAGGGCCCTGGCCATCATCACCGAACTGGAAGCCCATAGTGCCGGGGCCCTGCCGTTGATTACCGCCCGGTTGATCGCCCAGGCGGCGCTGGATCGTCAGGAGAGCCGCGGCGGACACTACCGAAGCGACTGGCCGGACCTGTCAGCCGCGCCCCGCCACACCCGTATCCGGCGCGCTCCGGCCAAGTTGATTGCCGCCGAATGAAGGATGCCTCAATGACCTCCCGCCTGCCTGAGATCCTGATTGAGCCGGTCGTTCGCATGGCGCTGGCCGAGGATCTGGGCCGCGCAGGGGATGTGACCGCTGCGGCCTGTATCCCGGCCGATGCCCGGTTGCGTGCCGCCTTCGCCGCGCGCAAGCCCGGAGTGCTGGCCGGCATCGACATCGTCCGGTGCGCCGTGCTGGCCATGGATCCGAAGGCGTCGATCGACCTGAAGCTGGCGGACGGCGCAACCTTTGCCGCGGGTGCGGTCCTGGCCGAGGTCGAAGCCGATGCCCGGGCCTTCCTGGCGGCAGAGCGGACCGCACTGAACCTGCTGGGGCGCCTGTGCGGCATCGCGACCCTGACCCATGCCTATGTCGAGGCAGTGGCGGGGACGCGGGCACGGATCGCCGACACGCGCAAGACGACCCCGGGGCTGCGTGCGCTGGAGAAGCATGCCGTACGCTGTGGCGGCGGGGTCAACCATCGCTTTGGCCTGGATGACGCCATCCTGATCAAGGACAACCATGTCGCCGTCTGCGGCGGGGTGGGCGAGGCGATCCGCCGGGCGCGGGCCGCTGCGGGCCATCTGATGAAGGTCGAAGTAGAGGTCGACGGCCTGGATCAGCTGGACGAGGCCCTGATTGAGGGCCCCGACGTCGTCATGCTGGACAACTTCACCCTGCCCATGCTGCGCGAGGCGGTGGCCCGGGCCAAGGTGAATCCGTTCGGGCGGCCGGTGCTGGAAGCTTCGGGCGGCGTCACCCTGGATACGGTGGCGGCGATCGCGGCCACGGGCGTGGATGTGATTTCGGTCGGGGCCCTGACCCATTCGGCGCCGGCTCTGGATCTCGGCCTCGACGCCCTGATCGGCTGATCGTCGTTATGGAACAGGCGTGAATCCAGGGGCTTATCGGGGCGAAGGACGCCCCATGACTGATCTGACCTGCGAAAACCGAAGCTTCGACACCACCAACATGACCGCCCAGGCCTTATCGCTGGCCGGGCCGGATCGGGGCGATGCCCTTTACGCAGACCCGCTTCAGGTCACGGGCTACAGGAAGGGAAGGCCGGATTTCGGTCGGCTGAACCGCAATCTGACGGCGCAGATGCAGGTTCACCAGCGCTGAGTTCGATCAGGTAACCGGGGCCGGTTCCGTTGTGATCGCAGGTGCCGGTGCCGGCGCTGCAGTGGTAGGGGTCGACGCCGAGGGGGCGGGGCTGGCCGAGGTTTCCCCCACCCCGAGACCTTCCTGGGCCAGGACCCAGCTATAGGCGACGGCCTGTCCCGCCTGACGGACAGGCACGGTCGGATCCAGGCTGGCCTGCATGATCTGCGGCGGTTCGCTCGACGAGGCGCGCGGCTGGTAGGCAAAGGCGCTGCTGGAGCCCGAACGGCCCCCAAAGCGATAGAAGACGTGATCGCCGACCTGGCCCACCTGAATCAGTGAGGACCGCCATCGGGGGGAGACGCCCGTGGTGTGGAAGTGGGTCGCATTGCCGACCCGAGAATAGACAGTGCCCGACAAGGCCTGAGAGGCGACGTCACGGGCCCGGTTCCACGCGGCCCGATTGATGGGCGCGCGCATGGATCCGTCACAGGTGAAGCTGAACTGGCAGCCGGTGCGTCGTCCGGCCCCCTGGAAGACGACGCTGCAGACCGTCTTGGGGAAGGCCGGGTGCCGGGCGCGGTTCAGAACGACCTGGGCCACGGCGCGCATGCCGTCGCGACCCTCGCCGCGGGCCTCGTAATAGACGGCCTGGGTCAGGCACTCCAGGTCACGCGAGGCGTCCAGGGCGTTGTCCAGGCGGAAGGGCCGCGCGGCCGGATGGGCTGCCCCCAGGCTGACCTGACGAAGGTTGGAATCGGGCGTGCCGCGCAGACGTTCCAGTCGGGCGGTCATCAGTTCCGCCTGCCGGTCGCGCTGCGACGGACCTGCAACGGTGTAGGGATCATGCCGACGCGCGATGGCCAGGGCGCTGGCATCCATGCCGCCCGCAGCCGCCGACAGGGCCTCTTCCGTAAAGCCGGCGGAGGCCGCCCCCTCGATCCGTTCCGCCTGAGCACGCACCGTGGTGGCCTTGGCGACCGTTCCGCCCAGATAGGCGCAGCCGATGGCCAGGCCGACCAGCCCGCCGAATGCCGCCGCCGCCGCTGCGGGGCGGATCTTTGCGGTACGATCGGCATGGGTAGCCACGCGCGAGGGCGAAGGGGTCGACAAAGGCCTGATCCTGATCCGCAGGGCGCAATGCCGCCCCTTAAATATCGTCTTGAACACCTGCGGATCGGGCCCGCAGGGCAGTCAAAGAGACCGACGATCGGCGAACAGCCGGACGTCGGGGACGCGCCTTAAGCCACCCATTTGTGGCCTCAATGTGTTTGATTCGCAAGATCGGTGTGCAGCGCAGCAATTTGTCGCGAAGTCGGATCGTCCGGCAAGACAATATGAGTCTTCATGGCTCGGGCGGCTATGACTTGATGCGCTATACTGTATTGCTTCTCACCGCTTCTACATTGGCCGTGGGCGGGCCTGCTTGGTGGTGGCTCTATCCTGGTTGTTCGATTGCATTCGCGATCCATCGCGAAGCTGTCCAAACCCTTGGTGTGCCGGGTCCGGAACGCAGCGGCACTCTTGGCGTTATCGGCAGGTAATTCTGGAGAGAAGCCATGACCCGCACCCTTATCGCCCTGACCTTCGCCGCCTCTGCCCTGGCCCTGGGAGCCTGTGGCTCGACCATGGAGCAACGGGCCGCGACCGGTGCTGTGGCTGGTGCCGTTGTGGCTGGCCCGGTCGGTGCCGCCGTAGGGGGTGCCGCGGGTGCCGCCGTCTCGCGGACCCAAGGCGAAGACTGATCTCTGAAGCCAGAGCTTCTGACGGCCAGACGGCGCAGCATCGCTTCATGCTGCGCCGTCGACACGTGCGCCAAACAGGCTCCAGGTCTGCCCGGCCTTGATCTGTGGCCCTGTTTTCGCGTAGCCACCCGCCCGGAGCGGGCGTCTGGCCCCTCATTCGCGGTAAGCCCGCACCAAAAGGACGACCGACCCTCGCATGCGAGATCTGAAACAGACCGGCTTTGCCGACAGACTGTCCGCCCAGGCCGAAGCCAAGAAGGCTCTCCTGGCCAAGTTCAAGCCCAAGCCCGCTGCCCCGGACCCCGAGTTCGATCTGCTGGCCGCCAAGCGGGCCGCCGAAAAGGAAGCCATCCGTCAGCAGCATGAGGCGGCCAAGGCCGCTTTGCGTCGCGAAAAAGAAGTCGTGCAGCAACAGGTCGTAGAGGCCAAGCGCATGACCGAAGAAGAGCAGGAAGAAGCTCGCCGTAACGAACGCCGTGAGCGCAAGGCTGCGGTCAAGGCCGAGCAGCGCGCTCGGCGCGCCGACAAGAAGGCGCAGCGCGGACGCTGATCGCGCGGTCTAGCCGACCACCTCGTGGATGATCGCCTTCAGCGCCTCTGCCGAATAGGGTTTGCGCAGGAAGGGCCAGGGTGCGTCGGCCAGGGCCTCGTCCACATCGTCTCCGGCATAGCCTGAGGCCAGGATGATCTGCATCGCTGGCCAGGTCTGGGCACAGTGCTTGCCCAGCTCGATGCCGGTCATGCCGCCGGGCATGACGATGTCGCTGAGCATGACGTCGAACTGAGCCTCGGCCAGGACAGCCAGGGCATGAGGCGCGTTTTCGGCCGCCGTCACCTGCATGCCCATGGCCTCCAGCAACTCGATGGCAACGGCAGCGACACCGGCGTCGTCTTCGACGAGCAGCAGGCGCTTGCCCACGACCGAGCCCCGCGGCACGGCCACGGGCGGCGCTTCCGGCTTGGCCACGTCGTCCGAAAGTGGCGGCAGATAAAGCCGGATCTCGGTCCCCTTGCCAAAGGTGGAGGTGACGGCGGCTCCACCGCCGCTCTGGTGGGTAAAGCCGTGAACCTGGCTCAGCCCCAATCCCGTGCCCTTGCCGACCGGCTTGGTCGTGAAGAAGGGTTCAAACACCCGGTCGATGACATCGGGCGGCATGCCGCCGCCATTGTCGGTGACCGTCACACAAACATAGGTACCGGCTGCCAGGCCAGGCACGTCACCGGCTTCGACGTCGCAGCTCTGGGTCTGGATCTCCACCCGGCCGCGATCGCCCAGGGCATCACGCGCATTTACGATCAGATTGAGCAGGGCGGCCTCGAACTGGGCCGGATCGACATTGACCCTGGCCCCCCCTCGCCGAAGCTTCAGCTTCATGTCGACAGCATCGCCGACGGCCCGCCGCAGCAGTGGCTCGCTCTCGCGGATCAGGGCATTCAGATCCACCGGCTCGGGCCGCAGGGCCTGTCGCCGGGAGAAGGCCAGAAGCTGGTGCGTCAGCCGCTCTCCGCGCCGCGCTGCCGACAGGGCCGCCTCTCCCAGCTTCTGCCGTTTGGCCGCGTCATTGGGCGATCTCAGGATGATATCCAGAGCCCCGATCACCACGGTCAGCAGATTGTTGAAATCGTGCGCGACGCCCCCCGTCAGCCGTCCGACCGCCTCCATCCGCTGCGCATGCATCAGGTCGGCCTCAGCCTTGGCCTTCTCTGCCAGGGCCTCACCCACGCGGTCCTCCAGCAGTTCATTGATTCGCATCAGGTCCTGTTCGGCCTTTTTGGGTTCGGTGATGTCAAAGGCCACCCCCACAAAGCCGGCCACCGTGCCATCGGGCGAGAGGCGCGGCCGCGAGAAGGACCGAAGCCACCGGTAGCTGCCGTCATGGCGCAGATAGCGGGCCTCCATCGAGAAGGGGCGGCCTGTCGCCTCGCCGGCGACCGACTCGGCCAGGATGCGCGCCTGATCTTCAGGGTGGATGGCCGCGCGCCAGTCGGCGGTGAGGGCCTCCTCATAGGAGCTGCCATAATAGGCGACATAGGCCTCGTTGACGAAGGCCCGCGTCCGATCGGCGTGGGTGACCCAGATCAGAACCGGGGCCGTATCCGCGATGGCGCGGAAGCGTTGCTCGCTCTCGCGCACCTCCGCCTCGGCGCGCGCGCGCTCCAGTTCGGCCCATGTCCGCGCCGCGACGTCCTTGAACAGGGTCACATCGTCATCGGGCCACTCGCGTGCCTCTGACGCATGGGCGAATAGCAAGGCCCTCAGGGCACCGCCCTGCATCAGGGGCACGCTGAGGCGCGCCCTCACGCCGTGGGCCTCATACATCGGCCCGGAATGCCGGTCGTTCTCCTGATGAATGTCGCTCGTGCGGATCGCGATGCCGTTCTTCAAATCTCGGGCCTGCGCTTCGCCATGTTCGGACAGGCGCCAGGCCCCATCCAGCGGCTTCAGACCCTCGCGCGCCCAGGCCTGGCGCACCCAGACCGTCTCGCCGTCGGCCTGAGCCTCTGCAAAGCCCACGCGATCCACGCCCAGTTTCTCACCCAAGGCCCGGCTGACGTGGCCGATGATGTCGTCGGGGGCGGCCAGCCCTCGCAGTTCGTCCGACAGTCGCAGAAGAAAACCCTGGCGGCGCTGCTGACGCTCCAGCCGCTCAAGTGCCTCGTGTGCCTCGGTCACGTCGAAGGACATCCCGACATAACCCAGGAACTCACCGTCCCCGTCGAAGCGCGGATTGACCGAAACGCGCATCCAGCGC